>JAFLRV010000121.1 GCA_022511245.1 Coprobacter sp.
TTCCGGCTTTTCAAAGCGCGAAAGTGGTGCAAAGATAAAACTTCTTTTCATTCCCTTCCAAATTTTTTTGCATATTTTTTCTTTTTGGCCGGGTTTGACGTGTTTTTCTCTGCCTTTTTACTTTATTATACTGCGCTTCTCGCCTGAATTGCAACAGCAAAGGTAAGCGGGATTTGTCAGTTTGGCTCTTTTCGTCGGAGCACTTTATGAACAGTTTTTTCAACACCGAATGTTATCAATCTGATATTCAGCTAAGAAAGCTGTTCATAACTTCCGGTCGTCAAAAGGGCAAGTCGTCGTTCGACTGGGCCGGGTCGGCGGGAATAAAGTCCACCGGAGGGATATTGGCGGCATCGGCCATCGGGGGCATATCGGCCACTTTCTCGATTTTCCACGCCGAGATATTGGTATACCAGCGTCCGTTATACTCCCGGCTTTCGATATCAATCGAGACCACCACCTCATCTCCCACAGCTACGGGGAACTGGTCCACTCTGTCTCCGAAGAGCTGGAAACAGACTTTGCGAGGATACTGGTCACCGGTTTCGAGCACATATTCCTGTTTTTTCCATTCCCGTCCGCTCGCCTGGCTCACCCCGCTTTGCAGCGGAAGCACTTGAAAAATTCTACCTTTGATTTCCATATTCCAATATATAATGTGAATGTTTCAGAATTACGGGGGACAAAGATAATGAAATATCCTTTTCCCGAAAAATCGGCTCTTTTCTTTTCGATTTTGCGGCCGGTTTTAATTAAAAATAAAAATTAATCACACTTATAACGCTATCGGTTATAGAAATCGAGTTATATTTGCAGGATAAAGAGACAAAACCGGGTCCAATGGAAGAGAATGACATTTTACTCAGCAAGATTGTAGAAGGGATACAGGAAAAGAAGGGGAAAAAGATTGTCACAGCCGATTTGCGCCACATCGATTCCTCCTCTGCGCAATATTTCGTCGTATGCGAGGGCAGTTCGGCCATGCAGGTATCGGCCATAGCCGACAGTGTCCGGGAGCATGTCCGGGAAACCGCCGGCGTCAAGCCGTTCGGGTACGACGGATACCAGAATGCGCAATGGATTGTCATCGACTACGGGAACATCTATGTACATGTTTTCCTGCCCGAATACCGGGAATATTACAAGCTCGAACAGTTGTGGAGTGATGCCAAACTGTCAGTTATCCCCGATGTGGAATAATTTTTGCTGCCTGACTATAAAAAATAAGAGAAGCGCCGTATGGACAACAATTTGAATCCGCTGCAACCGCAAGGGCCGAAGAAGCCCAGAAAGACGATTTTCAACCTGTACTGGATGTACTCGCTCATCGCCTTTTTGCTGATAGGGCTGTACCTGATTAACGACACGACGAGTTCGAAAGAGGTCACCTGGACCCAGTTCGGGGAGATTGCGCAAAAGGGCGGCATCACCGAGATGACCGTTTTCACGAACAAAGACTTTGTTGAAGCCGTGCTGACCGACAGCGCCGCCCAGCAAGTGTTCAGCAGTTCGAAAGAGAAGCTGGGCAAAAGGCCGCAGATAACGACCCACATACCCTCTGCCGAAGTGTTGGACAACACCATCACCCGCTGGAAAGAGGAGAGTGGCTTTCACGCTGAGGTAAAATACGAGAAGAGCAGCGATTTCGGCGACCTGCTCTGGTCTTTCGGGCCGATTCTGCTGCTGATAGCCTTCTGGTTTCTTATCATGCGCCGCATGTCGAATCAGGGAGGTGGCGGCGGTGTGTTCAACGTCGGGAAATCGAAAGCGCAGCTGTTCGACAAAGAGGGGCCGGTACGGGTAACGTTTAAAGATGTGGCCGGACTGTCGGAGGCCAAGCAGGAGGTTGAAGAAATCGTATCGTTCCTGAAAAATCCGGGCAAATACACCGAGCTGGGGGGCAAGATACCCAAAGGGGCGCTGCTGGTAGGCCCTCCGGGCACCGGAAAGACGCTGCTGGCCAAAGCGGTGGCGGGAGAAGCCAACGTACCGTTTTTCTCGCTGTCGGGTTCCGACTTTGTCGAGATGTTTGTCGGCGTAGGGGCATCCCGTGTACGGGATTTGTTCCGGCAGGCCAAAGAGAAAGCGCCCTGCATCGTCTTTATCGACGAAATTGATGCCGTAGGCCGGGCACGGGGAAAGAATCCGAACATGGGGGCAAACGACGAACGGGAAAACACGCTCAACCAGCTGCTGACCGAGATGGACGGTTTCGGGTCGAACAGCGGGGTCATCATTCTGGCGGCCACCAACCGGGCCGACATTCTGGACAAGGCGCTCCTGCGGGCAGGACGTTTCGACCGGCAGATTTATGTCGAGCTGCCCGACCTGAACGACCGCAAAGCCATTTTCGGGGTACACCTGCGCAACGTGAAGATAGACGAATCGGTCGACATCGACCTGCTGGCCCGGCAGACACCCGGATTCTCCGGCGCCGACATCGCCAACGTCTGCAACGAGGCCGCCCTGATTGCCGCCCGCAAAGAGAAGAATTTCGTACAGAAGCAGGACTTTATGGATGCCGTCGACCGCATTGTCGGCGGACTGGAGAAACGCACCAAAATCACCACCGTCGAGGAGAAGCGGGCCATCGCCATACACGAGGCCGGGCACGCCTCGCTCAGCTGGTTCCTGCAATATGCCAATCCGCTGGTCAAGGTGACCATTGTCCCGAGAGGCAAAGCGCTGGGAGCCGCCTGGTACCTGCCCGAAGAGCGGCAGATTACCACGAAGGAGCAGCTGCTCGACGAGATGTGCGCCACGCTGGGCGGGCGGGCGGCCGAAGAGCTCTTTCTCGGACGCATTTCGACCGGAGCCGCCAACGACCTCGAACGGGTGACCAAGCAGGCCTACGCCATGGTGGTCTATTTCGGGATGAGCGAGAAACTGCCCAACTTGAGTTACTACGACTCTACGGGGCAGGACTACGGCTTCACCAAACCTTACAGCGAGGAGACCGCCCGGCTCATCGACGAAGAGGTGAGCCGCATTGTGGCCGGGCAGTACGACCGGGCCAAGACGATACTGACCGAGAAAGCCGAAGGGCATGCGCAGCTCACGCAGGTGCTCATCGAGCGGGAAGTCATCTTCACCGAAGATGTAGAGCACATTTTCGGCAAACGGCAGTGGGCGTCCCGCTCCGAAGAGATTCTTCGGGACGAGACAGCCGAAGAGGCCCTTGAAAAGGAGGCCGCCGAAGAGCCGCAGCCGGAGGAGGCATCCCCCGCAGCCCTGCAGCAGGCCGAAGCCGCCCCCGACAGTCAGGAATAAAAACGCATCTAAAACCGCATTACCGTGAAAAACATCGTTACAAGAACCATTACCGGAGTCTGTTTCGTCGCCCTGCTCATCGGGTGCATCCTTTGGGGGAAACAGGCATTTGCCGTACTGTTTACCGTACTCACCGCCCTGTCGCTCGCCGAGTTCTACGGGCTGGTCGACAACGCCGGCGGGCATCCCGCTTTCCGGCACCTGCCCCACATTGCCGGCGGGGCCTACCTCTTCGCCGCATTCTATTATTACTGTTCGGGCGAGGCGGCTCCCATTGTCCGGTTTCTTTTCGTGCCGTACATCCTCTATCTGCTCTACACCTTTGCCGCACAGCTCTACGCCCGGCAGCCCGACCCCATCCGCAACTGGGCCTATGCCCTGCTGGGGCAGCTGTACATCGCCCTGCCTTTCGCCCTGCTCAATTTCATCGCCTTTCCCGGTCTCTACACGATATATATGCCGAGCCTGCTGCTGGCGTTCTTTGTCTTTATCTGGACCAACGACACCGGTGCATTCCTCGTCGGCGTTACGCTGGGGCGTCACCGGCTGTTCGAGCGGGTATCGCCCAAGAAATCGTGGGAGGGATTTTTCGGCGGACTGTTTTTCTGCGGGATAGTTGCCGGCCTCCTGGCCATCGTCGAACCCGCACTCTCCTGGCTCCAGTGGGTCGGACTGGGCGTGACCGTCTCCGTCAGCGCCACCTTCGGCGACCTGTGCGAGTCGCTGCTGAAACGCACCGTCGGGGTCAAGGATTCGGGCAGCAGCCTGCCGGGACACGGCGGCTGGCTCGACCGGTTCGACAGCGTGCTCTTCGCCGCCCCTGCCGCCTACGTCTATCTCCAGCTCTTCGGATAACCCGACACACAATACCCCTCCTGTTCCGGGAAAAAAGACGGAACAAGAGGGGTCAGTCAACCTTATATACATTTTTTCAGATGCGCAGCATCCTCACCAACTGATAAATCAGCACGGCCCAGACCGACAGCGCCGTTATGCCCGCCGCCACAACAGGCAGGCTCAACCATGCGCCGCAACCGGGAAGCGGCACCAGCGAACAGACCAGCCAGCCGTCGACCAGCAGCCCGACCAGCCAGGCAAGGCACCAGGAGACGGTCTCGATTCTCTTTGCACAAGATTTTTCCGGCTGCGGCAACCGGTTGGCCACCCGGCGGGCAAACCATGCCGTCGGCCGCAGCGGCTGAGCCTGTCCGGCAAAAAAGGCCCGGAACTTATCGTCACTCTTCATATCTGTAATCTTCTTTTTCCAAATATACTTCCAGTTTCTGCCGGGCCCGCATCAGGTGCGACTTTACGGTACCCGAAGGCATTTCCAGGACATCGGCTACCCTGTTCACCGCCATATCCTCCATATAGTAGAGCTGTACCACCGCCCGTTCATCGGGAGAGAGCAGCTGCATCGCCCGGTATATATCTATCTTTCTCTCCACCGCCCGGTCTCCCGGCGGTTCACTTTCGGCACACTCCCAGCCGGCCAGCTGTTCGGCCCGGCTCCGGCGGGCCCGCATCTCATCGTAAAAGACCCGGTACGCTATCCGGAATATCCAGGTAGAGAACGAGGAAAGCCCTTTGAACGAACGCAGGTGAGTATAAGCCCGCACAAAAGTCTCCTGTGCCAGGTCATCGCTCAGCATGGCATCGCCCAATGTCTGGTTCAGAAAGAACCGTACGACAGGAGGATGATACTTGTCGACCAGGCGGGTATAGGCTCTCCTGTCGTCGGTTAAAAGGCAGCGGGCAATCAGCCGGATATCCTCGTTTCGGCTCATGGAGGGATTTTTATTTCTCCGATTCCGGTTCAGACAACGATTCGGCCGACCGGGCTTCTATCCGGTACACCAGCAGTTGTCCCGCTCCTATCAGCAGCGGCACGGCCGAAAAGGCCCATACATATTTCGAAGAGAGGACAAGCCCGAAAAACAGCAACCCTACGCCGGCCCCCACCAGTGTAAAACCCCGACTCAACCGGGATTTTCCCGAAGCCGGCCGGTTGTCGCCTTCCTCGAAAAAATAATCGGGCAGCTCTTTTCCCGACTCCAGCGCTTTGGCCATCAGGTCATAACGGGCCAGTTTGACTTTCGTACGGTGTTTCAGGCCCGTAAATACAATAAGGAATATCACCAGTGCCGGCACGGCCGTACCGCACACGATAGCCACCACCGGAATCAACGTATCCTCTATATGGTCTTGCCGCATGTGTTCCATCGCTGCGGCATGCTCCTGCTGCAACTGCAACAGCGTCACCTCCGGATTCACTTCGGCCATTGCCGGGTTCACGGCCGCCGTATCGGCGGCCACCGTTTCGTTTCGGGCGCCGGCTCCTGCCGTAAACAGCAGAATGCCCAGCAGCATTACAATCATCTTTTTCATCATTTTCATTTTTAGTTCGGTTATTACTTCGGTACTTTTTCCGGAAAAGTCATCCGTTAGACGCATCCACCCGGCTGTCCGGTTGCACCGGAGACGAAAAAAATCTGCACTTTATTTTTGAAAGTGCAGATTTTCAACGTATTGCGAAATGTCATTTTTTTCAATCATTCCATCAGTTTGCGGTAGCGCACCCGGCGGGGCTCCACATCGCCCAGCCGTTTTTTCTTGTTCTCTTCGTATTCGGAGTAAGAGCCCTCGAAATAAAACACCTCCGAGTTGCCCTCAAAAGCGAGGATATGCGTACAGATGCGGTCGAGGAACCAGCGGTCGTGCGAAACGACGACCGCACAGCCGGCGAAATTTTCCAAACCCTCCTCCAGCGCCCGCAGCGTATTCACGTCGATGTCGTTGGTCGGTTCGTCGAGCAGCAGGACGTTGCCCTCCTCCTTGAGCGCCATAGCGAGGTGCAGCCGGTTGCGTTCGCCGCCCGACAATACGCCGCACAATTTTTCCTGGTCGGCACCCGTAAAGTTAAACCGGGAGAGATAAGCCCTGGCGTTCAGCTCTTTTCCGCCCACACGAATCGTCTCCTGTCCGCCGGAAATCACCTGATAGACGCTCTTCTGCGGGTCGATATCCTTGTGGGTCTGGTCCACGTAGGCGATTTTCACCGTCTCGCCCACCTCAAATTCGCCGCTATCGACCAGCTCCTGACCCATGATGAGCCGGAAGAGGGTCGTTTTGCCGGCGCCGTTCGGACCGATGACACCCACGATGCCGTTGGGCGGCAGCATGAAATTCAGGTTGTCGAAAAGCAGTTTTTCGCCGTAGGCTTTGGCCACCCCTTTGGCCTCGATGACCTTATTGCCCAGTCGGGGGCCGTTCGGGATGAATATCTCCAACCGCTCTTCCCTCGCCTTCTGGTCTTCGTTCAGCAGTTTGTCGTAAGAGTTCAGACGGGCCTTGCCTTTGGCCTGCCGGGCTTTGGGCGCCATACGCACCCATTCCAGTTCCCGCTCCAGCGTCTTGCGCCGTTTGCTGGCCTGTTTCTCCTCCATCTCCAGCCGTTTGGTTTTCTGTTCGAGCCACGAGGTATAGTTTCCTTTCCAGGGGATACCCTCGCCCCGATCGAGTTCCAGAATCCATCCGGCCACGTGGTCGAGGAAATAGCGGTCGTGAGTGATGGCGATAACTGTGCCCGGATATTGGCGGAGGTGCTGTTCGAGCCAGTCGATGGATTCGGCATCGAGGTGGTTGGTGGGCTCGTCGAGCAGAAGGATGTCGGGCTGTTGGAGCAGGAG
>JAFLRV010000122.1 GCA_022511245.1 Coprobacter sp.
AATATGCCAAAAATATCGTAATACCGGATAATATTGCGATTCCGCAATTGGCAGAGGAGATTTCCCGCTTATTCGAGTCGGAACGTAAACGCCGTCCGACAAATACAGATATTGAAATGTCGTAGTTGCCGCTGCCGTATATTCCGGCTGGCGGCAGGCTGTTGTATTGTAGCCGGTATTGTTCCCGACAGGGGATGTGCCGTTTCGTTAGCCATCGCTGTCTGGAAAGGTATATCCGGATAGAGTGCCGATATGGTTGAATCTTTAATTGTTGAAATCAGATTCGTTTCAGCACTTTGGCCGGTACACCCCCTACAACGGTGCGGGGTTCGACATCTTTGGTTACAACGGCGCCGGCGGCAAGAATGGCACCGTCGCCGATGGTAACTCCTTGCAGAATCGTGACATTCGCACCTATCCACACTTTATTGCCGATGTGTACGGGTGCGGTTATCATGTCGCCCCGATGATCCGGATCCTCGATATGGTTGATTGTTGCGATTACACAGTTATGCCCCACCAGTACGTCATCGCCGATGTAGATGCCTCCTTGATCCTGAAAACGACAGCCGGCATTAATAAAAACCCGTTTGCCGATATGCAGGTTCTTTCCGCAGTCGGTGGTAAATGGGGGAAAAAAGTTAAAACTGTCATCTATTTTTTGCCCTGTGAGTTCACTCCACAGTTTGATAATCTCGTCGTGAGTATGGTAATTGTTGTTAAGGTTCTGGGTGATGCGGATGGCTTCCTGACTTAACCGGTGCATCACCTCATGAACTTCTGAGCCGGCCGGAATCACCTGGCCGCTGTTCATCGTTTCGATAAATTGTTCTGTCGTCATGTTTTTATGGCAAGATGTAATGGGTTCCCGTTTTCGGGTTAATTCAACAGCCTCTTTGCCTGTAGCCGTTTCCATATCCAAACGTAAAACAGTTACCCGTTTCATCCCTTTTTCGATTTCGGAAGAGCAGTCTGTGTCCGGCGAATATTTTTTACAGAGCATCTGCAAAGCTGTAATGATTTCGTTAGGTTGTTCTATGACGACGATGTGACCGCTGACGATTACACTTTGGAAATAAGTGGTAAACTCGGCCGGCTTTACATCGTCTTTGGCAACGATGCAGAACGATGCCCGGTTGTCGTGTCGTAAACAATCGATTTTCCGCCCCTCGCAGGCGCAATGGAAATAGAGACTCCGATGTCCGTCATAGACAAAACTCATCGGCACACCATAAGGTTGGCCGGAGGAATCGACCAATGAAAGCACGCCGTTGGTGGCTTCGGTCAGGATCTGTTGCACCTCTGTATCGGGCAGTTGCTGTTTGAATCGTCGCATTTTTTGATTATGATGGTAATGTAGAGCAAAAATACAAAAAACAATTTATTTCTTCCCGGCCGACTTCCGGTAATCTGAAGAGGTTATGTCTGTTTGTCTTTTGATGAAACGGTTCAGGTACGATACCGATGATGTTTTTTGCCGTAGTAACAGTTGTTTTTTGAAATTTCGCCGGTAAGGAAAACTATGCCGATTCTATCGTTTGGGCGATTTTCTTTATGTTCAGACTGCGGGCTGAAGCGTCGATAATATCTTTGTAAACACCTCCTTTCTTATACACTTCGTCCGGATCTCCGCACTCTTCCACATGCCCCTGTTGCAGAGCGTAAACCACTTCGCTGTCGATAATCTGCGAAATGTTGTGGGAGATGATAACGACGGTTCGGTCTTTCTTAATGGCATCGATGCTGTTTTTAATCTGCTCTGTGGCAATGGCATCCAGACTGGCGGTAGGTTCGTCTAAAAAAATGACTGGCGGGTTCTTCAGGAACATGCGGGCGATGGCGATGCGTTGCTGCTGACCGCCGGACAAATCGGAAGCCTTGTTCTCGAACTGTCGGGGAAGGCTCATAATCTGCTCGTAGATGTACGACTTTTTGGCGGCCTCCACGACCTCCTCATGCGTGGCATCCGGTTTTCCGTAGCGGATATTCTCTTCGATGGTGCCGTCAAAAATATGGTTCTTCTGTAGCACAAGGCCGATGTTGTCCCGCAGGTAATGCGTGTCGTATTCCCGCAGGTCGACGCCGTCCAATAGGATAGTGCCCGACTGTGGCTCAAAAAATTTGTCCAGCAGATTGACTACCGTACTTTTTCCGGCACCGGAAAGACCGACTAAGGCGGTTATCTTGCCGGGCTCGATAGTAATGTTTACGCCAAAGAGAGCTTGCGTGCCGTTGGGATAAGTGAAATCCACGTTTTTCATTTCGAATCTTCCGTGAATCTTATCCGGACGGTAAGTTCCGCTGTCTTCAACTTGATTCTCCGAATGGAGAATATCGAAGAATCCTTCGGCGTATATAAGAGCATCGTTGACATCATCGAAAATGCGTTGCAGTTGGGTGATAGGGGCAATGACGTTGCTGAAGAGCATTACATGATACATAATTTTACCGATGCTCATACCCGGATATTCGATAAGTACCAGATAAGCGGTCAGAATGATGACCAGCACCGTTCCTATCTGCTTAACAAAACTCTTGATACCGCCATAATAAAAACTCACCTGTCGGGTTTTCATCTGATTGTCCGTTACCTGGTTTTGCAGCGCCAACTGCTTCTGCGCCTCTATCGATTCCCGGTTGAACGACTTGATGACATGGATAGAGTCCACGATATTCTTGATGCCCTGACTTTTGGATTCCCGATAAGAACGCATCTCCCGTCGCCAGCCTTTCAATCGGCGGGCTTGCCGCCATGTAATCCAGAAATAGACGGGGACAATGCTCGTGGCCACCAATCCCACATACACATTGGCCGCAAACATGAGAATAAGAGCCAGGAGAGCACTGGTGAACAGAGGAAGCAGGTCGATGAAAAAATTTTGCACAGTTCGGGAAATGCTGCTGACCCCTTGGTCGATACGGGCCTGTACCTTCCCGGTCGCATTTTCATCGGCCGAGAAATAAGCGACCTTAAACGTCAGCACCTTTTCTATAACAGCCTGAGAAAGATCTCTGGATACGAAAATGCGCATCCGTTCCCCATAATAGCTTTGGGCAAAAGTAATTATGGCCGACAACACTTCTTTTCCCAGAAGAACGACAGAAATAATGGTGAGTATTCTCGCTGCCTGCGGCCACGAAAAATTCGTTCCGATGAGGGCGTTGATGGCATCCACCGTTTTGTCCAGAACAATCGCATTTACCTGCTGCATCAAAGACCCGGCTAATGTGAGTACAAGAGTAATCGCCACTAAAATCCGGTAAGGCTTTACGAAAGGAGCGATGTTTTTGTATAGTCCGAAAAGGTTCATGACATTATTCCATTTTTCAAGGTTAAAGATAGACCGATTTATTCTATTTCCCAACAAAGAGGAGGAAATAGCGACCCGTATACATGATTTTTTTCATTATTTCGTTTGCTCGGGGGTAAAAAAATCGTTACATTTGTTAAACGATATAAACTAAATAAATATACAAATACGATGAACGTTGAATCAATTCTGGGAATTACGAGCAGTCTTATTGCTATCGGAGGTGCGGTATATGGTGGATACAAGTTGCTGAAATCACAAAGTGCAGACAGTCTGCTGAAATCGCTGGCAGACAGACATACTCCCATAAAAAAGCAAAAGAGGATTCTGCACAAAATCAACACGAGGCTCGTAACAAACAATGTTCACATATCAAAGGAATATATCAGCAACTTTATTGCCGGAGGACGTACCCGGTCGGCCATATTTCACGATATTTGTATACAAAACAATATAGAACCCACAGTGGAAATATGCATTAAAATGTTGGGGTACGATGATAAGATTTTCCGTAAACAATGGGAAAACGATTATGCAAGACCTGCCGCAGACACATCTGTTGCAAAATCGGAAGATTTTACAGCACCGGCGGCATCCCGACAGGAAGAAGAACTCAATCAAAAAAGCTCCGGCAATCCCATGTCGCACCGGAAACAAATCGTATATGTATCGGAGTTGCTGCACGAGAAATTTCCGCATGCTTGCGAGAATTTAACAGGAGTGCTGGATAAACACGGAATAACATATCGTTTTCTAAAAGGTACGCACGATATTTGGTGTCGAGACTATATGCCCGTCCAGACGGCAAGCGGTAAGTTGGTACAGTTCCGCTATGACCCGTCATATCTGAAAGGAGTAAAAGAGTACGAGGAGTCACGCTCGGATGTTCGGGAGGTTTGTACGGCAAATAATATAAAACCTGTTTTTTCCGATATCAATCTCGATGGAGGAAATGTGCTCGTTTGCGGGTCTCGTGCCATAATCTCCGATCGTGTTTTTGCCGAAAATCCGGAGAAGGACGCCGAAGAGTTAAAGAGCGAATTGTCCGAACTTCTTGAAGCGGAAATAATTGTAATACCGACAATTAAGGGCGATTATACAGGCCATGCAGACGGTATGGTGCGTTTTGTCGATGCGGATACGATTCTCGGAAATAATCGTGCCGATGAATATAAATATTGGAGAGATGGAATAAATCGTGTGCTGGCCGGGGCAGGTTTGCGGTATATAGACGTTCCGTTTTTCTATGATTATAAAGACAAGCTCCACCCCGAGCATGCTATTGGATTGTATGTTAATTATCTTGAAGTTGAAAATCTGATTGTGATGCCTAAATTCGGTGTGCCCGGGAACAAAGATGATGAGGCGTTTGCAAAGATAAAGGAGATATTCCCGGACAGAGTGGTCGAAACCATTGACTTCAATGATGTTGCATTGGAGGGTGGGGTACTGAACTGCGCTACATGGACGGTTTGGGAATAATTATAGGCAACGGTGAGATATTGTCTGACGATATTGAGCACGATAATCATCGGCATTACGCTCTCTTTTATGAGCGACAGCAATGGTAATAGTTAGCGGTGGCGAAGCTCCACCTTACTGAACCCCTGATTTCTGTGAAAACGAGTTCGGCGATGAAACAGAAGATGTCGGCCGAATGTTCGACGATGACCTTTAACCTTATGCTGTTTCGTCGGGAAGATTTACCCAAGTGAAAGTATGACCCGTTGCCGGAACCACCTTTTCGAGCAGGTCGGTGAGCGATAGGGCGACCGATGCCGTATTGACGCACGGATGGCAGGCATAACGGTCTGTTGCCGACAAATCCCGGTCGACAATCAATCGGACACGGCATGCCTTGTCGTGAATCAGTCCCAGCGGCGATACCGCTCCCGGTGCGATATGGAGTAGTTCATTCATCGCCTCCGATGAGGCGAACGAAAGCCGTGCACAGCCAAGCTGTGATGATAAATATTTTGTCTTGAACGGTTTGTCGGCGGGAATCATCAGCAGGAAGAATTGCGTTTGTTGCTTGTTGGTGAGAAAGAGATTCTTGAATACGGGCGCACCGATGGCTTTGCGGACGGCCTCGCACTCCTCCATCGTATATGCTGCCGGGTGGCATAAGGTCAGATATTCTACTCCCGTGTTGTCCAAAAAATCATAAACGGCAGTTTCGGCCGCCGTCCGGCTCTCGTTTCCTTCGGTTGGGCGACCGTTGTATATCTTTACCCGTGATTCCATATATATCATTTTAATATCGTATTTCTGCATATCTATAGCACCGCTGCAATATCGTCCAACAGCGAAATATCTGCGGGTAGCCAGCAGACGGAGTGAAGCTCCTCTTGGGTGAGCCAGCGGGCGGATGCGTGTTCGTTGAGGTGGAGCGATGCAGAGGTCAGTGTGCACCAGTAGCAGTGCATGGTCAGGTGGAAAGTCGGATAATCCCACTCGACGGTACGTATTAAACCGCCGATTTCGATTTCAGCATCCAACTCTTCACGGATTTCGCGCACCAATGCCTCTTGCTGCGTTTCTCCTGCCTCCATTTTGCCGCCGGGAAATTCCCACCAGCCTTTGAATTCCCCGTAACCTCGTTGCGTGGCAAATATCCGGTGGCCTCGACGGATTACGGCGGCTACAACTTCTATGTGTTCATTTTCACTCATTGTCCGATACCCTATTAGTTCAACCTTAACACTGCTATTCCCGCCATAACACAGAGCAGGCCGATATACTGCACCGCTCCGACGGACTTTTTCTCTGCGCCGAGTAGTCCGTATTTGTCTATAACGAGGCTGCACGTCAGCAATCCGCAGATACTCGTTACCAGCAACAACCCGATACCCAACTTGGCTGCAAAAAAAGCAAAGCCTGTAACGAATGTTCCGCCGATAATGCCACCGAGCCACGACCACCACGGACGGTCGCTCGAAAAAATTTGCGGCAGCTGTTGGCGGTCACTGCGCAGCAGTACAATAACAAACAGCACTACCGTTGCCGACAGGAACGAGAAAAACGCAGCATGAACGGCCGATGAGAGTTCTGCCGAAAGCAGGCTGTTCATCGGAGGCTGCATGGCAAAGATTGCGCCGCCGCTCACACCGACCAGTTGCCACAACAGCAGATTGCCGCTCGCCGATTTCTCGCCTTTCTTCATGACCACCATACAGACACCGGCCAGAATCATCGTCAGCGCTGCCAGACGCAGCCACGTGAAAGGATATTCGGTTGAGCGAAACCAGCCGAAAGAGTCGATGAGCATTCCCATGCCAATTTGACCGAGCATCGGCATCAGAGCCGTCTGTACGCTGCCCAGTTTGGGAAAGATAAGGATATTGACGGTCAGTCCGCACAGTCCGCAGACACCGCCTAACCATGCCCACCAAGGTAGGTTCCCGAATACCTCTGTCGGAATGCCGAGTGAACCTTTCTGTATAAGTGTTGCGGCAATCAGGTAGAGCGTTCCGACGGAGAACGACACGAGTGACGCCACGAGCGGAGAGCCGACCGACATCCGTAACCGTGAATTGGCCGC
>JAFLRV010000123.1 GCA_022511245.1 Coprobacter sp.
CCAAATTTGCGCCATAAAGGAAACAGAAACCACCTGTAGGCATCTGAAGGCAAAACGACCATCTTTTTGTGCTTGTGCGGGCGGAACAGAAGAAAACACCATCATAAGTTTCTGAAAATCATACGCTGACACTTGCATATGCACAATAGAATATGACTGGTGGCACCACCTTTAGAAAATCGCCGCATAAAATGATGCGGCGATTTTTTATTTTTGTACGCTGCACCGCATCCACACCATTTATGCTTATCCGCTGAAATTTATTCACCGGAACCGGGACGGCGGCGGTGTTGACGATAATAGACCGCCAGCCCGGAAAGGAAAATAACGGTTATCAGCAGCCCGGAGAAAAATACGAACTCATCGGAAAGCGGACCCAGCAACGGGGCATAGAACCGTCCGACATGGATATCCAGTGCAACCCGCCACAGGGGTACGGCCTGCCGTGTCAAAGGGCCGGACATGGGAGAGAGCGCCGGAGCTCCTTTGTAATAGTCGAATACCACTTCGTCGGCTGTCCGGAGGTCTCGGCTGTAACCGCTGACCCGGAGTTTCGATTTTCCCGACGGCGGCGTATCGCTGGCCGCAGGCTCACCCGCAGCCCAACCGGTCACCGTTCCTGTGGCGGAATCCCAACGGTACAGTCCGCTGAACGAGCCCACCAGCCATTCGCCGGGACGTTCTTCTTCCCAAACGGTCACTCCCATAGCGCTGACTTTCGGGGTCTGCTTGGGGGAAAGTTGCAGCGGGGCTTCTGCAAAATGCTCATCGGCCTGCACAAAGCCTTCAGACGTGCATACCAGCCACCGGTCACTCCGGGCATCCCACCGGATGCCCCGCAGCTTGTCGAACCATACATTGTGCTGTGCCAGCGGGGAGAGCGGCACAAGAGCGGTTTTCACTTTGGCCAGCGGAGCTGACAACGGTTTGCGCAGGCACATTCCCGTCACCGTCACCAGAAGGGTCAGTACAAGGGTATAATACCCCAGCCGGTTATGCCACCGTCGATTCCATTTCCATGCCGCTACCCGATGCGGTACGGCGTCTTTGTTCCGGGTGCGGCGGATAGCCTGCGGCCAAAAGAACAGGAATATGCCGGTGAAACATAAAAATATCATGACCAAAGCGACGGCATCGACAAGGAGCCGGCCGGGCAACCCGAACAAGGCGCCGCTATGGAGCAGCCAGAAAGTCTTGAACAGCGATGCTTTGGATGTATAGCCCTGCGGGGTACCGATATACCGGCGTTCAAATGCGCCATCCGGCCCCGATGCGGTATAAACCGCCGAGCGGGTAAGGGCGACCGCCTGCAGGCTGTCTTTATCGAGGGCGACATCGGTCAGCCGTTCGTCATTGCCGGGCAGGGGCACCGGCACCCATCGCTTCCCGTCATGCACATAGAGGTCATACTGGGCTGCACACCACATGCGGCCGTCTTTGGCAATCACCACACGGCTGACATTCCGGCCGTCGATTCCTTTCGGGAGACCGGCATTATAATCGGTAAACCGGTGAAAATCCGTGTCGGTAAGCCAGACACCGGCACTGCCATACGCCAGCAGCCGATTCCCGTCCAACCGCAACGTGCCTTTTACGATGCCGCCGTTATATTGCGAAAGAGTGTACCTCTCCGGCAGCCAACGGCTGTTTATCTGGCAATTGACAAACGCTTTGCGGTGATTGAGCACTATGCCCGACAGGCAAAACATCAGGATAAAAAAGGTGAGTATGAGCCCGCCCCACTTATGCAAACTTCTCCAATTCAGTTTATGATGTTTCGACATATCTCTATTTATTAAAAAATTTCTTCGAGTGCTCCCGTTTCGGAATCGATGATGAACCCGCGCACGACGACATCGCCCGGCACCAGCGGATGTGTACGAATCGTATCTACGGTTTTCCGTACCGATTCCGGAGTGTCTTTGAACCCTTCCAGCCAGAAATCGAGGTCAATCCCGCATTTCCGAATCGTATCGAGGGTCTGGTCCGTGACACCCCGTGCTATCATGGAGTCGTGAAAATGGGCATAACTCATGTGACAGGCTCCGCATCCCGAATGGGCGACCACCATAATCTCTTCAACGCCCAGTTCATAAATGGCGACAACGAGGCTGCGCACCACCGAATCGAACGCCGAGATAATCAGCCCGCCGGCATTTTTGATAATCTTCGCATCGCCGTTTCTCAAGCCCAGTGCGGCCGGAAGCAGTTCGGTCAACCGGGTATCCATGCAGGAGAGTACCGCCAGCTTCTTGTCGGGATACTTGTCTGTCACATATTTTTCATAGCCTTTGGAGGCGACAAAGGTTTTGTTGTATTCCAGAATCTCGTCAATCATTGCAGAACAGTTTGGTGTATTACAAAAATAGTCATTTATTTTTTCAAAACGGGAGAATATTCCCGGCAAAGAAGGTTCGTATTAAACTCTTTTCACTAAAGAAATTTAAAAATCTAAACTTTTGGCTCCGCCGTCGGTTTTATCTGTCGGAAACCGGCCGGTACGAAGGGCCGGAATAGTCTCGATATCCATGCAGCATCTCCATTTCATATCCAAATATCGGCTGGGGCAAAAAACGTTTTTCTTCCTCTACATCGGTATTCTTCTCCTTCCCAATCTGGTTCTGTTTATTACGGAACCGCCGCCGGTTTGGGCCCGTTTCTGCAACGTAATTATCCCTCTTGCCGTCTATTGGTTGTTCATGACGTTCTTTCGCAAACCCGGAAAACCGCTTTGGATTCTCCTGCCGCTTCTGTTTGTCGATATATTCCAGCTGGTGCTGCTCTCGCTGTTCAAGGGGCATGTCATTGCCGTCGACATGTTCCTGAACCTGCTGACGACCAACACCGCCGAAGCGGCCGAACTGCTGAGCAATCTGTGGCCGACAATCGCCGCCATTTTCGCCCTTTATCTCGTTGCGCTTTTTTCGGGCATCTATTCGCTGGCAAGAGCCGAAAACCTGTCGACAGACTTTCTGAAACGGCAACGGAAATATGCCTTGTCGACAGGTGTCGCCGGTATTATCCTGCTGGCCGTTACCGGCCTGTCGGTCCCCCGATACCGGATAACGACCGGCATCTACCCGATAAATGTAGGCTACAACATCGTGCAGGCGGTCCGGCGGGAGATTCGGGTAAGGCATTACGCCCGCAGCTCGGCCGATTTCCGTTTCTACGCCCTGCCGGAGCACCCGGTCGACGAACCGGAAATTTATGTACTGGTCATCGGCGAAACATCGAGGGCCTGCAACTGGCAGCTGTACGGGTATCCCCGACAGACCAACCCGCACCTCTCTTCCCGGACGGATATTCTCTGTTTCCGGGACGTACTCACCCAGTCGAACACCACCCACAAAAGCGTACCGCTGCTGCTATCCAGCGCATCGGCGCTGCACTATGACCGTATCTACCGGGAAAAAAGCCTGATAACGGCGTTCCGGGAGGCCGGATTCCGGACAGCGTTCTTTTCCAACCAGCGGCCCAACCGCTCTTTCATCGATTTTTTCGGTCAGGAGGCCGACCGGCATATTTTTGTGAAAGAATCGTCAGAAAATCCGCAGTACAACCCGTCCGATGAGATTCTGCTGCAACTGCTGGCCGATGAAATCGACCGCCGGCACCGGAAATCGCTGATTGTACTGCACACCTACGGTTCCCATTTCAATTACGGGGAACGCTACCCGGCCGACCGGGCCTATTTCCGCCCCGACAACATTTCCGGCACACGGGCCGGCAACCGGAAGGAACTGGTCAATGCGTATGACAACTCCATCCGCTATACCGACAATCTGCTTCATCGGATTATCTCTCTGCTCGACCGGAACCGGGCGCAATCGGCCGTCCTCTATATCGCCGATCACGGAGAGGATATCTTCGACGACAGCCGCAACCGGTTTCTGCACTCCTCTCCCGGCGTCTCTTATTATCAGCTGCATGTTCCCCTCGTCCTGTGGATGTCGGAGGGATACAAAAAGGCCTATCCGTCCTGCGTCGAACAGGCGCTGGCCAACCGGGACAAAGCGATTTCGACCCGGAATGTTTTTCATACCGTGCTGTCGCTGGGCGGGATTCACACGTTTTGCCGGGAAGACAGCCTGTCGATTGTCAGCCCCTGTTTCAAAGAGACCGCCCGGTATTACCTCGACGACCATAACCGGGCCCGGACGCTGGACGAAATAGGGCTGACTGCGGAAGATTTCGAACAGTTCGGAAGGGCCGGTATCAGACATTAAAAAAAGCGGTTCTCTCGAAAACTCCGGAAGAACCGCCCGAAAAAGTCAGCTTGTCGCTATATGCGGTTTACTGATAATCGGCCCAATTGGTCGCTGCCATATTGCCCGATTTCATAAATTCGAGATGGAATCCGAGACAGGCTTTCAGATTATGCGGCGTATGCACTTTCCGGGTCATGTTCAGATAGTCACGCAACAGCGGTTTGTAAACCGGATGCGCACAGTTCTCGATAATCTCTTTGGCCCGCTGTATCGGAGATTTTCCCCGCAAATCGGCAACCCCCTGTTCGGTAATGAGAATGTCGACCGAGTGTTCGCTGTGGTCGAGGTGCGAAACCATCGGAACGATTGCACTGATATTGCCGCCTTTGGCTACCGAAGGACAGGTAAATATCGAAATATACGAGTTGCGGGTAAAGTCACCCGAACCGCCGATACCGTTCATCATCTTGGTGCCGACCACATGGGTGCTGTTGACATTTCCGAATATATCGGCTTCCAGCGCCGTATTGATGGAGATAATCCCTAAACGGCGAACAATCTCAGGGTTGTTGCTGATTTCTCCGGGACGCAATACCATTTTATCCCGGAAGAAATCGAGATCGGCAAACACCTCTTCGGCCACAGCGTTGCTGATGGTCAGCGAGCAACCGCTGGCAAAACGGCATTTTCCTTCTCTCATCAAACCGATAACGGCATCCTGAATCACTTCGGTGTACATTTCGAACGCCGGCACTTCGGGGCTGTTGCCCAATCCGCCCAATACGGCGTTGGCGATATTTCCCACGCCCGACTGCAAGGGGAGGAACTCTTTGGGGATGATGCCGCTCTTCAACTGGGAAATCAGGAAGCCGCACACGTTGTCGCCGATACGGGCCGTCACTTCATCGACCGGAGCAAATTCCTTCACATTGTCGGGGAGATTGGTCTCCACGATACCGATAATTTTGGCCGGGTCGACCTTGATAACGGGCGAACCGATGCGGTCGCTCGGTTTATAAATGGGAATTTCTCTCCGGTACGGCGGATTCAGCGGCTCGTATATATCATGGAAGCCGTGCAGCGCAGCCGGAGCGTGGCGGTTCAGCTCGATAATGATTTTATCGGCCATCTGGCAGTAGGTGGGAGCCGCTCCCACTCCGATGCCCAGCGTAATCTCGCCGTTCTCGGTCACATCTACCGCTTCGACAATCGCCGTATCGATTTTCCCGTAAAAACCGTATCGCATGTTCTGGCCGATTTCGGACAAATGCATGTCGAAATAGTCTATTTCGTTGTTATTGATAGCCGTACGGGAATCTTTGGTCGACTGATAAGGCGTTCTCGACTTGACGGCATGGGCTCTCGCCAATGCGCCGTCGACGCTGTCGCTGGTCGATGCGCCGGTAAATACACTTATTTTAAAAGGACGGCCGGCAGCATGTTCCTCTTCTGCTTTTTTGGCAATGGCAAGCGATACCACTTTAGGGGTACCGGCTGCGGTAAATCCTCCGAAACCTACATTCTCATCGTTCTTGATATAAGAAGCGGCCTCTTCTGCTGTAATAAATCTTAATGACATATTTCAATGCTTTATGGTGTTAGACAGATAATATCCAAAAATCCGTTTTTTACAACGGCGAAAGTAGAAAAAAAAATCGACAATCGGGATTCTTCCCGGCCTTAATTTTCGGGTTTCCCCTTTTACAAATCGAATTTGCGGGACAAGACCTCGCTGTTGACAACCGCCCTGCGCAAGTCGTCGGCGTCGGCAAACCAGGAAAAGTCATCGTTCTCTTCTCCGGCCACTTTATATTCCGTATCGGCATACGGCTGTTGCACCGGAGGTTCCGGACTCTCCGACAAAACCGGTCTTTCCGGGACAACCGCCTTTTTCGGGGCTGTTTTTCTGACGGCAGCCGCCGGCTTCGGTGCCGCCGCCTCTTTCGGAGCAAACAAAGTCTCCCGGTTCATCTCCTGCATCTGCGGAGTTCCGGCTCCGTCCTCTTTGTCCCGGTTATTCTGCCGAATCTGCTCTTTCGTCCGGGAAACCGAACGTATCACAAGAAACAAAATAATGGCGATTATCGTCCATAGATTCATATCCTTTTCGTATTTTTGTCTTCGTAAAAGTACATATTTTTTTGATGAAAAAACCAAATAACCCGACATAAAAAAGATAAGGGCAGTTTCACAACTACCCTTAACAGATTTAACCTAAACCTTAACTATGAAAAAATTTCATATAATGTTTACAGTGCAAAAATATATATAAAATTGTAAACTCCAAACAAAAAAGTTATTTTTTGTAAGAAATTTTCATTTTTTATTTACAATATCATACTTACCAATAAAAAACAACAAATAAATGAAAGAATGTTCAGAAGCAGACTTTAAATCTGCGACCGGGAACGGAGAAAAAAAACTATTTATCGAAACCTATGGCTGTCAAATGAATGTGGCCGACAGCGAGGTCGTGGCCTCCATCATGAAAATGGACGGTTACGAATTGTGCGATACGCTGGAAGAGGCCGACGCCGTATTTGTCAACACCTGCTCCATACGTGACAATGCCGAACAGAAAATTTACAGCCGGCTGCAATATTTCAATGCCCTGCGCAAAAAA
>JAFLRV010000124.1 GCA_022511245.1 Coprobacter sp.
ACAACTCCAGCGGAGCCAACTTCAAGATAAACCTCTTTAACATCAACATCGGCATCACCATACACATCTGACATGCACAACACCGGTACATCCCATAACACCCTTTGCGCCCGTCTGGTACGGCTCCTCTCTGCCGCACTCCTGCTGCCGGGCCTCTTCTCCTGTCTCCAGAACGACATACCCTATCCCCGCATACCCGTCGTGTTCACCGCTTTCGACATTGAAGGCGGGCAGGCCGCCATCGACTACGACCGGCGCACCGTCACCCTCACCCTCGACGAGAAAACCGACCCCCGCCGCATCGTCCTGCGCCGGGTCACCGTCAGCCCCGACAACGCCACCGCCTCCCGTGCCCTCACCGGCACCCTCGACCTCGAAAACCCCGTCGGAGTCACCCTCTCCCTCTATCAGGACTACGACTGGACCATTGTCGCCCGGCAAGACATCGAATACCGCTTCGCCGTCGAAGGACAGAACGGCAAAGCCGAAATCGACCCCGTCAACCGCCTCGCCGTCGCCTACGTCAGCGAATCGACCGACATTACCGCCGTCAAGGTGACCGACCTCAAGCTCGGACCCGAAGGCATCACCCGGCTCACCCCCAATCCCGTAGGGCAGACCCTCGACTTCTCGCAAGGCTCCCACCGCATCGAAGCCGCCTGGCACGACTACACCCGGAGCTGGCGCATCCTCGTCCTGCCGCGCGGCATCACCACCTTCGACCCCATTGCGTGGGTCAACGTGGCCTGGCTCTCCGGAATCGGACTCGAAGGCTGCACCAACGGATTCGAATACCGCACCCTCGACGCCCCCGCGTGGATTAACGTCCCCGCCGATGTCGACCCCGAAGACCCCACCCAGCTCTCGGCACGCCTTACCCGCCTCTCGCCCGAAACCATCTACCGCTGCCGCATCTGGGCCGAAGATGCCGATGGCGAACGGCTCTACGGCGATGAAAAAGAATTTACCACCGGCCGCTCCATCCCCCTCGAAAACGCCTCTTTCGACAACTGGCATCAGGACGGACTCACCTGGCTGGCCTATGCCGAAGGCGGATACATGTTCTGGGACAGCGGCAATCACGGCTCCATAACCTTGAAGAAGAACGTTACCGAACCCACCGCCGTCACCGTCACCGGCAGCGGACAGGCCGCCCGGCTCAGCTCCCAGTTCGTCAATTTCAGCGGAATAGGTAAGTTCGCCGCCGGCAACCTCTTTACCGGACGGTTTGTCGACAAAGATAACACCGACGGCATCCTCGAATTCGGACGCCCCTTCACCTCGTATCCCACCCGCCTGCGCGGATGGTACGACTACACCACCGCCCCCATCGACAACAACGCCAATGGATACGAAGAGTATGCCTACCTCAAAGGCCGTCCCGACAGCTGCCACATCTACGTTGCGCTGGGCGACTGGAGCGAACCCCTCACCATCCAGACCAGCACCGACCTCACCAAGCGCAAACTCTTCTCCAAGAGCGACCCCCATATCATCGCCTACGGAGAACTCGTCAGCGGTAACTCCACCGGCGGATACCAGCCCTTCAGCATCGAACTCGACTACGGCTGGAACGGCACCGACAACCGCAGCCGCAAACCCGCCTACCTGATTATCGTCTGCTCGGCCAGCAAATACGGCGATTTCTTCACCGGAGCCGCCGGAGCCACCCTCCTGCTCGACGATTTCAGCCTCGAATACGACTATTGAACCGCATCGGGGCAGGGGAGAAGAACGTTAAAATCTGTCGGCAATTTGCCAGACTCGAAATAAAGGCTTAAATTCAGACCGTTTAAAGAATGATGCTATGACAGAAAAAAAGAAACCCTTATCCTGTCATCCTCTCCTGTACCTGCATCTGCTCCTTGCACTGGCCGTGACCCTGCCCGCCGCCGCACAGCAGCGGCAGACCGGCTATGTCAAGACACGGGGACGGCTCGCCGCCGACGGCAGCCTCATTCCCGGAGAACGCCTCTCCGGAGCGACCATCATCCTCAAGGGCGGCAACAACACCGTGAGCGGAGCCGACGGCACCTTCACCCTTACCCTGCCCGGCAGCACCTACTACCTGCAGAACGTGCGCAAACAAGGCTATCAGATTTGCGACCCGGAGACCCTCTCGAAGCAGTATACCCGTTCGGCCGACCCTCTGGTCATCGTCCTCGAAACCCCCGACCGGCAGCTCGAAGACAAACTCGCCGCCGAACGCAAGATACGCCGCACCCTCGAACGCCAGCTCGCCGAGCGGGAAGACGAACTCGAAACCCAGCGGGCACGGAACCAGCTCACACAGGACGAATACAATGCCGCCCTGCAACAGCTCTACGCTGCCCGGAAAAACGACGAGAGACTCATCGAAGAGATGGCTGCCCGCTACTCCCGCATTGACTACGACCAGCTCGACGAATACCGCCGCCAGCTCGCCTGGTTCATTCAGAACGGCGAACTCCACCGGGCCGACTCCCTCATCAACAGTCGGGGACGGCTCGAAGACCGGGCCGCCGACATTATCCGCCAGCGGGAACTCAACGACCGGGAGCAGACCGGGCTCGACCGGCGGCAGACCCGCCTCGACCAGAGCCGGCAGTATGAAATCATGCTCCTCGAAGAGTTCGGGGCCGACATGTATGCCCGCTGCGAAATCGACCCCGTCCGGCAGCACGGCGACACCCTCGCACTCGGCGACGACGCCCTCCGGTACTACCACCGGGCCCTCGAAATACGCCGTCAGCTGTGGGGCGAGAATCATCCCCGCACCGCCGCCGGTTACGAAACCCTTGCCACCGTGTACGAACGCATGAACCAACCCGACAAAGCCCGTGAATACCGGCTCCGGGCCCGTGAAATCGACCCCGACGGAACCCCCGACAGAACCCTCGACAGAATCCCCGACAGAACCCCCGCATCCCCCGCACCCGGAACCCCGTCAGCTGAAAAATAAGCTCCACCCCCTCCCTCCCTCAAAAAAAAACGGCTGCCTCCCGCACCGGGAAGCAGCCGCCGTATGACGGATAAGAAAAACCTTATTTGCCCTCCGCCTCCAACACCAGCGTTTTGGTGGTGGGGTCGCATACTTCGGTCGGGCCGAAGTACTGGATGGGACCCGGATACACGTAGCAGGTCTCTTTGGCCCACACGTCACGCTGCGAGGCGAAGTAGCGGAACGGAGCCGCATCCAGCCGTACCAGCGCTTTCTGGATAACCGGTTTCATTTCGCCGTGCCGGCGTTCCATGTTCATCATCATGGTCACGGGCACACCGCCCGCAATCCACTCTTCGGCGGGCAGCGTCGTGCGGCGTACCGACGACATGTAACCCGTCTTGCCTTCGGCGATGAGCACCGATGCCGTGTAACCCAGCGAGTAGCAGTAGTCGGCGTCGAAGTTCGACGGAGCGGCGCAGCGGCCTTCGTAACCGAAGAAATGGTGCTGAGCCGAGAATTTGCCTTTGAACTCACCCGCTTTCTTCATGTCGGCCAGTTTTTTGCCCACCATTTCGGAAAGCAGTTTTTCGGTCTCGATGAGCGATACCTGTACGTTGCCGTGCGGGTCGCGGTCGAGCGAGAGCTGGCGGGCCACCCCTTCGGGCAGGCTGGCGTAGATAGCCGCATTCTCCGGCGTGAGGTGGTCGATGATGTACTGGCGCTGTTCCTCTTTGGCCACAGCGGCAAATTCGGCGCCGTTGTGAGCGAGGAAGTCGTTCAGTTCGGCGATGAGTTTCTTCATGGCCGGGATAAACTCGATGAGCCCTTCCGGGATGAGCACCGTACCGAAGTTGTTTCCTTCGGCGGCACGGGCAGCCACGATGTCGGCGATATATTTCACCACGTCGTCGAGCGACATGTTTTTCTCTTCCACCTCTTCCGAGATGATGCAGATGTTCGGCTGCGTCTGCAAGGCACATTCCAGCGCGATGTGCGAAGCCGAACGGCCCATCAGCTTGATGAAGTGCCAGTATTTCTTGGCCGAGTTGCAGTCACGCTGGATGTTGCCGATGACCTCCGAATAGACCTTGCAGGCCGTGTCGAATCCGAACGACGTCTCGATCATTTCGTTTTTCAGGTCGCCGTCGATGGTCTTGGGGCAGCCGATAACCTGCACACCGGCGTCGATTTTCTTGTAGTATTCGGCCAGCACGCAGGCATTCGTGTTCGAGTCGTCGCCGCCGATGATGACCAGCGCCTGGATGCCCAGTTTTTTCAGGATTTCCAGCCCTTTGTCAAACTGCTCCACCGTTTCCAGTTTGGTACGGCCCGACCCGATGATGTCGAACCCTCCCGTGTTGCGGTATTCGTCGATGATGTCGGCCGTCAGTTCGATGTAATTGTGTTCGATGAGGCCGGCCGGGCCCAGCAGGAAGCCGTACAGACGCGAGTCGGGGTTCACTGCCTTGAGACCGTCGAAAAGTCCGGCGATGACGTTGTGACCGCCCGGAGCCTGTCCCCCCGAAAGAATGACACCGGCCGTTATTGCCGGATAGTTTTTCGTTTCGCTGCTCGGCTCGAAAGAGAGAACCGGCATGCCGTACGTGTTGGGAAACAGTTTTTGGATGTCAGCCTGGTCGGCTACCGATTCGGTAGGAGCACCCTCCTTGACCGAAACCTGTCCCTGCAGCGCTTTCGGCAGTTTGGGCCGATAAGCCGCACGGGCGGTTTGCAAAGCACTTTTTTTCATTGTCGTTCAGAAATTTTATGCGTTAATACTGAAATTATCGTTGCTAACGGTTGCAAAAGTCGTGAAATTTTTTCACACATACAACCCATACGGCCCGAAAAAATGCCCCCTTACCCGACACTTTTTCACCCGGACGAAAAAAATAAAACACTTTTTGTGCAATATGTTGTGAATACCGGGAAAATTCTTACCTTTGCGTAAAGATAATTAAAAATTTATTCATAAATATAATAAGGCGAATTATGATTTATTCACACGAAGTAGAACACATGTGTGTTGTCAAGAAAGGGCCCAATCATGGCCCGGCACCCATTCCCGAAGAAGGAAAATGGGTAAAAGCCAAAGAAGTGATTGACATTTCGGGCCTTACTCACGGGGTAGGGTGGTGTGCACCCCAGCAGGGCGCCTGCAAACTCACGCTCAACGTGAAAGACGGCGTTATCCAGGAAGCACTGGTCGAAACCATCGGCTGTTCGGGCATGACCCATTCGGCAGCTATGGCCTCTGAAATACTTCCCGGAAAAACCATTCTGGAAGCACTCAATACCGACCTCGTTTGCGATGCCATCAACACCGCTATGCGCGAGCTCTTCCTGCAGATTGTTTACGGACGCACCCAATCCGCTTTCTCCGAAGGAGGCCTCATGATCGGAGCCGGTCTCGAAGATCTCGGCAAAGGATTGCGCAGCCAGGTAGGCACCCTCTACGGCACCCTCGCCAAAGGGCCCCGTTACCTCGAAATGGCCGAAGGCTACATCAAGACCCTCGCCCTCGACAAGAACGACGAAATCTGCGGATACGAATTCGTACATCTCGGCAAGTTCATGGACGAGATTAAAAAAGGAACCGACGCCAACGAAGCCCTTAAGAAAGTGACCGGAACCTACGGCCGCTTTACCGAAGAGCAGGGCGCAGTAAAACATATTGACCCACGTCACGAATAAACAGAAGGAGGAAAGACAAATGATCAGAGAAGTAAAATTTGAAAGTCAGGACCGTCGTATCAAACAGATACTCGCTGCGTTGAACGAAAACGGTATTAAAGACATCGAAGAAGCCAACGCTATCTGCGAATCCTATGGTCTCGACCCCTACAAAACCTGTGAAGAGACCCAGCCCATCTGTTTCGAAAACGCCAAGTGGGCCTATGTGGTAGGTGCCGCCATCGCACTGAAAAAAGGCTGCAAGAACGCCGCCGAAGCCGCCGAAGCCATCGGTATCGGTTTGCAGGCATTCTGCATTCCCGGTTCCGTTGCCGACGACCGCAAAGTAGGTATCGGTCACGGTAACCTCGCCGCCATGCTGTTGCGCGAAGAGACCAAATGCTTCGCCTTCCTCGCCGGACACGAATCCTTTGCCGCTGCCGAAGGCGCTATCAAAATCGCCGCCAAAGCCGACAAAGTGCGCAAAGAACCCCTCCGCTGCATCCTCAACGGGCTCGGAAAAGACGCCGCCCAGATTATCTCCCGCATCAACGGATTCACCTACGTGCAGACCCAGTTCGACTACTTTACCGGCGAACTGAAAGTCGTGCGTGAAATCGCCTACTCCGACGGACCCCGTGCCAAAGTGAAATGCTACGGAGCCGACGACGTGCGCGAAGGCGTAGCCATCATGTGGAAAGAAGGCGTCGACGTTTCCATCACCGGAAACTCCACCAACCCCACCCGTTTCCAGCACCCCGTTGCCGGAACCTACAAGAAAGAACGCGTACTCGCCGGAAAACCCTACTTCTCGGTAGCCTCCGGAGGAGGTACCGGACGCACCCTGCACCCCGACAACATGGCCGCCGGCCCCGCATCCTACGGTATGACCGATACGATGGGACGCATGCACTCCGACGCCCAGTTTGCCGGTTCGTCCTCCGTACCCGCACACGTTGAAATGATGGGATTTCTCGGCATCGGTAACAACCCGATGGTAGGTTGCACTGTGGCCTGCGCCGTCGATGTGGCACAAGCCCTCGCCAAGTAATACCCGCACAACCGGATATACGGCACACCCCGCACCATTACGGTAGCGGGGTGTTTTTTGTAGGGACATGTCGTGACATGTCCGGGAGACCGAACAATAAAAATAACCGGGAA
>JAFLRV010000125.1 GCA_022511245.1 Coprobacter sp.
GCAGGATGTTGGCGGCACCGAAGCCCTCGAGCGCCCAAACCTCCATCTCACCGAAACGCTGACCACCGAACTGAGCCTTACCGCCCAACGGCTGCTGCGTAATCAGAGAGTACGGACCGATAGAACGGGCGTGCATCTTGTCTTCCACCATGTGACCCAGTTTCAGCATATAGATGACACCTACTGTGGCCGGCTGGTCGAAACGCTCTCCGGTGTGACCATCGTACAGGTAGGATTTACCGTAACGGGGCAAACCGGCTTTGTCGGTCCATTCGTTCAGGTCGTCGAGGCTTGCACCGTCGAAAATCGGAGTGGCGAATTTCTCGCCCAGCGTCATACCGGCCCAACCCAGAACGGTCTCGAAAATCTGACCCAAGTTCATACGGGAGGGCACACCCAGCGGGTTCAGTACGATATCGACCGGAGTACCGTCTTCGAGGAACGGCATGTCTTCCTGCCGTACCACACGGGAAACGATACCTTTGTTACCGTGACGGCCGGCCATCTTGTCACCCACGCTGATTTTGCGTTTTTTGGCGATGTACACTTTGGCCATCTGCACGATACCGGAAGGCAGTTCGTCTCCGATAGAGATATCGAACTTCTTGCGGCGAAGCTCTGCATCGTATTCTTTATACTTTTTCAGGTAATTCATAATGGTCGCCCGTATCAGCTCGTTCTTGGCGGCATCGGCGGTCCACTTGCTTACCTGAATCGACGTATAATCGATTTCGTTCAACGCTTTCTGCGTAAACTTGGCGCCTTTGGCAATCACTTCGGTTCCCAGATAGTCCTTGACACCCTGAGATGTCTTGCCATTGGTCAGCACCATCAGTTTTTCGATAAGCAGCTCCTTGAGCTTGGCCTCTTTTTCTTCGTATTCTTCATCCAGTTTGGGAAGAATGGCTTTGTCGCTCAATTTGGCTTTCTTTTTCTTAATGGCTCTGGAGAAAAGGTTGGTACCGATAACCACCCCTTTCAGAGAAGGAGTAGCTTTCAGCGACGCATCTTTCACATCGCCGGCTTTGTCGCCGAAAATGGCACGCAGCAGTTTTTCTTCGGGCGACGGGTCCGATTCTCCTTTGGGCGTAATCTTACCGATCATGATGTCGCCCGGATTAACCTGCGCACCGATACGGATGATACCCCGTTCGTCGAGGTCTTTGGTAGCTTCTTCGCTGACATTGGGGATATCCGATGTCAACTCTTCCATACCCCGTTTGGTTTCACGCACCTCCAAAGAGTACTCGTCCACGTGTACCGAAGTCAGGATATCTTCCCGAACGACACGTTCGTTCAGCACGATAGCATCCTCGTAGTTGTAACCTTTCCAGGGCATGAACGCCACTTTCAGGTTCTTACCCAACGCCAGTTCTCCGGCTTCCGTAGAATAACCTTCGGTGAGAATCTGTCCGGCCACCACCCGGTCGCCTTTGCGGCAAATCGGTCTCAAATCGACCGTCGTGCTCTGGTTGGTCTTGCGGAACTTGGGTATATTGTATTCTTTTACGGCACTTTCGAAACTTACGAACTCTTCGTCCTCCGTACGGTCGTAACGGATGCGAATCGTCGTGGCATCGACAAACTCGATGACACCGGCACCTTCGGCCGTAATCTGAGTACGGGAGTCACGAATCAGCTGACCTTCAAGACCGGTACCCACGATAGGAGCTTCGGTCCGAAGCAGCGGAACAGCCTGACGCATCATGTTCGAACCCATCAGCGCACGGTTGGCGTCGTCGTGCTCGAGGAAGGGAATCAGAGAGGCGGCGATAGAAGCAATCTGCGTAGGCGAAACGTCCATCAGATTTACCTCTTCGGGGGCCACGATGGGGAAATCGGCATCGAGACGGGATTTCACTCTCGTGCGGATGAACGAACCGTCGTCGTTCAACGGGGCATTTCCCTGTGCGATAACCTTACCCTCTTCCACTTCGGCGGTCAGGTATACGATACCTTTTTCCGACAAATCGACTTTTCCGTTCTCTACCTTCCGGTACGGCGTTTCGATGAAACCGAGATCGTTGATTTTGGCATAAACGCAAAGCGACGAAATCAGACCGATGTTCGGACCTTCAGGGGTTTCGATAGGACACAAGCGGCCATAGTGCGTATAGTGTACGTCACGGACTTCAAAGCCGGCACGCTCTCTCGACAGACCGCCGGGACCGAGCGCCGACATACGGCGTTTGTGCGTCATTTCGGCCAGCGGGTTGGTCTGGTCCATAAACTGAGACAACGCATTGGTACCGAAGAACGTATTGATAACAGACGATATCGTCTTGGCGTTAATCAGGTCGATCGGCGTAAAGACTTCGTTGTCCCGCACGTTCATACGTTCCCGGATGGTACGGGACATACGGGCCAACCCTACGCCGAACTGGTTGTAAAGCTGTTCGCCTACGGTTCTTACACGACGGTTGCTCAGGTGGTCGATATCATCGACATCGGTTTTCGAATTGATAAGCTCGATGAGATATTTGATAATCTCGATGATATCTTCTTTGGTCAATACTTTGATATCGGCCGGTGTGGACAGGTTCAGTTTCTTGTTGATTCTGTAACGGCCCACTTCTCCCAGATCGTATCTCTTTTCAGAGAAGAACAGATTGGTAATCACTTCGCGTGCGCTGGCATCGTCGGCCGGCTCGGCGTTGCGAAGCTGACGGTATATGTATAATACGGCTTCTTTCTCCGAGTTACTGGAGTCTTTCTGCAACGTATTGTATATAATCGAATAATCCGACAGGTTTCTTTCTTCCTTGTGCAACAGGATATTGGAAACTCCCGATTCGAGGATTTCCGCAATATGACTCTCTTCCAGGACAGTCTCCCGGTCAATGATAACCTCGTTGCGTTCGATAGAAACGACCTCGCCGGTATCTTCGTCTACAAAGTCTTCAACCCACGTCTTCAAAACACGGGCAGCCAAACGGCGGCCTACGGCTTTCTTCAGATTCGTTTTGGTTACCTTCACCTCTTCGGCGAGCCCGAAAATTTCGAGAATATCCTTGTCGCTCTCGAAACCGATGGCTCTCAACAAGGTGGTAACCGGTAATTTTTTCTTCCGGTCGATGTAAGCATACATGACATTGTTGATGTCGGTAGCAAACTCAATCCACGAACCTTTGAAAGGAATAATACGGGCAGAATAAAGTTTGGTACCGTTGGCATGCGTGCTCTGTCCGAAGAATACGCCCGGAGAGCGGTGCAACTGAGATACGACAACCCGTTCGGCACCATTGATAACAAATGTACCCTTCTCGGTCATGTAGGGAATCGGGCCAAGATACACATCCTGTATCACGGTATCGAAATCTTCGTGATCGGGATCTGTACAATACAACTTCAGTTTGGCCTTCAGAGGCACACTGTAAGTCAACCCTCTCTCTATACACTCGTCGATAGTATATCTGGGCGGATCAATATAATAATCCAAAAATTCGAGGACAAAATTGTTGCGGGTATCTGCAATCGGGAAATTTTCAGCAAACACCTTGTACAAGCCCTCATTTTTTCTTTTTTCCGGAGGCGTATCCAACTGCAGGAAGTCCCGGAAAGATTTTAACTGCACCTCAAGAAAATCCGGATATTGGAGCGGATTCTTGATAGAAGCAAAATTTACCCGTGGTTTACCTATATTTGAAGACATTTAACAAACGAATTAATTGAACTTATAAATTATATACACAAAAAGGTTAAGAGACCTCTTTCGGAAATCTCTTAACCAAAGTTCCTGAAATTCAGGAAATACTTATTTAAGTTCAACTTCAGCGCCAGCTTCTTCCAATTGTTTTTTCAATCCTTCAGCGTCAGCTTTAGCAAGACCTTCCTTGATGTTGCTGGGAGCACCATCTACCATATCTTTAGCTTCTTTCAAGCCAAGACCGGTGAGTTCTTTCACCAACTTAACAACTGCCAGTTTATTTGCACCAGCGGATTTCAAAACAACATCGAAAGATGTTTTTTCTTCAACAGCGGCACCGCCAGCAGCAGTAGTAGCAGCAACAGCAACAGCTGCAGCAGCCGGTTCGATACCATATTCTTCTTTCAAAATCTGAGCCAGTTCATTAACTTCTTTTACGGTCAGGTTTACTAATTGTTCTGCAAAAGCTTTCAAATCTGCCATTGTTCTATGATTTTTAATTGTTATTTACTAATCTTTTTATTAAAATTTTATCTTTCTGAAAGAGTCTGTAATACTCCGTGAAGTTTCGAACCTCCCGACTGCAATGCCGAAACAACGTTCTTGGCAGGCGATTGTAACAGGGCGATAACATCGGCGATAAGTTCGTTCTTGCTCTTAATAGCAACTAACGCATCCAGTTGTTCGGCTCCGATATAGAAGCTTTCTTCAACATAAGCGGCTTTGAAGTTCAACAGGTCAGAAGTCGATTTTCTGAACTCTTTGATCAACTTGGCCGGAGCGTTACCTGTATTCGTAAACATGATTGCAGTCGAACCTTTCAAACAGCCGTACAGCGGTTCGTAATCGGTATCGAGAGACTCCATAGCCTTGTGAAGCAAGGCATTCTTAACGACGAGCAATTTTATATCCTGCTTGAAACACTCCCGACGCAGAGCGCTGGTTTTTTCAGCGTTCAGGGCGGCGGTTTCGGTCAGATAAAAATGGCTGTACTCTTTAAGAGTCGAAGCAATCTGTTCTATAACTGTGCTTTTATCTTCCTTTCTCATAATTCAATGTTTTTAAATCTCATCAACTGATTTAGGCTCGATTTTAATACCCGGGCTCATTGTACTTGAAAGATAAACACTCTTAATATACGTACCTTTAGAAGCGGTCGGTTTCAGTTTAATCAAAGTAGAAACAAACTCTTTCGCATTGTCCCGAATCTGGTCGGCCGTGAAAGACACTTTACCGATAGAAGCGTGAACAATACCGTTTTTGTCGACTTTGAAATCGATTTTACCTTGTTTTACTTCTTTCACTGCATTAGCCACCTCGTTGGTAACAGTTCCGCTTTTGGGGTTCGGCATCAGGCCACGAGGACCGAGCACACGTCCCAAAGCACCGATTTTACCCATGATAGCAGGCATCGTGATGATGACATCGATATCGGTCCAACCACCTTTGATTTTCTCGATATATTCATCCAAACCGACGTAATCGGCTCCGGCTTCTTTGGCAGCGGCTTCCTGATCGGGCGTACAGAGTACCAATACCCGAGTCACTTTACCGGTACCATGAGGCAGAGAAACGACACCTCTTACCATCTGGTTAGCTTTACGTGGGTCTACGCCTAAACGTACATCGATATCGACAGAAGCATCGAATTTGGTATAAGTTACTTCTTTTACCAACTGAGACGCTTCCTTGAGTGAATAGGCCTTCCCTGCTTCAATTTTGTCTAAAGCTAACTTTTGATTTTTTGTCAGTTTACCCATTTCAATTGAAGTTTATTAGTTAATATCCGGGAATTCCCCATTTACGGTTATACCCATGCTTCTCGCTGTACCAGCAACCATCGTCATCGCTGATTTCAAAGTAAAACAATTCAAATCGACCATTTTGTCTTCAGCAATTGCTTTAACCTGATCCCAAGTAACCGAAGCCACTTTCTTACGGTTAGGCTCAGCCGAACCACTCTTTTGTTTAGATACTTCCAACAACTGAATGGCTACAGGAGGAGTCTTAACTATAAAATCGAAAGATTTGTCGCTGTAATAGGTAATCACAACGGGCAATACCTTTCCGGCTTTGTCTTGAGTGCGGGCATTGAATTGCTTGCAAAACTCCATAATATTAATCCCTTTGGAACCTAAGGCCGGTCCTACAGGGGGAGATGGGTTTGCTGCACCTCCTTTAATCTGTAATTTGATCTGTCCAGCAATTTCTTTAGCCATTTTGATTTAATTTGATTTGTTTATAAAAACAAGGGACAATGTCAGGCGTAACACCACTGCCATTATTCCTTTTCTACTTGCATAAAGCCCAATTCGAGCGGAGTTTTCCGTCCGAAAATCTTAACCATTACTTTTAACTTTTTCTTTTCGTTGTTTACCTCCTCGATAACACCGCTAAAGCCGTTGAACGGCCCGAAGGTCACCTTTACGGTCTCTCCAACGAAATAGGGGATGTTAATCTCTTCTCCCTGTTCCTGCAATTCGTCTACAGCACCCAACATGCGTTTTACTTCGGCCGGTCTCAGCGGATCGGGATTGGTCGTCCCGCCCAAAAAGCCGATAACGTTCGTCGTATTGCGCAAACGGTGAGACACCTCTCCTACGAGCGCTGCCTCAACAAACACGTAACCGGGATAAAGATTTCTCTCCTTCGTTACTTTCTTTCCGTTACGAACAGAATAAACTTTTTCAGTCGGTATCAAGACTTGAGATACATAGTCTCCAAGATTGGTATTCTTGATTTCAGCATCAAGATATTCCTTTACCTTGCTTTCCTTTCCGCTAATGGCACGCAGAACGTACCATCCTCTTTTTACCTCAGACATTTTCTACCTCCCAAATTAGAATATTTTGTCGTAAATGAAATGCATAATATGGTCAAAACACTGGTCCATCGCAAATACTACCAAGGCTATGATTAGGGAAGCGAACATAACAACCACGGCACTACTGCTTAATTGATCCTTTGTCGGCCAAGAAACCTTATAAACCAATTCGTTATAAGACTCTTTAATATTTGCAAGTATCTTTTTCATTCTCTCTTTGAGTTTGGCACGGGTCGAGAGACTCGAACTCCCGACACCTGGTTTTGGAGACCAGTGCTCTACCAACTGA
>JAFLRV010000126.1 GCA_022511245.1 Coprobacter sp.
CAGAGAAGAAATGAATGCGGAAATTATTGTTATCGGAGATGAATTGCTTATCGGGCAGGTAACCGATACCAATTCCGGCTGGATTGCCCGGCAGATGAACCGGGTGGGATGGGAGATTGCGAAAGTGACCGCCGTACGGGACCGGCAGGAAGAGATTCGTTCGGTCATGGAGCAGGCCCTGCACCGGGTCGATGTCGTTCTGGTGACCGGAGGATTGGGGCCGACCAAAGACGATATTACCAAACAGACGTTGTGTGATTTTTTCGGCGGGACGCTGGTGATGGACGAGACGGTGCTGGATAATATCGGCTCGTTGTTGCGGCGGCGGGGACTGGAGATGAATGATTCCACCCGCAGTCAGGCGATGGTTCCCGACGTATGTACGGTCATACAGAATCCGGTGGGTACGGCGCCGGTTATGTGGTTCGAACAAAACGGAAAAATTTTGATTTCGATGCCGGGAGTGCCTTCGGAAATGCAGCAGGCAATGCGTAATGAGGTAATTCCCCGTTTGACGGCCCGTTTTCAGGATGGAAGTTCAATCCTGCACTATACGTGTCTGGTAAAAGGGTATACCGAATCGGCATTGTCAGAATATTTGACCGATTTTGAATCCGGCCTGCCGGCAGAAATAAAACTGGCCTATTTGCCCGACAGGGGTGTCGTGCGGTTGCGGCTCACCGCAAGAGGGCTCGACCGGGCGGTATTGCAATATCGGCTTGACGAGCAGACCGCCAAACTGGAAACCCTGTTGGGAAGACATATATTCTGTCATCAGGATGCTACACTGGCCGGTGCATTGGGGATGCTGCTGGAACGGCAGCATAAAACGCTGGCTACGGCCGAGAGCTGTACCGGCGGAAACATTGCGCACCGGATAACGCTGGTACCCGGCGCATCGGTTTGGTTTAAGGGCAGTGTCGTGTCCTATGCCAATGAAGTCAAGGAGCAGGTTTTGGGCGTAAATCCCGAAGATATTGCGGCTCATGGTGCGGTGAGCATTCCGGTGGCGGAACAAATGGTGTGCGGATTGCAGCGGCTGATGAATGTCGATTGCGCCATTGCCGTATCCGGTATTGCCGGTCCGGGCGGCGGGACGCCGGAAAAACCGGCGGGGACGGTCTGCATTGCTGTGGCCTGCGGCGAGAGACTGCATAGCGAAACCTATTTTGCCGTCGGGAACCGTGAATCCAATATCGAAAGTTTTACCCATCGGGCCTTGCTGGCTTTAATCGACATGCTTGCCGGTTGAATCGGGAGAATCCCGTGATTTTACGATGCCGCTTTTATGTTATCGTACTTTTTTATACTTTTGTATCTGAAAAATAACGATAGATATTAATTTATTCATAATTAAGTGAATGGGAATATTTAACTTTTTCTCCAAAGAAAAGAAAGAAACGCTCGACAAAGGATTGTCCAAAACCAAAGAAGGGGTATTCTCGAAGCTGGCCCGGATGATGGCCGGCAAATCGAAGGTGGATGATGAAATTCTCGACGATTTGGAAGAGGTATTGATTACCTCCGATGTCGGCGTGGAGACCACTTTGCGTATTATCGAACGGATAGAGAAACGGGTGTCGAGGGACAAATACGTGAATATGTCGGAGTTGAAAGGAATACTTCGGGAAGAGATTGCAGCCCTGCTTACCGAGAATAATACGGAGGATGTCGGAGAATTTACCGTTCCGGCCGACAAGAAGCCGTATGTCATTATGGTGGTGGGGGTAAACGGCGTAGGAAAAACGACGACCATCGGCAAACTGGCCTATCAGTTCAGGAAAGCCGGAAATACGGTTTATCTGGGAGCTGCCGATACGTTCCGGGCTGCTGCGGTAGAACAGCTGGTTATCTGGGGCGAGCGTGTCGGTGTTCCCGTCGTGAAGCAGAAAATGGGGTCCGACCCGGCATCGGTGGCTTTCGATACGCTGAGTTCGGCCAAAGCGAATGCAGCCGATGTGGTCATTATCGATACCGCCGGCCGTTTGCACAACAAAATCGGGCTGATGAATGAACTCTCGAAAATAAAGAAGGTAATGGACAAGGTGGTACCGGGTGCGCCGCATGAAGTATTGCTGGTGCTGGATGGCTCCACCGGCCAGAATGCTTTTGAACAGGCTAAACAGTTTACGGCGGCGACCGAAGTGAATGCGTTGGCCATCACCAAACTTGACGGGACAGCCAAAGGCGGTGTCGTTATCGGCATATCGGACCAGTTCAAAACACCCGTAAAATATATCGGTTTGGGAGAAGGTATGGAAGATTTGCAGGTATTCCGCCGGAAAGAATTTGTCGATTCCCTGTTCGGAGACGAATAAACCGATGTATCCGGTTGCCGTGAAACCGATGCGGGCAAAGTTTAGTCTCTTTCCCGAATCGCTTTCACGGCTCTTTTATGACAAGAAAAACAGGCATGGTAAAAAATAGAGTAGATATAATCACTTTGGGTTGTTCCAAAAATCTGGTCGATTCGGAACAGCTGATGAAGCAGTTCGAGGCGGCCGGATATACCGTCCGGCACGATGCCGGGAAAGTAACGGGTGAGATTGTGGTGATAAATACCTGCGGTTTTATCGGGGATGCCAAAGAGGAGTCAGTCAATATGATTCTGGAATTTGTGCAGGCCAAAGCCCGGAAGAAAATCCGCAAACTGTTCGTTATGGGTTGTCTCTCGGAGCGGTATATGCAGGAATTGGCCGGAGAGATTCCCGAAGTAGACAAATTTTACGGGAAATTCGACTGGAAAAATCTGATTTCCGATTTGGGGGAGATATACCGTGAAGAGCTGCGCAATGACCGGGTATTGACCACCCCTCCGCACTATGCCTATGTCAAGATAGGAGAGGGGTGTAACCGATGCTGCTCCTATTGTGCCATTCCCATTATCACGGGCCGTTATCACTCCCGTCCGGTCGAAGAGATTCTCGATGAAGTGTCCCGTTTAGTCCGGAAAGGAGTAAAAGAGTTTCAGATAATAGCACAGGACCTTACCTATTATGGCATGGATTTGTACAAGGCCTGGAAGTTGCCGGAGTTAATCGACCGTATGGCACAGCTGCCGGGCGTGGAATGGATTCGGCTGCATTATGCCTATCCGGCCAGATTCCCCTATGAGCTGCTGTCCGTCATGGCCCGTCACGACAATGTATGCAACTATCTGGATATTGCGCTGCAGCACATCAGCGACCGTATGCTCGACAAAATGCACCGGCAGGTGACCAAGACCGAAACCTATGAACTGTTGAACCGGATTCGCCGGGAGGTGCCCGGAATACATCTGCGCACCACGCTGATGGTAGGTCATCCGGGCGAGACAGAGGAAGACTTTGAAGAATTGAAGCAGTTCGTAAAGGACATGCGTTTCGAACGTATGGGCGCCTTTGCCTATTCAGAAGAGGAGGGCACGTTCTCGGCCAGCCACTACGATGACGATATTCCCGATGAGGTAAAACAGCGGCGGCTGGATGAGTTGATGCTGTTGCAGGAGGAGATTGCCGCCGAAATCAACGAGTCCAAAGTCGGCAGCACGTTGCGTGTCATTGTTGACCGGGAAGAGGCCGAATACTATGTGGGACGTACCGAATATGATTCTCCGGAGGTGGATCCCGAAGTCCTGATTACAAAAGAAAAACCGCTGGAAACAGGTAAGTTTTACGATATAGAGATAACGTCGGCCCAACCGTTTGAGCTGTTTGGCCGGCCTGTCGGATAAAATTTCAGTTGCATGCCCCGACGACAGACATCCGAAGAAGAGTTGGCGAAAGCTATCAGGCTTTGCCTGCAAAAAGGGATTCCTTTTTTTGTTTACAGGAAGCCCGATTCCTCCGGCTTTGATTTCGGTGCCCAGTCTGATTCGGCGGTTTCGGAGTTCGGCGGTTTCAGTGCTCCGATTCCCGTTCCCGGATTCGTATTTTCGCCGTTCGATGCGGCCGACCGTTTGCCGGCATGGTTTTTACGGGGCGATATCCGGCTGACCGGTGACGACAGTTGGGAACGGTTGCATGCTCTTTCAACGGCCGGATGCCGGTTACGGTCGGACGAAAATGCAGAAACCTCCTATGGAGACTATAAAATACAGGCTGCATCTCTCGTCGAGGCTTGCCGTTCGGGCGCAGTGCGCAAAGTGGTGTTGTCCCGTCCGCTTACGATACCCGGCAGCATCGTCGGCCGGGTGCCGGAACTGTTTTTGCAGACCGCTTCGAAATATCCCGCTGCATTGGTTTCACTGGTGTATGTGCCCGGCCGGGAACTTTGGCTGGGAGCGTCGCCCGAAATCCTGCTGTCGGTTCGGGACGGTGAAGCGGAGACGATGGCTTTAGCCGGAACCAAACGTTCCGATGACGGGTCGGACTGGGGCGAAAAGGAGAGAGAAGAGCAGCAGATTGTGGCCGACAGCATAACGGAAGTTCTGACCCGTTTGTCGGGGGAGCTTCCCGAAAAGTCTGACGTTTTTACCCGCCGGGCAGGCAATGTGTCGCATCTTTGCACCCGGTTCCGCTGTCGGGTCGATGCCGGGAAAATAGATGCGCTGTTGCAGGAGTTGCACCCCACACCGGCTGTCGGCGGATTTCCCAAAGAGGAAGCCATGCAGTGGATTCGTCGCACGGAACATTATAATCGCCGTTATTATGCCGGATATTGCGGGCCGGTGTCCGATGCCGGGACATTCAGTTTGTTTGTCAATCTGCGGTGTATGGAATTTCTGGACAACTCTACCCGGTTGTATGTCGGCGGAGGCATTACGGCGGCCTCCTGTCCCGAATCGGAATGGGACGAAACGGTTCTGAAATCGCAGACACTGCTCGATTTGATAAAATAAAAAGATATACGGTTATGCAGACTACAGATAAAGTCGGATGTAACATATTGGTTGAGTTGCTGGCCCGCAAAGGCGTGCGCCGGGTCGTTCTGTCTCCCGGTTCGCGCAATGCCCCGCTGATTGTGGCTTTTGTCCGGGAGCCCCGTATCGAACATTTTGTGGCACTCGATGAGCGGAGTGCCGCTTTTATGGCACTGGGTATGGCACAGCAGACCGGTGAACCGGTGGCGTTGGCCTGTACGTCGGGTACGGCTCTGCTCAATTATGCACCGGCGGTTGCTGAGGCCTACTATCAGCATATCCCTTTGATTGTCGTGTCGGCCGACCGACCCGAAGAGTGGATTGACCAGAATGACAGCCAGACGATTTGTCAGCGGGAGGTGTTCCGTAATTTCGTAAAAGCCTCTTATGTGTTTCCTGCTGAGGTGAGCGATAACAGTGAACGGTGGTATGTCAACCGGATGGTCAACGATGCCGTTAACCTGGCACAGGAGGGCTGTCCCGGTCCGGTGCATGTCAATATCCCGTTGCGGGAGCCGCTTTACCGGACAACGGAACAGGACGGTATCGTGCCGGAACGGGTAGTCGAACGGCTTGCTACCGGAAGCGGACTGGATAAAGAGACCGTAACCCGGCTGGCGGAGGAGGTGTCGCATTGCCGGCGTGTGATGATACTGGCGTCGTTCGGTTCTCCGGATTCGATGCTGAACGAAGCCTTGTCGCAATTGGCCGGCAACCCCAATATCATTGTTCTGACCGAAACCATTGCCAACCTGCACGATAACCGTTTTATCCCTACGATTGACCGGGTGCTGTCGGAGATGACACCCGAAGAGAAACGCTCGTTGGCCCCCGATTTGTTGATTACCTTCGGCGGTTCTCTGGTTTCGAGAATGGTAAAAACGTGGTTGCGGGAGGTGCGGCCTGCGGCACACTGGCATTTGTCCCTGTCGTCCCGGATAACCGATACGTTGCAGTGCCTGACCCGTCATATCGCCGTATCGTCCTGCACTTTTTTGAGGCAGCTTGCCGATGCCGTCCGGTGCAGAGAAAGCGATTATGCCCGGCTCTGGCAGTCGCTTCGGGAGCGGGCCGCCCGTTCCCACGAGACCTATGTCGATGCGGCTTCATGGAGCGATATGAAAGCCTTCTCCCGGCTGTTGCCCGCACTTCCTGCCGGCGCCGTATTGCAACTTTCGAACAGTACGCCGGTGCGTTATGCGCAGCTTTTTGAATATGCACAAGTCAGTCGTTCCGACTGCAATCGGGGTACCAGCGGAATAGACGGAGCCACCTCTACGGCGGTAGGAGCGTCGGTCGTGCAGAAAGGAATAACGGTTTTTATTACCGGAGACATGGGATTTCTGTACGATTCCAATGCCCTTTGGAACCAATATGTGACACCACGTCTCAAAATCGTAGTGATGTGCAACGACGGAGGCGGCATATTCCGTTTTATACAAGGTCCGTCGGAGCTGCCCGAACAGGAAGAATTTTTTGAAACCAGCCGCCGGGTCGATGCCGAAGGATTTGCCCGTTTGCATGGGTTTGCCTGCTGGTCGGTATCGGACGAACAGGCTTTGCAGGAGGCTCTTCCGGCATTCTTTGCCGAGCAGAATGCTCCTGCCTTGTTGGCGGTACACACGCCCCGAGAACGCAATGCAGAGGTGCTGCGGGACTATTTTAAACGAACGAATCTTCGGTAAAACGACGATTCCGCTGAAATATATTATCTCGTAATCGGTTTATTTTTAGCGATTTTGCTTTTTTTATAGTAAAAATGTAATTTAAAAATTTGTCAGTATCATAAAATATTCTACCTTTGCACCTACAAACGATCGGGGCGTAGCTCAGTCCGGTTAGAGTACACGTCTGGGGGGCGTGTGGTCGCT
>JAFLRV010000127.1 GCA_022511245.1 Coprobacter sp.
AACACTAACACTGGCTGTAGACGTTGTAGTTGTAGCTAAGGTTGTTTTTGAAGCTGAATTGCTTGCAATACAAGCAGAAATACTCAATACTACTGAGCAAACAATAAATACAAATTTTTTCATTGTAGTTTGAATTTTAATGTACTAGCCTTGTACGAATTTATATCAAAATAAAAGAAATATTGGCTACTATACCATTCATGGCTAATTGTAATAGGCAGTTTTACAACTATAAAATAAGCATAGATATTTCTTTTTTCAGGATTGTCCATTAGATAATGAGATAATACGCACATAAAAAAAGCGCGGACAAAACTCTTTTATCTGTTCTTGAGGTCTTCGACTACCTACCATTCAAATATACGAGTAAAGCCCACGCTGATAGCGTGAGCGTCATCGCTTTACTCTTGAATGGTTTTGAAATTGTCGAAGTTTCAAGAACAAGAATCAAAGCTAAACGCTTTCTCCAATATGTTAAAATATGCGTATCAAATACGCGGTTATTCCATAGGCAAAAAATTTTTTAGTGTTAATTTTTTTGCAAATATAACTATTTTCCCAAATAACCATCTGTATTCGCTGTTTTTTTATCTTTGATTTACCCGCAAACTCATTATCATTTCTTATATTTGTAGCAATCAAGTATTACAGAATATGATGAGCAAACATCCTGTTTTTATAGCCGGGCCGTGTGTTATCGAGTCGCAGGAGTGTCTCGAACAGGTGGCCGAAGAGATTGGCCGCATCAACCGCACTTACGGCCTGCATATCTATTTCAAATCCTCTTTTGACAAGGCAAACCGCACCTCGATACAGTCGTATCGGGGGCCGGGAATCGATCGGGGATTGCGTATGCTGAACGATATCAAGGAGAAATACAATCTGGAGATACTGACCGATATACACGAGGCCTGGCAAGCTGCACCGGTGGCCGAAGTAGCCGATGTGCTTCAGATTCCGGCTTTCCTGTGCCGCCAGACCGATTTACTGGTGGCAGCGGCCAAAACCGGAAAGATTGTCAATGTAAAGAAAGCGCAGTTCCTTTCAGGGAAAGACATGCAGTATCCGTTTCAGAAGGTAAAGGATTCGGGCAATGACCAAGTTTGGCTGACCGAACGGGGCAACTGTTTCGGGTACAATAATCTGGTGGTGGATTTCCGGAACATTCCCGATATGAAATCGTTTGCCGATACGGTCATTATGGATTGTACGCATGCGGTACAACGGCCCAGTGCGGCTAACGGAACGACCGGAGGCAACCGGGAATACATCCCGGCTATGGCACTGGCCGCCAAAGCATTCGGGGCCGACGGGTTCTTCTTTGAAGTGCATCCCTCTCCCGACCGGGCACTCAGCGACGGCCCGAATATGCTCCCGCTGGCCGATTTGGAAAATGTAATTTTATCTTTGCTTTGATGATGATGAGATTCCCGATATACCGGTTGTGGACGATAACGGTTCTTCTGATGTTTTCAGTCGGCACCGTTTCTGCGGCTGCAACGGGCCGGAAAAAGAAAGACCGGGCCGACGAGGCGGCAAGCCCGGAGTTTGTATTTATGGAAACTCACTTTGCGGCAGACCATTGTACTACATGGAAACCCGGCGACAAATTCCTCCATTTAAGCGATGAACTGAGTGTGGTATTGCATCCCGAAATGGCACCGGAAAATCCGAACTTGTCGTTCAAAGGTAAACTGTTCACTTTTCAGGGGCTTTCGGAAGAGACCGTTTTGGGCGTGGCCTCGAGCGTCAGTTTCCTGTTCGAGTGCGACGGTATCCGGTACAGATATGAGACGAAAAAGAGTAGGGAAGAGATTGCCAAGAGTACCTATCGGCCGCTGTTACCCGATTTGATACCATTATCGATGATGGCAAAAGCGAAAGAACTGCTGCGGGGGAAGAAACTGTATGTCCGCACGGCGGTGTGGTACGATGAAAACGGGTATGAAATCTCCGGTCGGAAATATGTTCCGGTTACGATAACCGATATTCTGCCGGGAAACAATATATTGCCGATACATTTCCGGTTTGTCGACGACAGCGGAACGGCGGGCGGCGTGCTGGGGACCTTGTCTCCCGAAGCCAATGCCGGACAATTCATCTCTTTCGACCGGCTGTTTTCGTTCGACAATCCCCGCGAACAATACAAATCGATAAACGATGAAAACTGGAAACTGATTACATCGGGACAAATCCGGAAAGGCATGACCAAAGAGGAGTGCCGTCTCTCTTGGGGCCGGCCTAACGAAGTGAAACGAATACCCACCTATAGCGGATTGAAGGAACAGTGGTTTTACAACACCGGTTCTTATCTGTTTTTTGAGGACGGATTACTGACCGATTTCAGACAATAAATGCCATAATCATGACTATCAGGGAAAATTATTCTTTACAGGCACATCATACTTTTCATCTTCCGGTTTCGGCCCGTTGGTATGTCGAATACGGTTCAACGGAAGAACTGAAAAATCTCCTGCAGACAGACCTTGTAAAACAGCATCCGCTCCTGCACATCGGCGGCGGCAGCAATTTGCTTTTCACAAAAGACTACGAGGGGGTGGTGCTTCACTCGGCCATCCGGCATATCGAGATTCTGGAAGAGGACGAAGACAGCGTTCAGCTGTCTGTCGGCGCCGGAGTCGTATGGGACGACTTCGTCTCTCATTGCGTGGAAAACAATTGGGGCGGGGTGGAAAACCTGTCGCTTATTCCCGGTGAGGCGGGGGCCAGTGCGGTACAGAATATCGGGGCATACGGCGTCGAGGTCAAAGATGTTATCGAACGGGTCAATGTCGTCGAAGTATCTACCGGACAGGAGTATCAGTTCACTCGTGCCGAATGCCGGTACGGCTATCGGGAAAGTATATTTAAAAAAGAATGGAAAGGACGGTTTATCGTGACATCCGTAGTATACCGGGTACAGAAGAATCCGGTGTTCAATCTGACGTACGGACATCTGGAAGAGGCGCTTTCCGGGTATGGAGAAATTACATTGAAGAATATCCGGGAGACGGTTATTGCCATGCGGAACAGCAAATTGCCGGATCCGGACAAAACGGGCAGCGCCGGCAGTTTCTTCATGAATCCGGTCATTGCCAGAAGTCAGTACGACCGTCTCAAAGAGAAATATCCCGATATGCCGCACTATCCGGTCGACGGAGAACAGGTTAAAGTCCCGGCCGGCTGGCTGATAGACCGTTGCGGCTGGAAAGGCCGGGAGCACGGCGGCGCCGCTGTGCATGACAAACAGTGTCTGGTTTTGGTCAACAAACGGCAGGCAACGGCCAAAGACATCATGGAGTTGGCCGAAATGATACAAAACTCGGTGAAAGAGACTTATGATATAGCTATTGTTCCGGAAGTAAACTTTATTTGAAAGATGATGCACATTCAGTTTTTGGGAACAGGGACATCGACCGGAGTACCGCAAATCGGTTGTCGGTGCGAGGTCTGTACTTCCCGAAATGAAAAAGACCGCCGGTTGCGGTCATCGGTGCTGTTTACGGTCGGCAACAAGAACATTTTAATCGATTGCGGGCCCGATTTCCGTCAGCAGATGCTGCGGAGCGAGGTGGAACGGATAGACGCCATATTGCTTACCCATGCGCATTACGACCATACCGGCGGAATCGATGATTTGAGACCCTATACGGCCCGGTCGCCCCTTCCGATTTATCTGGAACCCGATGTGGCCCGTGATATCCGGCTTCGCCTGCCTTATTGCTTTTGGGAAAAACGGTATCCCGGCATCCCGAATCTTACCTTGACAGAAATCGGCGAATCGCCGTTTACTGCGGCGGGAATCTCTGTCATTCCCATACGGGCGATGCATTTTGAACTGCCGGTACTGGGATTCAGAATCGGCCAAGCCGCATACATTACCGATATGCTGACATTGCCGGAATCAGAATATGAAAAACTCAATGATTTGGATGTTCTGGTTATCAATGCCTTGCGGCAGACGCCCCATATATCGCACCAGACTCTCGAATCGGCATTGCGTGTGATAGACCGCACGGCTCCCCGTCGGGCCTATCTGACACATATAAGTCATCAGATGGGGTTGCACGATGCCGTGTCGGCCCAATTGCCGGACGGAGTGTCCCTCGCTTACGACGGACTGGTTCTCGATGTCTGATGCCGAACCAATCTTCGGACTTTGTTGTTTTAAGTCATAACAATAGGATGTTATGGCTGACAGAATCGAACGATACTATATTAAAATTACGCCGGACGGGCCTTATTTAGTGTACGGACAGCCGCCGGTCGACCAGGAAATCATTCTTCCGAATGAAGAGGGAGATTCTTGGGTATACCGCAAAGGGAGACATTTTGCGAGTGATGCGAATCCGATAGCGCTCTGTCGGTGCGGAACATCGAAAAGCAGTCCGTTCTGTGACGGTTCCCATACAAAAGCCTGCTGGGATTCGAGAGAGACCAGCGACCACCGGCCCATACTGGAAAATGTCGACCAAATCGAAGGGCCGACCCAGATTCTGGCCGATAATGAGAAATATTGCGCTTTTGCCCGGTTCTGCGATGCCTACGGCCGAGTATGGAATCTGGTCGAGACCGCTGAAACGGACGAGGAAAAAGAACTGGTTCGTTACGAAACGGGACACTGCCCGGCCGGACGGCTCATACTGTGGGACAAGGAGAAAAAGCAATTTTTCGAACCGCCGTTCGACCCGTCTGTCGGTATCATCGAAGATCCCGGACTCAAAGTCAGCGGCCCGATATGGGTCAAAGGCGGGATTCGTATCGAAAGTGCCGACGGCACAAGTTATGAAATACGAAACCGGGTGACGTTGTGCCGTTGCGGACAATCGGCCAATAAACCTTTTTGCGACGGGACTCATACATCCATGCATTTTCACGACGGTCTTCCCGTAGAACCGGGTCACGACGAGTGGTAACAGGCGGTGCCGCTGTTACAGAAAGCATTTCTCCATCAACGGAATCATTAGCGAAGTCATAATCCCCATCAGTCCGATAGCCAATCCGCTGATAGCCCCCTCGACGGCTCCCAGCTCGATTGCCCGCGCCGTACCGATTCCGTGAGAGGCCGATCCTAATGCCAATCCGGTAGCGACCCTACTTTTTACACGCAGCATTTTGAGAATGAACGGGCCCATAATGCTGCCCAGTATACCGCACAGCACAACGGTAATGGCGGTCAGCGACAGGATTCCGCCGGAGCGTTCGGATAGACTTAATGCGATAGGCGTAGTGACCGATTTCGACTCCAGAGAGACGATAACGACCTGTTCGACATTCATCATCCGGCACACGAATATGACACTGGCTATCCCGACAAAACTGCCGACAGTCACCGATGTCATTATCGACAGAACTTTGCCTTTCAGATGTTCGGCCTGCTCATACAGGACATATCCCAACGCCACGACCGACGGCCCCAGCATAAAGCGAATAATGTAACTGCCGTCGTAAAAAGTCCCGTAATCGATTCCGGCCCATTTCAGTACGCCGACAATGATTCCGATGCTTATGATAACAGGGTGGAGCAGGGCCATGCGGCTTCGGGTGTACAAATATACGCCGGTCAGATAACTTCCCAGTATCAGGGTCAGCAGGAACGGTTCAGAGGTCAGTAACTCGTGCATCATCTTACATCTTTTTCTCCAATTTGTCCTGCGTAAGTCCTACTACGGCAATGACGACGGCCGTCGTTACGACCGTTACCAGCAACAAAGCCATCCAGTAGCGGGCAATCAGGTCATAGGATGCCATTAACCCCACACCGGCCGGGACAAAAAATACCGCCATGTTTTGGGTGAGTGTGCGGGAAACATCCCGCACGTCGTCCGGATTGACGAGCTTGGCCGAAAGGGCGAGAAACAGCAGAATCATACCGCACACGCTTCCCGGTAGCAACCGGCCGATAAATGAACTGACGCACTCTCCTAAAAAATAAAACAGCATAATCCATGCAGCACCTTTAATCATCATTTTATTTGTTTATCTTATACAATCCGTTGTCGCAAACAATATAATTCTCGTCACACAAAAAACGCAATGTTCCGACAACCAACTCCTGAGCATAAGGCATATGCTCCACGATGGTCATCAAATCCGACGGTTCCACAGTAAGCCAGTCCCGAATATCCTGTTCGATAAGGGAAAATTTTTCCGTTGTCAGTTTTTTCCGGCCCGACCGTTCCATGCACACATCGCAGTGTCCGCAATCGCCGATTTTCTCCCTGAAATATCCGAGCAGCGTCTTTACCCGGCACTCGTCGTCTCCGAGCGTATAGGCGAGCATGCTGTTTATCCGGTGTTCGTACCGTGCTTTCCGCTCCTCATATACCTTTCGGGGAATCATCACATAACGGCTCTCGACACGGCGGGAGGTATATATAATATACGGTGTCTTTTTTCTGGGGATATAATGAATGACATGGGTTTTGGACAAATAAATCAGCCCTTCGTACACCTCCTGCTGTGTCAGTCCGCTGCAATGGGCCAGCCAGTCTTCCTGTATCAGCACATAGTCGGCAAACAGCCCGGTATAACGACGCAACAGCGTTTGCAGCAGCCGGTCGTGTTTTTCACTC
>JAFLRV010000128.1 GCA_022511245.1 Coprobacter sp.
GTGGTTGGCCAGACACTCTTTGAACAGAATAAGTCTTCCGACCCGGCCGTTGCCGTCCTGAAAGGGGTGTATGCGTTCGAAACGGACATGAAAATCGAGTATCGTTTCGAGTGTCTTGGGATAGGGGATGGTGCGGTACCGGTGCAGCAGGTCGCTCATCTGGCGGTGTACTTCTTCGGGCGGACAGGTGGGCTGTCCGCCGATTTCGTTGGGCAGCTGTTTGTAGCGTCCTACGGCAAACCAGCTCTTCCGGCTGTCGGAGGTGCTCGATTTCAGCCGGGCGTGGAGCTGCCGGATGTAGTTCTCGGTAAGGGGTTCTTCGGCGCTGTCGATGATGTGGTCGATGCAGTGGAAGTGGTTGGCGGTTTCTATCAGGTCGTCGAGGTCGAGGGTCTCTTGGGGGGAGAGTCCGATGGTGTTGGTCTCGAAGATGTGGCGGGTCTGTTCGCAGGTGAGTCGGCTGCCTTCGATGTGGTTGGAGTTGTAGGTGAGTTCGATTTGTGTTTTATGGTAGATTCCTCCTTTGATTTTGGCCTCTTTTTCCCGACGCAGTGCGGCCAGCAGGGGCGATACGGGGTGTTTCCGGGCGTTTTTCCGGGCGGGCAGCGGGGCTTCGGCGGGGATGTTCCAGCTTTTGCCTACGAGAAAGGCGCCTTTGATTTTTCCTTGTGCGCAGTAGTTGCGGGCGGTGCGTTCCGAGATGTTGTATTTGCGGGCGAATTGTGCGGCTGAAATGTAATCCATAAGGGTTTATCGGCAAAAAACGGGTTAGTATGTCCTTACAAAGATATGTTTTCTTGCCGGTATCGGCAAGAAACGGGGCGTTTTTTTGTTTTCCCGGAGGCGAACCTCCGGGAAAAGGGCGGGTGTCAGGCGTCTTTGCGGCTGTCGGGGGGCAGGTGTCCTTCCTGCCGCAGGCGGTCGAGCAGACGGGTGTGGAGGCGGTCGGTCTCTTCCCGGAACCGGGTGTAGTGGCGGTAATGGAAAAAGAGGGTGTCGATGTTGTGCGAGATGAAGGTGCTGTCGCTGAATCCGGCGGCGTCGGCGATGTGCTGCCGCAGTCCTTTGGGGATGCGCTGTCCGGCGAGCACGGCGGGGGCGTAGAGTTGCAGGGCGATGAGGATAAACTGCCGTCGGCGGTAGATGGGGCGTCCGTCCCGGCAGAGCTGGGTGAACCACTGGTGCAGCTGTGGCAGCAGTTCCTGGTCGCGGAGGGTGGGGGCCGAAAGGCGGGCTTCCCGGCGCAAAAGGTGGTTTTTCTGTTCGATAATTTCACGGAGTTCAAGAATGTCGTTTATCATAATGTTTTATATTTTAGGGTTTTACAATTTGTTTTCGGTTTTTCGGTTTTTCGGGGGCAGGGGTCAGGTTCTGTTTCCGTCGGCGGTCTGGCGCAGGCTCTGCCCTTGAAAGAGGATGCGTCGGGTGGTGGAGAGGATGCGCTCATAGACCCGGTCTTTGTAGCGTTCCCGCAGCTGTTCGCCGCTGAGGTTGGAGGTGATGATGAGCAGGTGTCCCCGTTTTTCGGCCATGTCGGTGATTTCGGCAAAGGCCATGCGGCGGTTGCCGTAGCTGACGGCGGTCTCTTCGGTGCCGATGTCGTCGAGGCTTACGATGTGCTTGGAGAGCACCCGGTCGATGTTGGCGTTCATTTCCTGTGCATCGAAGGTGCTGACAACCAGTCGGTTGTATTGTAACAGAATGGCGGGCAGCACATAGCGGGCCAGGAGGGTTTTGCCCCGTCCGCAGTTGCCGTAGAGAAAGAGTCCCCGTCCCCGATTGTCGGCGAGCCAGTCGGCTACCTGGTCGTATTCGGGAAGCCACCGGGCGGTTTTGTGCTCGAGGGCGATGAAGTGTTCGAGGGCGGCTTGCAGCACGTTGCGGGCGTGGGGGATGGCGATGTGTACCCGACGGGGCGGCAGGTTCATTCCGTGTGCTTTCATCTCGGAGAGGATGTGTTCAAAACTGGCGATAGCGGGTGTTGTTTTCATATTCGGTAAAGGGGTGTCTGGTTGGGTTGTTGGTCTCGATACGGGTCAGGGGGTAGAGTCCGGCGTAGTTGTTGGCCATGGCGGTCTCTACGATGTCGGCGGCCTGTGCGGGGTTGTTTCCCGATAGTTCGAGCAGCTTGCGGTAGCATAGTTGCAGGGCCTGCGGCGAGCGGTAGGGTTCGCGCCGGGCCTGTTTGTAGCGGAGCCACTGGGTGAAGGTGTCGACATAGGCGGGTTCGACATAGTCGGGACATGTTACTCCCTGCCCCGTCGCCCGTTCGGGGGGACGGGGGGTATGGTTTGTTTCTGTTTTTTGTCTTTGTCTTTGTCTTATCGCGCGTACATTGGTTACGGCAGGGTTAACCTCGTTCACAACCTCGTCCCTTACCTTGTCCCTCACCTCGTCCCTTACCTCGTCCCTCACCTCGTCCCTTACCTTGTCCTTAAAAGACGAGGTGATTGCATATTCTGCCAGAGAGGTGCCGCTGCGGGCGGTAAACCGGATGAGACCGACTTCCTGCAACCGGGTGCGGGCGTTTTTGAGTATTTTGTATGAGATGTTCAGGGCGGCTTCTATCTTGTCGTTGCTGCGGATGAAGCGGGCGGGCCAGTGCTGGCGGTTGCAGCATTCGAGCAGGTAGAGGTAGAGGGCGGTTTCGGTGACGGTGAGGGAAAGGGCGTCTTGCCGTGCCCAGAATTGCCGTATGTAGTCGATGTAGTTCATAGGGTATCGTTTTTCGGGGTGGGTGTGCCGGACTGGTTCCGGATGGCCGTCAGGCAGGAGGTGCAGTAGTATTCGTCGTCGAGCGGTGTGAGCTGGTGCGGGTGCAGGGGCTCGCCGCATCCGTCGCAGGGCCGGAGGGGGAGGCACCGGGTGCAGAGGGTGTTGAACCAGGAGTTCTGTCCGGTCTGGTCGCAGGGGGTGAGCGCTCCGCAGCATTCGCAGCGGGTATGGGTTTCTTCGAAGCGGTCGTTCATCGCTTCTTCTATGGCGTCGTCGAGGCAGGCGTCGTCGAGGTCGGGGCAGGCGGAGATATGGTATCGTCGCATGGTGTTTTCGGGTTTTGGATTGATGAAAAGGGTGCAGGCTTCCGGGACTCGAACCCGGATAGCGGCCTCTGGCCGTTGTTTTGTCCGGTTAAACTAAAGCCTTCGCAGAAACACATCTGTTTTCAGGGGTGCGGCCAACGCTTTGGCCCGCACATGTCGCTTCGCAGCGAGGGGCTTATCTGCTCACGCAGGTTTGTTCGGTCGATGGAGGTTATCTCCTTTATTGAAAGTGCTTTTTCTCCCATTTTTTTATCGTTTTTGTTGTTTTTTTCTGTTTTTCGTTTTATATTTGCCACTCTCTCCCGAATTGTGGGGGTTGTATTCCCATTTCGGGGGTGAAATGTTTTGCAAATATGGGAGTAAATCTCCTATTCTGCAAAATAAAAAGGGAGAATATCTCCCACAAATGAAGTTAAAATATGTTTCGTGATTGAGTATGAGTACGGTACGTGACAGAATTGTTTTGTTTGCCCGTTCGAAGGGGCAGACCATCGCCGGGTTCGAGCGCAGCATCGGGGTGAGTGCGGGGTATATCAAGAATATCGCCCGTTCGATTCCGCCGGATGTGCTGGAGTCGCTTTCGGGGGTTTACCCCGATTTGAGCATCGAGTGGCTCATGATTGGGAAGGGCGAGATGCTCAAGCGGGCGGGGAGCCGTCCGGTTGCGTATGCGCCTTCCGACGGGGAGGGGATTTCTTCCCGTGCGGGTGAGCCGATGGTGTATTACGGGGGGCGGGAGTCGATTCCGCTGGTGGCCGATGTGAAGGCGACGTGCGGTGTGCCCGACGGGTTCAGCGTGGCGATTCGCCGTGACGACTGCATGCCGGTGGTGGTGCCGGGACTGACCGGCGATTTTGCCATCCGGGCCAAAGGGCGCAGCATGATTAACCGGAGCAATCCCGAAAAATCGATTAACGAGAACAACATCATCGTGTGCAACCGCTGGACCAGCCGTTCGTATGTGCGCTGGGGCGAGGTGTATGTGCTGGCCACCCGTGACGGGGTGGTGGTGAAGCAGCTGATGCCGTCGGCCGAAGAGGGTTGTGTGCGCTGTGTGTCGTTCAACGAGGAGGAGGGGTACCGCCCGTTTGACCTGCCGGTGAGCGAGATTTGCGACTGGGCTATCGTGGTCGGGGTGGTGGGTATCTCGCTGTTTGCGTGAGCGGGCTGCCGTGCGGCGGTTCCGGTGCGTGACGGTGCGGTTTCCGACGCCGGGAATGCCGGTGCCGGGAGTGAAGGAAGGAATCTTTTTTTAATACAGAAATATGTCTATGAAACGATTTGTTTTTTATTTGCCGGTGCTGGCGCTGGTTGCGGCACTGACGGGTTGCGGCGGCGATACGTATCGTCCGTCGGGCCGGGCAGACGGTCACGATTATGTCGATCTGGGTCTGCGTATGAAATGGGCTACCTGCAATGTGGGGGCCGACTCGCCTGCCGATGCGGGCCGTTATTATGCGTGGGGCGAGGTGGAGACGCCGGGCGACGGGGTGTATAACCAGGTGAACTGCAAGACTTACGGGCGGCACTTCGGCACGGTGGGCGGCCGTGAACTTTATGACGTGGCCCGTGCCTGCTGGGGGGAGGCGTGGCGCATGCCTTCTGAAGAGGATATGCGTGCGCTGGTCGACAGCTGTACGTGGACCTGGTCCTCTTTTTCGGGTCGTGAGGGTTACCGGGTGACGGGCCCCAGCGGCAATTCGATTTTCCTCCCGGCGGTGGGTTACCGTGACGGGGAGATGCTCTACGACGACGGTACGACGGGCTTTTACTGGAGTGCGACGCCGAACGAAGAGCGGGTGCAGCTGTCGTATGCGCTTTCGTTCAATCCCGGCCGGAGGGAGGCTTCGTGGTCGGGTTGCCGCTACGACGGTTTTCCGGTGCGTCCGGTCATGAAATAAGGGTCGGGTTTCCCGTCCGGGAGGGGGCAGGTATGGGCGTCCCCTCCGTTACCGGGCAGAGGGGCTTATTCCGCTACTGTTACCGGGCAGAGGGGCTTATTCCGCTACTGTTACCGGGAGAGGGACTTATTCCATTACTATTACCGGGCAGAGGAGCTTATTCCACTACTGTTACCCAGCCGAAGGGGTCGGGTTCGTCGCCGTATTGTATCGCCCGCAGTTTGTTGTAGAGCCGTTCGCATACGGCACCGGGCCGACCGTCTTTGGAGAAGATATAGGTCCGGTTTTCGTCCAGATCGTCGATGCGCTCTATGGGGCTGATGACTGCCGCCGTACCGCAGGCTCCTGCTTCTTCAAAGGTGGCGAGCTCTTCTTCGGGAATGCGCCGCTGTTCTACGGTCATGCCCATCGAACGGGCAATTTCCATCAGGCTCTTGTTGGTAATCGAGGGCAGTATCGAGGTCGACTGGGGGGTAATGTAGCAGTTGTCCCGTATGCCGAAGAAGTTGGCCGGGCCGCATTCGTCGATGTATTTTTTCTCTTTGGCGTCGAGATAGAGCACGGCCGAGTAGCCCATTTCGTGGGCTTTCTCACCGGCGACCAGCGATGCGGCATAGTTTCCGCCCACTTTGTAGATGCCGGTTCCCAGCGGCGCTGCCCGGTCATACTGGCGCAGGATGCACATGGGGGTGGGTTTGAATCCCTCCTTGAAATAGGGGCCTACGGGGGTGACGAACACCACGAAGAGGTATTCGGCGGCCGGTTTTACGCCTACTTGTGCGCTCGTGCCTATCAGCAGCGGACGGATGTAGAGCGATGCGCCGCTCTCGTAGGGGGGTACGAAGCGTTCGTTTTTCTTCACGACGGTGAGGATGGCTTCCCGGAATTTCTCCGTCGGCAGTTCGGCCATGAGGATGCCCCGTGAGGTGCTTTGCAGCCGGGCGGCGTTTTCTTCGAGCCGGAAGATGCGGATGCGGCCGTCCCGTCCCCGAAAGGCTTTCAGCCCTTCGAAGCCTTCCTGCCCGTAGTGCAGACAGGTGGCGGCCATGTGCAGGTTGATACTGTCGGAGGTGCACACCTCCAGTTCGCCCCACGCTCCGTTTTTGTAGGTGCAGCGTACGTTGTAGTCGGTCGGCATATAACCGAATGAGAGGTTCGACCAGTCTATCGTTTCCATGTATTGCTGTTTGTTATGGTTTCAGATGATAATTTGAAGAATGTCTTTTCCGGACATTCGTTTTACAAAGATAGTTTTTTTTGAATAATTTTCTATCGGGAGGGGAAAATAATCCGGCATCGCCTGTTCTTTTCTTTTTTTCCGTTACAACCGCTCGGTCTCCGGAGGACATGTCACGACATTTTTTTGTCGTTTCACGGGTTCGGTTTTCCGGACATGTC
>JAFLRV010000129.1 GCA_022511245.1 Coprobacter sp.
GGTTTTTCTTTTGGTTCTTTTCTTTTGTGCGGCTGACAAAAGAAAAGAATAACAGACATGTCCGAAAAGAATAACAGACATGTCCGGAAGACCGGACCCGTGAAATCATCCCGGCGGGCCGGGATGCGTTATTTCGGAATGTTCAAACCGTTTTTTTTCCGGCGGACGCTTTTTTTGCCGGTATCCCCTTTGCTGTCGGCCTCCTGAATCAATTGCATGCAGGACTCGAACGAAATCTCTTTCGGGTCGGTACCTTTGGGGATTTTGTAATTTTTCTTCCGGTAAGCGATGTAAGGGCCATACCGGCCGTTGAGCACTTCGAGGTCGGCATCTTCGGCAAATTTCTTGATATGCCGTTGCGACTCCTCCTCCCGTTTGGCCGCAATCAGGGCGATGGCGTCGTCTATCGACACCGAGAGCGGTTCCAGCGATTTGGGCAGCGAAACATATTTGCCGTCGTGGCGGATATAGGGGCCGAATTTGCCGATACCCACCGTCACCGTTTTGCCTTCGTAGTCGCCCAGAGTACGGGGCAGGTCGAAGAGCGAGAGCGCCTCATCGAGCGTGATTGTCGCCATCGACTGACCTTTGAGCAGCGAGGCGAAGCGGGGTTTTTCCGCATCTTCGGGCGACCCGATTTGCACCAGCGGGCCGAAGCGGCCGATTTTCACCGATACCGGTTTGCCCGAAACGGGGTCGGTACCGAGCAGGCGTTCGCCCACCTTGTGGCCCGTTTTCGTCTCCAGCGCCGACTGCACCACCGGGTGGAACAGTTTGTAGAACCGGTCGATGGCCTGCGGCCAGTCCAGTTTTCCTTCGGCGATATCGTCGAACGTCTGTTCCACGTTGGCCGTGAAGTTGTAATCCATGATATCGGGGAAAAACTCCACCAGATAGTCGTTCACCACGATACCCGTATCGGTGGGAGCCAGTTTGCCCTTTTCGGCGCCGGTTTTCTCTTTTTTCACCTTCTCCTGCACTTTGCCGTTGGCCAGCCGCAGGGTGAGGTACTGCCGTTCCGAGCCTTCGAAGTTGCATTTTTCCACATACTCCCGCTGCTGAATCGTCGATATGGTGGGGGCATAGGTCGAGGGGCGGCCGATGCCTAACTCCTCCATTTTGTGCACGAGGCTGGCTTCCGTATAGCGTGACGGGCACTGCGTGAACCGTTCGGTAACCTCCATGTCGCTGAGGGTCAGCGACTCCCCTTTCGACATCGGGGGGAGCAGTTCTTTGGCGTTTTCGCCGTCGCCCTCCTCCTCTTTCGATTCCAGATACACTTTCAGATAGCCGTCGAAGGTAAGCACCTCGCCGGTAGCCACGAATTTCTCGTCACGGGAAGATATGTCGATGGTCACCGTCGTCTTTTCCAGTTCGGCGTCGCTCATCTGCGAGGCGACGGTGCGTTTCCAGATCAGTTCGTAGAGCCGGCGTTCGGCCGCCGTACCCTCGATGGCGTGCCGGTCGATGTAAGTGGGGCGTATCGCCTCGTGCGCCTCCTGCGCCCCTTTGCTCTGGGTGCGGTAGCGGCGGGCTTTGTGATAGCGTTCGCCCAGCGAGTCGGCAATCTCTTTGCGGGCGGAGTTGAGGGCCAGCTGCGAGAGGTTGACCGAGTCGGTACGCATATAGGTGATGAATCCCGCCTCGTAAAGCCGTTGGGCGGTCATCATGGTCTGAGCCACCGAGAAGCCCAGTTTGCGGGCTGCCTCCTGTTGCAGGGTCGAGGTCGTGAAGGGGGGCGGCGGCGTTTTCCGGGCGGGTCGCACGGCGATATCGGCAATCGAGAACCGGGCGTCCCGGCAGGCTTCGAGAAAAGCGGCCGCCTCCTCCCGGTTTTTCAGCCGGCGGTTCAGTTCCGCTTTCAGGCAGGCCGTTCCGCCGTTTTCGGTCGGCACGGAGAATGTCGCCACTGCCCGGAACCAGTTTTCGGCCGTGAACCGGCGTATTTCGTTTTCCCGTTCGGCGATAAGGCGCACGGCCACCGACTGCACCCGTCCGGCCGACAGGGCCGGTTTCACTTTGCGCCACAGCACCGGAGAGAGTTCAAAACCCACGATGCGGTCGAGGATGCGGCGGGCCTGTTGGGCGTTCACCCGGTCGATGTCGATCGCTCTCGGATGCTCGATGGCCTCCAGTATGGCCGTTTGCGTAATTTCGTGAAAAACGATGCGGCGGGTCGTCTCCGGCTGCAGGCCGAGCACTTCGGCCAGGTGCCAGGCGATAGCCTCACCCTCCCGGTCCTCATCGGAAGCAATCCATACCGTTTCGGCCTTGCGGGCTGCGTTTTTCAGCGACTCCACCACCTTCTCCTTGTCGGCGGGTATTTCGTATATGGGGGCATAGTCGTGTTCGATGTCGATACTGAAAGATTTCTTTTTCAGGTCACGGATATGACCGTAACTCGACAGCACTTTGAAATCTTTTCCCAGAAACTTCTCTATCGTTTTGGCTTTGGCTGGGGACTCGACAATGACTAAATTTTTCGACATGGGCGTCACCTTTTTATAATTAATGGCCGCAAAAATAGAAAAACGAATCGACATGACGAACATTTCCCGGCAAAATTAATTTTTTTTCTCTTCCGGGCCGTACCGGGCAGGAACGGTCCCGGCCCCGACAAAACCGCCCTGTTTTTTGTTTTTTGGCTTTTTTAACACTGCAGAATCTCTTTTTTTATTATTATAATAATATATTTGAGAGCTGAATCCGGAATTAAGTTAAAGGTTTACAACGGCGAAGCAGCATGCCGGAGGGCAGGTTGCGATAGAATAGATAAGACAAACAGGAATCACACACATACTTAGTTATTAATTACTTAAATTAAAAATTTACAGCAATGAGAAAATGTTTACTTTTGTTTCTGACCGCATTGCTCATGTCGGGGGGGATGTTTGCCCAGACCCAGACGGAAAACAAGGCGGTACAGAAAGTGCGTACGACCTATTCCAGTTCTGCGTCCGGCCTGTACGACCACCGTATTAAGGTGCCCTACGAAGCTACGGGGTATACCCGGAAATCGTACGTTGCGGCAGCCAACAAGCAGAACTCCCAGATGGACGGAACCGAAGACTACTCGGTCGGAGCGTGGATTAATACCCGTTCGGTTCTTTCCGGCGGTAAAGGTATGTTGATGGACTTCGGTACGTCCGAGCACATGAACACCAACGGAAACTGGGTGCTTATGATTGACACCAGCAACAAGCTGTCCATGGGCGGACACGGCTCAGGCGACTTCGGTATAGGCGGTATCGAAGGTGTCGATAATTTGGGCACCACCACCCTGAACGCCTGGCACTACTACCTGGTGGTTATCGACAACACGAATCAGAAATTCCGCTTCTATCTCGACGGCAATCGGGTGAAAGAGTGCGACATGGGCAGAAAAGTGTTCTATCCGTGGGCCGACGGTGATTTCCATTTCGGCAGTTTCGGAATCACCTGCGATATCGACGGTATCGCCATCTTCAACAAGGCGTTGGACGACGACGAAGCGGCACTCTCCAACACCAATCCCTATGCACTGGAGAGCCTGGCTTCGGGCTATACGCTCGACGAGGTGGCAGAGGGCACGACCGGTCAGTTCGTCAATACGGCTTTCGGCACGAATGCCGTAGGCGGTTATAACGCCGTTTACATGAAATACACCGGCTCGGCCTATTGGGGAGCCCAATCCGGTCTGGTCAACAGCAACGGAACCTACAAGAATGAAGAGGCGGCGCCCACATTGACAGCCGGCCGTAATATCGATCGCGGAAACGTAACCTTTACGGTTCCCGCAGCCAGCGACTTTGCCAACATACAGACGCTCACCTTTACTACGGTCGACAACGAAGAAGTCTTGCCCGTCGGAGAGCAGACACTGGCCGCCAATACCGAAATACAGGTCGATGTCGTGCCCGCAGCCGGTTACGAAATTTCCAGTATCACCATTCTCGGACAGAGCGTATCCAACGGCAGCACCTTCATCCTGACCTCCGATTTGGACAAAGAGGGCATCGAAATCGCCCTTTCCAACAACTTCTCGGAGCTGACCGTGAACAATGAGAACAACATAACCTATCGGCTGACGACAGCCGGCGGCGAAGAGGTTACCGATTTGACCCGAGTTCCCGAAGGAACCAGCCTGCGTCTGTTCATCGATGAAGTTCCCTCCGACGTCGTTTTCGAAGGCGTGAAGTTCGAGGGCGATACGCTCTCCCTGACTACGGATGTGGCCGGTTCCTACTATGCGTTTACGATGCCTGAGGCCGACGCCACGCTGACCATTATGTCGCATGTGCGGCGCAACCTCACGGTGACCATCGAACAGCCCGAAGGCGGAACGGTTACCGTTTCCTATATCACCGAAGGCAACCAGGTGGTTCTGCTCCGTTCGGGCGAAACGGTTGTGGAAGGCACCGAACTCATCTTCTCGGCTGCCGCCAGCGAACTCCACCGGCTCGTTTCGTTCCTGGTCGACGGTCAGCCCTATGCCCCCGCAACCTATGAACTCACCACCTATGAGCCTACAGACGATGTCACCGTTTCGGCACAATTCGAAGAAGGATATTGCTATCCCGACGTAAACACGTTCGATACCGGACACTTCCTGAGTGAAATGACCGTATCCGACAATCTCGGCAACACCCTCACGATTACGACCGACGGAAATGCCTCTGGCCGCAGCTGTTACAAAGACGCTACCGCGCAAGTGTTCAATTCCGAGCCCGGAGCGACGGTTAATTTCTCCACCAAAGGCAACGGCTGGTATGTAGGATCCTGCGTATTCGTCGACTGGGGCCGCAACGGGTTCAGTCTCGATGAAATAGAGATGAACGACAATTTCTCGGCCAAAGAAGGCAATGACCTCGTGTCGTACAACGCTTATTACGACAAGACTTCGGGTACATATTACAATAGTCTGGGTACCGTAACCGAAGAAAGCGTCTATATCGAGCTTTCCAAGAGCTCCAAATCCGCCCTGCCGGGCGTTACCATTCCGGAAAAAATAAAAGGCGGCGATTACCGGATGCGCTATGTTGTGCAGCCGAGAAGCGTAGACCCCTGCGGTGTCCTCACCAGAGCCGTCGGCAACACGATTGACGACGACGGCGGTCTTGTGCTCGACTTCATCCTGCGCATTCCCTCCAGCGAATACGACAACCCGCGCACCATTACGGTAGAAAACGCCAATCCCGATTTCGGAACCGTAGCCATCGTCGACCCCGAACCCGAAGAAGACAATACCGTGACAACGACACAGAAGTCGGTAGAGGTACAGGCTGCGGCCAATCCCGACTATGCGTTCAAGAACTGGACCAATGACCTCGACGGAAACGTAATCTCGACCGCCACCTACATCTATACCGGAGAAGAAAGCGTTACCCTCACCGCCCATTTCGGCTGCACGGTTAACCACACGACCGGAGAAGGCGGCACGATGACGGTAATGAGCGGCGACGCCTATGTGACCGATGGAGAAGTGCTCGATGCAGAATCTCAGATCGTGCTCACCGTAACGCCCGAAACCGGTATGGAAGCGACCGTAAAAGTAAACGGTACCCCCGTTAAGCTCGTCGGCGGCACCTACACCTTCTCGCTGGAGACGAACACCACCATCGAGGTGACCTTCTCGCTCCGCCTCAACACCCTCACCTACGAAGTAACCGGTCAGGGTTCGGTAGAGTGCTATAACGGAGAACCCGGAGAAGGCGGCGTGCAGCTGAGTCACGGCGACGGCCTGAATGCCGACCTGGAACTTCTTTACATCATCTTCCGGGCAGAAGAAGGCTGGGAGTTCGATGTTCAGCAGTCTCAGGTGCTGGTAGGCGAAGTTCCCAGCGACCAGTACAATCCTGAAGAGTTGTACAACCCCTGGCAGGAAGACGACGGTCATTACGAAGCGATTTTCATGCCTCCCTTTGCCGGTGATGTACACGTACGAGCCATATTTACCCAGCTCGACGGCATCGAAAGCACCGTTATCGACCCGAACGACGGACCGGTAGAATACTACACGCTGCAAGGTGTGAAAGTAGCCGTCGGCAAACAGCTCGAACCGGGTATCTACATCGCTCGTCAGGGCAAGAAAGTAACGAAAGTGCTTATCACGAGAAAATAAGTAAGAGACAACTTGCATAACAAAAAGAGGCTCCGGTCACCGGCGCCTCTTTTTTGTTTCACTGTAGGGACATGTCGTGACATGTCCGGAATACCGAACCCATGAAACAATACCAAC
>JAFLRV010000013.1 GCA_022511245.1 Coprobacter sp.
AAAAGCGGCGAACCTCGTCCGGAGAGGTCAGCTGTACGGGCAAATATTCCGGAATTCCGGTATAGCCGTATCGGGGCAGTGCACGAAGAATATCCACCGTACAGGCCCGATGCGACAACTCTTTCAGCCGGGATAATTGTGCGGCCGAAGGCAGCCGGGAAACGTCGGCTCCCCACCGGGACAAACGGCGGACAATCTCCGGACTCCAGCCCCAAGTCACAAAACCGGATATATCGTATCGCCCGACATCTTCGGGCAAGAGAAACCGGGAGACAAGTCCGTACCGGGCCGCCAGCCGCTCACCTTCCCTGCGGCAGGCAGCATCCGGAACAAGGATGTAATCTTCCGTTCCGGCATACCAAAGCGGCAGCAGCGACAAATCGCCGGCAATGATTCGGGCCCGAAGCGGGGCCATATAATGGGTTCCGCCATCGGCTATGGCCAAATCGTTTTCCGGATTAAAGAGATAGAGATTCTGTACGGTCATTGTTTTTCCTGTTTTCCCGCCCGCAAAGGTAGCAATTCTGAACGGCTGCCAAAAAAGATGCGGACGGTTATTTTTAAGGAAAAGCAAAGAGGCCGTCCGCCCGATGCAGACAACCTCTTTCTCGCAGATTGCAGAACAAGGCAATATGAATAGGACATATTACCTCATAAATAACGAGGAGCGTTTCTCCTCCCGTTTCTATCCGAACGTTATTGTTTCAACAGACACCGGAATTCATTCCTCGCAAATTCCGATGCAAATAATGTATGGCAGGTCTTCTGACTTGCTCCGAGTCGAACCGCCTTCCCGTTTATTTTAAACAGTGGCCAAAGTTTCGGTCCGGACTCTCTGACAAGGAGCTTACAGCAGCGGGACTGTCCGGGATTTGCACCCGATTCCCTTTTAATCGTATTCACCGGACGATGATATACGAACCAGACGGGACAAAGATAGTATTCTTTCGGCAAAAACAGATATAAACCGGCATTTTTTTCTTTTCACCCGGCCCATCATCGGCTCGCTTTCAGGAGGGCAGGACCAGCAGCGGCGTATCGGAATGGAAAAGCATTTTGTGGGCCATACTGGGATTAAAGAGGCGGGCGAAAATATTCCGCTTGCGGCTGGTTATGGCCAATACGTCAATTTTCCCTTCCCGAACGAGGCTTTCGACGCCTTCCAAAAAACCGGTACTGTCAAGCAGCGTGTAATCGACGTCCCGACCGGGACACTGCCGATTAAAATAGGACTTAATGCCGGCGAGTTTTATCTCGTTCCACGCATCTTGTCTGGCGGATATGTGCACAAAGGTTATTTTGAATCCGAACCCGCCGAAAAGCCGCATAAAGGTATCGAGTGCAATCAAATCCCGCTGGTCGAAATTAGTGAAAAAGGCGATATTGTTTATTTTGTCGACCATTGAAAACGGGATATTTTCCGGTATGGCAAACACAGGGAATTTCGTTGAATCGAGGACTTCGGCCGTCACACTGCCAATCAAATCTATTTCTTTCTGGCTTCGGCCCCGTGTGCCCATAATGACCAATGTCGGCCGGTATTCTTTGGAGAAGCGAAGTATCTCATCTTCGGGAACTCCTTTTCTCAATACGGAATCAAATGGTATTTCGGGCAAAAGGCCGTCTTCTATGCGCTTGTGCAAAGCCGTCACAAAGGACTGCATCTCGCCTTCGACCCGCTCGTGTATCCGCTTGATTTCTTCTTCTTCGGCTTCATTATAGGCAAATGTGTCTGAAATCGGAATGAGATTGGGATAATACGGACTGTAATAGGCGTGCAACAACATCACTTCGGCCTCGATATTCCGGGCAAAGTCAAAACCAATCTGGCAGGCTTTAAAGGAATAATCGGAAAAATCAACGGGGATAAGAATGCGCTTGACATGTGCCGTCTCTGCGGTTTCTGCATTCTCATCCCCGAAAATAGCGTATTGTTCGAGAATTTGCAGCGCATGGGGCAAATCCTGTTCACGGATTCTTACCCGTACTCCCGACGAGATGACCGGCTGTATCAGATTTACGTTCTGAATAGCGACCGGTATATCTTCGTTTTCCAGAATACCTTTTATAATCTGCGCTTTCTCGTAAGTATAAATGGCAATGGTTATCAATCTGTCTTTATCCATACTGATATTTTTATGAATGCATATCATTCGGAGTCCGGACAGATTGGCCCGGAGAGGGAAATGAACCCCTCCGGATTTACCGACTGCAAAAAGAGTTATTCCTCTGCCGAGAGATTCTCTTCTTCCAGAATTTTCATGGCCATATCGTAAATCGTCGTGTTATCCAGAACAACGATACCGCCATCGGGACCCGGTTCGATATGCAATCCGCAATTTTTTCCAAATTCATAATTGTTTCCACCGAAGTAATTGCGTACGGTCTGTACGGTCACGTTCAATTCATCGGCAATTCTATGTATCGAGCCATCGGGCAAACTGTCCTTGATGCGGCGAAGTTCATTGAATGTTATCGTCTTTGTCATGATTGTAAATGTTTTAAATGGTTTATAATTTTTGGTTTAATTTTTTACCCGGTTTAAATTTAATTTTAAAAATCGGCTTCTCCAAATTTTATATCATATTTTTACCGAAAAAATTTTACAACATCAGACAAAGCAAAACATGCAAAACGGTACTCCAACAGGCCCAACGGATTCTATATCATTCCGATATCGGACTGACAGGATAACCCGGAAACGGGTTACCCGTCCACCTCTTTGAAGCTGTCCTTCCCGGCGTTGCATACGGGGCAGACCCAATCATCGGGAATATCGTCGAACGAGGTTCCCGGTGCTATTCCGCTGTCAGGGTCTCCGGTTGCCGGATCGTAAATCCAGTCACAAACAGTGCAAACATACTTTTTCATATTTCAAATCTATAAAAGGTTACATCTGTCTAACAACCGAGTTTCGTTTTTGTTAGCAGCTCTTCGGTTAAAAATCCTTTTTCTGCAACAAGATAGACCTGCCATATCGTAAAAAATGTCATCTATTTTAATTATTTTTGTACACGAACCAAACCGGGACAAGAATGAAACCTTTTCTATATCGTATAGCCGAAACATTTTACCGGAAACATGCGGATGATTTTCCGGACATGGCTTTCGTGTTTCCCAACCGGCGGGCGGGACTGTTTTTCCAGAAATACCTTGCGGAAGTAGCCGGGAAGCCTATCTTTTCGCCGCCGATACTGACCATCAGCGACCTGTTTTGCGAACTGGCCGATTATCAGCCGGCCGATAAAACGGGAATGCTGTTTATACTGTACCGGAAATTTTTGGAACTCAGCCACACCGAAGAGCCGTTCGACAATTTCGTATTCTGGGGAGAAATGCTGCTGAACGATTTCGATGATGTCGACAAATATGTCGCCGACCCGGAACAGTTGTTCAAGAACATCCAGGACCTGAAAGAGATAGACGAGGTTTTCGATTATCTGACCCCGAATCAACTGGAGGCCATACGGCAATTCTGGGCGCATTTTATCCCGGTCAACGAAAGCCGGAAGAAAATGGAGTTTCTGGCCATATGGCAGCTGCTGCACCCGCTGTATCTCGCCCTGCGGGACGAGTTGCACCGCAAGGGTCTGGCTTATGAAGGCATGATATTCAGAGCGGTAGCGGAAAAAGCGCAGGCGAAAGAACTGGGTCCGGTTCCTTACCGGAAAATCGTTTTTATCGGGCTCAACGTATTGAGCCGTTCGGAAGAGATGGTAATGCAGCGGCTGCGGGATATGGGTATCGCCGATTTTTACTGGGATTATGATTCGCCTCTCGTGCAGGACAGTTACAACAAGGCTTCTTTTTTCCTGAAAGAAAACCGGTTAAAATATCCTTCGAAATACGATATATCGGACCCGGACGAACTTCCGGAAGAAGTGCCCCACATAGAGGTAATCGGGATTCCTTCAGCGGTTGGACAGACCAAACAGGCACGGGCCATATTGTCGGATTTGTTGCGGAATCAAGCGATTTCCCATCCGGACCAGGCGATGAATACCGCCATTGTCCTGCCCGATGAACACCTTCTTTTGCCCATGCTGTATTCCGTTCCCCAAGAGATAAATCCGATTAACGTAACGATGGGTTACACGTTGTCGAATACTCCGGTCGCAGGGCTGATGGAGGGCATTTTCGAGTTGCAGAAACATCTGCGGTTCATGGGCGGAATCCCCCATTTTTATCACCAGAAAGTTCTTTCGCTTCTCTCCCACCGGTATCTGCTGATATCCGGAGAAAACGAGGTGACTGCATTGTCGGAATATATACGCCGCTACAACCGGATATTCATTCCGGAACAGGAGCTGGCCCGAAATGAACTGCTCAAACGGATTTTCGTCCCGCTGACCCGTGCGGAGGAGGCGGCCGACTATCTGCTGTCGATTCTCGAATACCTGCAACAAAATCACGAGGAGGAAACCGGCAGCGATGAAAACGGGGAGAGCCTTTCGCCTATCGAAAAAGAATTTCTGTACCATTATTATATTACGGTCAACCGGATGAAGGAGGTGATGAACGAACAGCGAATCGAGATGAATGTCTCCACCTTTTTCCGGCTGTTAAGCAAAATGGCCGGCAGCATATCGATTCCGTTTCGGGGCGAACCTCTTTCGGGCCTCCAAATCATGGGTATTCTCGAAACCCGTGCGCTCGACTTCGACAACTTAATCATCCTGTCGATGAACGAAGGAATATTTCCGGTAAAAAAGGTGGCCAACACATTCATCCCGTACAACTTGCGCAAGGGCTTCGGGCTGTCGACCACAGAGCATCAGGACAGCATATATGCCTACTATTTCTACCGGATGATATACCGGGCCAAAAAGATATTTCTGATTTACGACACCCGAACGGAAGGGACGAACACCGGAGAGATGAGCCGGTATATCTACCAGATGAAATACCATTTCCGGCTTCCTATGGAGGAAAAGCTGGTGACATATGACATCTCCACTCACGAGACGGAGACTCTATCGGTGCAAAAGACCGGCCGGGTGCAGGAACGGCTCCGGCGGTTTCTCGCCGGCGGCGACCGGGCATTGTCGGCCAGTGCCATCAACACCTATATCAACTGCCCGCTGAAATTCTATCTGCAATCGGTCGAACAGCTTTCACCCGACGACGATGTTGCGGAAAGTGTCGAAGCCAACACGTTCGGCAGCATCTACCACCATGTCATGGAGTGCATTTACAACCGGTTCAAAGGGAAACTGGTAATGGGTGATGCTTTAGCCAAGATACAGAAAGACAACAAGTTGCTGACCGAGCTTATCGAACAGGCTTTTGCCCGGTGTTATTACCAGCGGAAAACGCCGCAACGGCTGACAGGGCAGAATTACCTCATCGGGGAAATCATACGCAAATATGTGAAAAAGACGCTGGATATCGACCGGATGCGGACGCCATTCATCTATATCGAATCGGAACGCCGGATGGAGCTGGAGCATACGGTGTCGGAGGGGCTTACCGTCCGGTTAAAAGCGTTTATCGACCGGGTAGACGAGGTGAACGGGACGGTGCGCATCATCGACTACAAAAGCGGTGCTTTTCCCTCCAAACAGAAAGAGATTGTTTACAGCCAGATGTCCGAACTCTTCGACAAAAAGGCGAAGACTCGGCCAAAGGCTGTTTTACAGGTATTCATGTATTCGATGATGTATGCGCAAACGGCTCCTGAAAAAATAGTGAAACCGGGCATTTATTATCTGCGGGCATTGTTTAAACCGCAATTTGAATGGGAGATAAAGGCAAAAACTGCCGACGGGAATGAAACGGTCAGCGACTTCGGCAAAATAAAAACCGAGTTCACCGACCATTTCAACCGGTGTGTCACTGAAATTTTCGACGAACGCATACCGTTTGAACAAACGGCCGATACGGAGATTTGCAAATATTGCGACTTTGCCTCGATCTGCAAACGATAACCGAAAAACAGGGACGATATTTCAGCCGGAAAACATTTATCATTCGGATATATAAAAAAATATACTTATCTTTGGCAATCGGGAGTATAACGTATGCTGGAAGAAAAGACCAAAGAGATTGTAAAACAGAAGCTGACCCAATATCTGGAGGGGAAAAAACTGCGGAAAACACCGGAGCGATACGCCATATTGGAGCGGATTTATTCGACAAATGAGCATTTCGATGTGGATTCGCTGTACGATTTTATGGTCGACGGGAAATACCGGGTGAGCAAAGCGACCGTTTACAATTCCATCGATCTTTTCGTGGATGCCGGTCTGGTGCGCAAACACCAGTTCGGAAATCACCCGGCCCAATACGAGAAGTCCTACAATACGGTAAACCACCACCACTTGATTTGCTCCCGGTGCGGAAAGGTGCAGGAGGTCAAGGATCAGGAAATTATCAACGTATTGTCGAACAAGAAGTTCAAGAAATTTACGACTTCGTATTACGCTCTTTATGTATATGGTATTTGCAACCGGTGTACACAGGGAGAAAAAAAGAAAACCAAAGCCGTCTGCAAATAGACGGATTTTTTTTGAATATATAATTATATTATACCAATGAAAGTAGACGTTTTGTTAGGATTGCAATGGGGTGACGAAGGCAAGGGCAAAGTTGTGGATGTTCTCACCCCCAACTATGATGTGATTACCCGTTTTCAAGGTGGCCCCAATGCCGGTCACACGTTGGAATTCGACGGACAGAAATATGTGCTCCGCTCCATCCCTTCCGGCATATTTCAGGGAGGAAAAATCAATATCATCGGAAACGGAGTGGTTCTCGACCCGCTGCTGTTTAAAATAGAGGCCGAAAGTCTGGCCGAAAGCGGACACGACCTGACCAAACAGCTTTATATCTCGAAAAAGGCCCATCTGATTCTGCCGACCCACCGCATTCTCGATGCAGCTTACGAAGCTGCCAAAGGCGATGCCAAGATTGGTACTACGGGAAAAGGCATCGGCCCCACTTATACCGACAAAATCAGCCGCAACGGGCTGCGTGTCGGAGACTTGCTCCACAATTTCAACGAAAAATATGCCAAAGCCAAAGCCCGGCACGAAGCGATTCTGCAATCGCTGAACTACGATTACGATATCGCCGAACTGGAAAAACAGTGGTTCGATGCCATCGAATATCTGAAACAGTTCCATTTAATCGACAGCGAACATGTCATCAACGGCTATCTGAAATCGGGGAAATCGGTGCTGGCCGAAGGGGCGCAGGGGACACTGCTCGACATCGATTTCGGCTCCTACCCGTTTGTCACCTCTTCGAATACCGTCTGCGCCGGTGCCTGTACCGGACTGGGGGTAGCTCCCAACAGAATAGGCAATGTATACGGTATCTTCAAAGCCTATTGCACCCGTGTGGGCAGCGGTCCGTTCCCTACGGAACTATCCGATGAAACGGGAGAGAAAATCCGGGCTATCGGTCACGAGTTCGGGGCGGTGACCGGACGGTCGCGCCGCTGCGGCTGGATTGATCTGGTCGCTTTGAAATATGCCATCATGGTCGACGGGGTAACCCACCTGATTATGATGAAAAGCGACGTTCTCGACACGTTCGAAACGATTAAAGCCTGCGTGGCCTACAAGATAAACGGAGAAGAGACCCGCCAGTTCCCCTTCGAAATCGGAGACGACATCGAACCGGTTTATGTAGAACTTCCGGGCTGGCAGTGCGACATGACAGGGATACAGAGCGAAACCGAGTTCCCGAAGGCATTCAGCGATTATATCGCTTTCCTCGAAAAAGAGCTCGAAGTACCCATCAAAATCGTATCGGTCGGGCCCGACCGGGAACAGACGATTGTCCGTCATATCGAGAAATAACGACTTACAACGCTCCCGCAGCTTACAAATTTTGGAGCAAACGTCCCGGAACCTCCGGTTGCCGGAGGTTCCGGGCGTATCTTTTAAATATATCTTCCGCTCATGAAATCCTATTTACAGTCATTGCGTTATCTGGTCTCCACCCACCTGCTCGGACTGCTGTTTTTCACGGTATTCCGCTGTATACTGTTCATTCAGGGATATGCCGGTCTCGATGCGGCAAGCCGGTCGCTCCGGATGGTTTTTCCGGCTTTCGTACGAGGGATATGGATGGATAATGTCATTGCCTGTTATATTTTCCTCATACCGCTGACCGTCTGTTCCGTATCGGCTCTGTTCAACTATTACGGGAAACGGCTGTATCAGGGAATATATCTGTTTTTTGCCATCTTTTACAGCATCGCATGGATGATATCGGCGGCCGATATTCCTTATTTCAACTATTTTTTTAAACATATAAACGCCTCTGTATTCAACTGGTTCGGATATTGGAAAACCACTGCGGGAATGATGCTCGGAGAGCGGTCGTACCTGTTGGCCGTCCTGCTGGCTGTCGGGGCCATCCTGCTGTTCTGCCGACTGACCCACCGGCTTTTAAGACAGCTGTTAAACGGTCTTTCCTGCCAGCCGTCAAACTGGCGTGAAAAAGCCGTCATATTTCTCTGCTCGGCTCTGCTTATCGGCGGTTGTCTGTTCGGCATACGGGGTCGCATCGGCTACAATCCTATCAAGGTAAGTGCGGCCTATTACTGCAACAACACATTCCTCAATCAGTTGGGAATCCCGCCCACCTTCAATCTGCTGAGAAGTTCTCTGGAGGCCTCCAAATCCGAATACAAGGGGATTGACTTAATGAACGATGAAGAGGCTGTACAGTCGGTCCGGGAGCTGCTGCACATCACCGATACGCTGCCCGACATATCCCCGATTGCCCGACAGGTGACGGCAACAGCAGAACCTACACGTCAGAATGTAGTGCTGGTGCTTATGGAATCGATGTCGGCCAAACTGATGGAGCGCTACGGAAACCATGCGCACCTGACCCCGACGCTCGACAGTCTGGCGCAGGTGTCGCTCTGTTTCGACCGGTTCTTTTCGGCCGGCACACACACCAACCATGCCATTCATTCGGTTCTTTACTCTTACCCGGCATTGATGCAGCGCAACTCGATGAAAGGGGCTGTCATTCCTTTTTATGCCGGACTACCTACCATATTGCAGGACAACGGTTACGAAACGCTGTTTTTCATGACTCACGAATCCCAATATGACAACATGAACGGATTTCTGCGTACCAACGGATTCAACCGCATATATGCACAGGAAAATTACCCCAGAGAAAAGGTCGTCAACAGTTTCGGGGTGCAGGACGATTTTCTGTATGACTATGCCCTGAACGTATTGAACGGGACGGCCAAAGACGAAAAACCGTTTTTCTGTGTACTGCTCAGCATCAGCAATCATCCGCCCTATGTCGTACCGGAACATTTCAAGGCTCACAGCTCAACCGACGAAATGCGCATCGTCGAATTTGCCGATTACGCTTTGGGCGAATTTATGAAAAAGGCAGCGGCGGCATCCTGGTTTTCCAATACGCTGTTCGTATTTGTCGGCGATCACGGGAAAAAGGTGGGCGAACTCCGGAGCGACATGCCTCTCTCCTACAATCATGTGCCCTGCCTGTTCTACAGTCCCGGCAACATCGAACCTCAACCAATCGGGGCTTTGGGCGGCCAGATAGACCTCGCACCCACCCTGCTCGGCCTGCTGAACATCTCGTATATCAACAACGGATTCGGTATCAATCTCCTGCAGGAAAGCCGACCGTATATTTTCTTTACCTCTGACGATGCTATCGGATGCCTGAACGAAGAGCTGTTTTATATCAACAAACCCAAAGGACAGCAGGAGTGGCTCCTGCAAATCGACAACTGTGAAGAGAACGGCCCGACAGAGCAGACCGAAGCACAGGTGCAGATGAAAAACTATGCGTTCTCCATGTTGCAGACAGCCCAATATCTGATGAAAAACGAACTTACGGGAAAGTTCAAGGGATATATTCCGCAATAAAACCGGTTGCAGATTTCATTCGATTTTACTATTTTTGAAAAAAAACAATACAGCTATGAAAAAAGGATGGTTTTTTCTGGGTTTTCTTTTACTGACAACCGGAGTTTGGGCACAAGAGCAAAAAAAACAGGCCCCCCAATATGCCCCTTATTATTACCAGCGGGCGTCTCTTTTTGAGGTTCTTCCGGCCACATCGGACGATATTCTTTTCGTGGGCAACAGCATTACCGATGCCGGAGAATGGCACGAATTGTTTGAAAATCCGCACGTCAAGAATCGGGGAATCAGCGGCAACATCGTCGAAGGGGTATACGACCGGCTTCCGACATTGCTGGCGGGAAAACCGGCCCAGCTATTTCTGTTAATCGGTGTCAACGATATTGCAAGGGGAACTTCTGCCGACTCTATCGCTACCGGCATACACAAAATCATCCGGAAAATAAAACAGGATTCTCCTCAAACGGAACTGTTCATACAGAGTATTTTGCCGGTCACGCCTCATTACAATATGTTCGAGGGGCATACCTCCCGGTGGGAAATGGTCGGTGAAATCAATCGGCTTCTCCAGCAGATTACCCGCGAAGAAGAGGTAACCTATATCGATCTCTATTCCCGCTTTGCCCTCCCTTGCGGCAAGATGGACCCTCAATACTCCAACGACGGACTGCATCTGCTGGGCAACGGCTACCTGTTATGGAAGGAGATTGTCTCCCCTTACCTGAAACACTGATTCACCCGAACCGTTTTCGGGAAAAGACTATTTGCGGGTGGCCGCTCTTGCTGAACTGTTTTAAACGGGGTATGGAAAAATGCAAAAAACCGGAACTCTGACGAGTCCCGGTTTTTTTATTCCGGTGTGTTGTTGTTCTTTATTCGGTAACCACCTCGAAAGGTATATCTACACTGACTTCTTTGTGAAGTTTCAATACAGCCTTGTAAGAACCGACTTCTTTCACGGCTTCTTTGATGTAGATTACTTTACGGTCTACCTCGTAACCCAGTTTGGCGAGAGATTCGGCAATCTGGATATTGGTAACCGAACCGAAAATTTTGCCGGTAGAGCTGGTCTTGGCACCGATAGTCAGGGAAACCCCTTCCAGTTTGGCGGCCAGTTCAACGGCATCATTTTTGATTTTTTCGAGTTTGTGAGCCCGTTGTTTCATATCTTCGGCTAACATCTTCAATGCAGAAGGAGTAGCGATAACGGCTTTACCTTGAGGGATTAAGTAGTTGCGTCCGTAACCGTTTTTCACCGTTACCACGTCATCTTTATACCCAAGATTCAATACATTTTCTTTTAATATTACTTGCATTATTCTGTCCTCCTTCTTTTAATTATTTCATCATGTCTGTTACATAAGGAAGTAACGCCAGGTGGCGAGCTCTTTTCACAGCCTGTGCAACACGACGTTGAAACTTCAGCGAAGTACCGGTGATACGACGGGGCAAAATTTTACCCTGCTCGTTCAGGAATTTTTTCAAGAATTCGGGATCTTTGTAATCGATATACTTAATCCCGCTTTTCTTGAAACGGCAATATTTTTTCTTTTTGATATCCACCGAGGGAGGAGTCAAATATCTGATTTCGGACTGATTTTGCTGTGCCATGACTTAGTTCTCCTTTACATCTTTAGATTTAACACTTCTTCTTTTTGCAGCATATTCTGCAGCGAATTTATCCATCTTGAAGGTCAAGAAACGGATAACTCTTTCGTCCCGACGGAAGTTAACTTCCAGTTTGGCGATAACAGCGGGGTCTGCGTTAAACTCCAACAGTTGGTAAAACCCTGTCGATTTTTTCTGGATAGGATAGGCCAATTTGCGCAATCCCCAGTTTTCTTCATTGATAATTTCGGCACCTTCGGCAACCAAAATACCTTTGAATTTGTCTACCGCTTCCTTCATCTGTACGTCAGACAAAACGGGAGTTAAAATGAAAACGGTTTCATACTGATTCATACTCATTCAGATTAACTTGTTAGTTGAATAAAATTTTTATGCGGTGCAAAGGTAGCAATTATTTATATACCTGCAATATCTTTCGACAAATTTTATCATATTTCGGCCCCGAACCGCCGGGTCTTTTCACATTTTCGGGCCTATTTTTTCATAATACAATAAAAAAGGCTATCTTTGTTGTCTACGCAATTATTATAGTATGAACTTCTCGACATTAGACATTGAAACCGTATTCGTCGTATTGAGTGGAAAGATATCGGCGGCCATCAACCGGAAAATGTACCGCAGTTTCCGCAAAGAGAATATCGATATTACACCCGAACAGTGGTCTGTCCTCTATTATTTATGGGAAAAAGACGGCGTCAACCAGCAGGAGTTGTGCAATGCCACGTTCAAAGACAAACCGAGTATGACACGCCTCATCGACAACCTGGAAAAACAGCAGCTGGTGACCCGGACGACCAGCCAGCACGACCGGCGGATAAACATCATCAACCTGACGGAAAAGGGACGGAAGCTCGACGAGATGACCCAGCCCGTCGTGACCCGCACCAAAGAGGTCGCCCTGCAGGGGCTGACCGATGAAGAAATCGTACTGGCGCAACAGTTGCTGAACAAGGTATTCAGCAATATCAAGAAATCGCTCGACAAATAAATGCGCCGTACAGCCCTCTCCTGACGGGTTCCATTAACGAAGCCGGTGCCGGAGAAAACTGCCGCGTGCATGCAGAAAATAGAACAGAACACCGGCGGCATTGACTGCAAAGGCAATCCAGAAAGCGGAAGTGTATCCGCCGTAATGCTCGGCTACCGTACCGCCGCCGACAATCCCGATGCCGATACCGATATCCCATGAGGTAAGCAGGGTCGAATTGGCCGTCCCCCGACGGTCGTGCGGAGCGAGATTGATAAACATCGTCTGCATGGCCGGAAACATGTGGCCGTTGCCCAGTCCTATCAGAAGGGCCGCCATATAATAACCGTATATATTGGGCAGGGCGGTGAAAAGGAGATAACCGAACATGGAAAGCGTCATGCCGGCCGATGCATTCAGAACAATCTTGCCTTTGCGCAGCGAACGGCTGCCCACCAGTCTCGACAGAATCAGCCCCAAAGCCAGCAACATAAAAAAGGTACCCGAACCGGAAGTAATGTGCATCACTTCCTCGCTATATATGGCGATATAGGTGGATATTACCCCGAAAGAGAAGGCAAACGACACGATACAGAGTCCTTCGCTCCAACCCGACAGCAAAATAAACCGGTCGAGCGACAGTTTCTGATTGCGGGGAACCGGCTGCCGCTCCCGGCAGGAGATGGTGGAATCTATAAAAAAACCGACAAAGGCAATCAGCAGCGACAGGGCAAACAGCAGATTGAAATCGTGAACGGTATGGTAGAGATACAAGCCGGTCGACGGGCCGGTGGCCATAGCGATGTTGTTGCTGAGTCCATAATAACCGATACCTTCGGTGCGCCGTTCGGGCGCCAGTACATCGATAGCCATCGTGCTGTTGGCCACCGTCGTGGCACCGAAAGGGGCTCCGTGCAGCGTGCGCACCACCGCAAACAACAGCAGCGAGGCGGTAATGAAATAACCGGCAAAGAGCAGGGCGAAACAAAAATAGCAAATCAACAGCACTTTTTTGCGGGGAAACGTATCGACGACAAAGCCGCTGAAAGGGCGTACCAGCAGGGCGGTGAGGGTATATCCGCTCAATACGGCTCCAATCATCGCCTTGTCGGCGGCAAAGGTGTCACGCAGATAAAGGGGCAAAAGCGGAGTAAGCAGGTAAAAAGCAAAAAAGAGCATAAAATTGGCCACCCACACTTTCAGATAATTGCTGTTCCACAACACCGGGTTCGCCTGCGGTTCCGCAGCGGTATCGGCTATTACAGATTTACTCATTGTCCATCCTCCTTTCCTACTCCCGGCCGCAGCTGTAAAAAATCGGTGTCCGGGACAGAAGAAAATTATAAAAATCGGGCAAAATTACACATTCGGCGCCGATTATACAAAACAGAAAAAGAGAATAATCAAAGTATTTCATTACCTTTGTTCCGATAAAACACGCAAAGAGCTGTTTATCCGAAAACAAGAATAGATATTACGAATTATGAAAAAAACTGTTTTGACAATGATTGCAACTGCAACATTCTCTGTATCGAGTCCGGCATTGGCCGAAGCCGACCCGTTCTACCGGGTCGACCGGTTTGCCGATCTGGAGGTTTTGCGGTACAAAGTTCCGGGATTCGAGGAGCTGACCCTGCCGCAAAAAGAACTTTTATATTATCTGTCTCAAGCCGCCATTGCCGGCCGGGACATCATCTATGACCAGAACGGGAAATGGAACCTGGCGATTCGCCGCACGCTCGAAGCCGTTTACACGCAATATCAAGGCGACCGCAACACGGCCGATTTCAAAGCGCTGGAGACCTATCTGAAACAGGTGTGGTTCGCCAACGGCATCCACCACCATTACGCCACCGACAAATTCACGCCGGAATTCAGCCAGGCTTTTTTCGAGCAGGCGGTCAAATCCATCGCTCCGAAATACCTCCCGCTGGAAAAGAAAGAGACGGTCGAACAGCTGCTGGCCCACATCTGTCCGGTCATCTTCGACCCGACTGTCGACGCCAAACGGGTCAACCAGACGGAAGGCGAGGATCTGGTCGTCACATCGGCCGGGAACTATTATGACGGTGTTACGCAAGCCGAAGCCGAAGCATTTTACAACAACCTGAAAGACCCCGATGACCCGCACCCTGTCTCCTACGGGCTTAACAGCCGTCTGGTGAAAAAGAACGGAAAAGTCGAAGAACGGGTGTACAAAATCGGCGGTCTCTACTCCGATGCGCTCAAAAAAGTGGTGTACTGGCTGGAAAAAGCGGCCAAAGCGGCTGAAAACGAACAGCAGAAAGCTGTTATCGAAAAGTTGATTTCCTATTATAAGACGGGCGATTTGAAAGCGTTTGACGAATACGCCATCCTGTGGGTGAACGATTTGGATTCGGACATCGATTTCGTCAACGGATTCACCGAATCATACGGCGACCCTCTGGGCATGAAAGCCAGCTGGGAGGCATTGGTCAATTTCAAGAACAAACAGGCTTCGGGCCGCACGCAAATCATCAGCTCCAACGCACAATGGTTCGAGGATAACTCTCCGGTCGACAGCCGGTTCAAAAAAGAGACGGTAAAAGGCGTATCGGCCAAAGTCATTACCGCCGCCATTTTAGGAGGCGACACCTACCCTTCCACCGCCATCGGCATCAACCTGCCCAACTCCAACTGGATACGGCACGAACACGGTTCCAAATCCGTAACGATAGAGAACATTACCGAAGCGTATGACAAGGCGGCGCAGGGTAACGGATTCAACGAAGAGTTCGTCTGGAGCGATGCGGAACGGAAATTGCTGGAGGTTTACGGATTCCAGTCCGACAACCTGCATACCGACCTGCACGAATGTCTGGGCCATGCTTCCGGAAAATTGCTTCCCGGCACCGACCCGGATGCCTTGAAAGCCCACAGTTCTACTCTCGAAGAGGCCCGTGCCGACCTGTTTGCCCTGTACTACATGGCCGACCCCAAAATCGTGGAGCTGAATCTGCTGCCGAATGCCGAAGCCTACAAGGCGGAATATTACCGCTATATGATGAACGGACTGATGACCCAGCTTACCCGCATAGAACCGGGCAAGAATATCGAAGAAGCCCACATGCGCAACCGCCAGCTGATTGCCCGGTATGTCTTCGAGAAAGGGGCCGACGACAAAGTGGCAGAGCTGAAAAAACGGGACGGCAAAACGTATGTCGTGGTGAATGACTACGAAAAGATGCGGACGCTGCTGGGCGAACTGCTGGCCGAGATACAGCGCATCAAATCGACCGGCGACTACGAGGCCGGACGGGATTTGGTAGAGACTTACGGTGTCAAGGTCGACCCCGAACTGCACCGGGAGGTACTCGACCGCTATAAAAAACTGGACATCGCTCCCTACAAAGGATTTGTCAATCCGGTGTACACGGTCGTGACCGACAAGAAGGGAAAGATTGCCGATGTAACCGTTTCCTACGAAGAGGGATATGTCGACCAGATGCTGCGTTACTCCAAAGAGTTTTCGTTCCTGCCGACCTACAACTATTAATTGAACAACACCCAAAAGATAAGAGCAGACGGGCGGCTGTCTGTTCTTATCTTTTTCATTTCCTCATATAATATGGATTCATTGCAAGAGATAAAACGGCAGTTCCGGCGGGCCATGAACGGCATCGTATCGAACAGCATGCGGGAAAAGGGGGTCGATTACAAAATCAACTTCGGACTCACGCTGCCGCTCATCAGGCGCATCGCCGGAAAGTATGAACCGGATGCGGTACTGGCCGGACAGTTGTGGAAAGAAAATATCCGGGAATCGAAAATGCTGGCCGTCTTACTCTATCCCGTACATGAATTCCGCCCCGAAACCATGCAGCAATGGGCCGAAAGCATCCCTTACCGGGAAATTGCCGACCTGTGCTGTATGCATCTTTTCAACCGGGTTCCGTATGCTGAAGAGAAAGCCGTCGAATGGATTTCGTCGGAGAATGAAATGCTCCGGTACACCGGATTTCAGCTTCTCGCCCGCATTGCCGGACCGAAAGCCGGATTCAGTCCGGAACGGTTATCGGTTATCACGCAGACGGTAACCGGTTGTTCGGAGCAATTTTCACACCCCGTCCTGCAAGCGGCCCTAAACAGCCTGAAACGAATCATGTGTACCGACCGGGAAAGCGCCGAGTTTATAAAAAACGCATTCCCCCTCCTACCCGATGAGAACCCGACCCGACTGTCCCGTATAGCGGAAGAGATTGCAGACGAGTACGCTTTTCTGTACGAATAAAATTGCCTGAGGCTGTTATTCCGAAACCATCTGCCGGATAACGGACATCACTCCGGCCGCTGTCTCTTCGGCCAATGCCGGTGTAGCCGCTTCGGCATACACCCGGATGATGGGTTCGGTATTCGACTTGCGCAGATGGACCCACCGGTCGGGGAAATCGATTTTAACACCGTCGATATCGGTAATATCGTATTGTGCGTATTTCTCTTTCACCGCTACCAGCAGGGCATCGACATCAATGCCGGGAGTGAGCTGCACTTTCTGTTTGGCAATGCTGTATGCGGGATAGGACGCCCGCAACTCACTCACCTTTTTGCCGGACTTGGCCAGCCAGGTCAGGAACAAAGCGATGCCTACCAGCGCATCCCGGCCGTAATGACTGGCCGGATAGATAACCCCGCCATTGCCTTCGCCACCGATAACGGCGTTCGTCTCTTTCATTTTGGCAACCACGTTGACCTCTCCTACGGCAGCGGCACTGTACTGCTGTCCGTAGGCACGGGTAACATCCCGAAGCGCCCGAGAGGAACTGAGGTTCGACACCGTATTTCCCGGTGTATGCTGCAGGACATAGTCGGCTACCGCAACCAACGTGTATTCTTCACCGAACATATCGCCGTTCTCGCAAATCAGCGCCAGCCGGTCGACATCGGGGTCTACGACAAAACCGACATCGGCACCGCCCTGTTTCATACAGGCCGATATTTCGGTCAGATGCTCCGGCAACGGTTCGGGATTGTGCGCAAAATCGCCTGTGGGTTCGCAATTGAGCTTTTCGATTTTCTTCACGCCCAATGCTTCCAGCAAAGCAGGAACGGCTAAGCCGCCCACCGAATTGACACAGTCGATGGCCACCGTAAAACCGGCGGACTTTATCGCTTCGACATCTACCAAATCGAGCGCCAGCACCTGTTCGATGTGTTTGCGGGTATAGGTGAAATTTTCGGTTACCTGCCCCAGCCGGTCGACATCGGCGAAAACAAAATCTCCGGCAGCGGCCATCTGCAACACCTCCTGCCCTTCGGCAGCGTTGAGAAACTCGCCTTTTTCATTGAGCAGTTTCAAGGCATTCCACTGTTTCGGGTTATGACTGGCCGTGAGAATGATACCGCCGCAGGCCCCCTCCATCGTCACCGCCAGTTCGGTGGTGGGAGTGGTAGCCAACCCGATATCGACCACGTCGAATCCCATTCCCGTCAGGGTGCCGAGCACTGTATGCCGCACCATTTCGCCCGAAATGCGGGCATCTCGTCCCACCACGATTTTACGGGTGGTCATACGGGTCGTTTTGGCAATAAAGGCCGCATAGGCCGCTGTAAATTTGACAATATCGAGCGGATTAAGGCCTTCGCCGACGGCACCGCCGATGGTTCCTCTGATTCCGGAAATGGATTTTATCAGTGACATAATCGAATGGTTTTATTTCTATGTTTCTAATTATACAAAAATTCATTTCTTACATAAGACGATAAATTCCCCCCCCCTCAACTGTGAAGCCACTTCGGAATAGGAACTTGTGTAAGAGCCATAAATCCGGCGGCATTTCGAGATGATTTCAAGTTCGGCTACCGCATCAACCATCCCCTGAATGGTATCACGCCTTGCCGCTGCCGGGTTATACATAATATTCTTTCCATAGGTCTGCGCCATATAACTCTTGGTAGACTCATCATCGGTCGCCACAAAAATCTTAACCTCTTTATCTCTGCTGATTTCGTTGACCAGAACCGATTCAAACAGACACAGCGGACTGTTTGCGATGGATAAGTTGTTGTCTGTTCTTCTTATATGGAGCGCTATTTCAGGATTTTCGCCTTGTGTGATTTCTGCGATTCTTTCTTCGACAATCTTACCGGGCTTAAAAAGTTGTCTAAGGATTCCCTCTTCGAAAGTATAAAAAGGGTAACAAGAGATGATTACCAAATCTCGGTTTTCATCGGCTAAACGTCTGAAATCCTCATCCTCCATCCGCTCTGCTGTCTTGCGGTCATGATACAGCCATTTCCTGGAGTCAAACAAACGCAAAAAAGCGGGAAAGAAACCGTTTTTTTTACGAGGTATATCGTAGAGAAATAAATATTTTAACGAAGCAACTGTTTTGACTTTAAACGGAAGATGTTCTGTCTCAAAAATGTCGCAAAAGTCGGCATTAAGGCCCGCCTCTTTGTGCCAAACCACGTCCAACGGCTTGTGAAACTCGGTTGCGAGCGCATATCCTGCTGCTATTGCTCTCATCCGATTTCCCAATCCACTTGTAGGTATGACAATGATTCGTCTCATCTTTTTACGCTGTTGCAAACAGCTATTATTTTTTATTGTATACTTTTACGGTAGGTGATATCCCACAAAACGGGCTGCACGGCCGATGCTTCGGTCGTGGTCCCCTGTTTCGAGGGCACGACCAGCCGGACTTTGGAATTGACCCCCAAATACTGCAACGGTTTTTCGATTCCGTATCCATAGGTGTATGAGCCGTACCGGAAACTGTCGTTCGCAATCTCGGACAAAGCGGTCATCGTAATCAAATCGGTGCGTTTGGCCTGCTGAATCTGAATTTCCTCCCCGATTTTGGCTTTGTCGGACAAATTGCCGGTCGAAACGACCTGCATATAGACGCCGTCGTCCAATTTGTAAAAAGGGGCGTTCGTATCGTCCCATTTACCGCCGGTCGTGACAAACGACTCGCCGTCGGCCGGCAGTTCGGCCACTTGGTAACTGTCCAGAAATTTATGAATTGCGTTCTCTTCCTGTTTCAGCAGCTGAGCATAGGTTTTACTGTCTTTGCAGGAGGAAAATGCTGCCGCCAGCAAAACGGCCATCGTCATCGGAAATACAACTTTTATTTTCATAAAATCGAATATGCTATAAATTTTGAAACCAAAAATAATCATTTGCCTGTTATCGTCCTCTTTTCGGGGCTTATAAAAACAGTCTGCCGACCGTTTTTTTAATTTTTTTATCTTAATCTGGGGGTTACAGGTATTCGGCATATTGCGGGAGCAGCGCCTTAAAAGCAGCCTTTATCTCGTCCATCGTACCGTAAAATTCACCGCCGGCCGCATTCAGGTGTCCGCCGCCGTTAAAATGTTCGGCCGCCACTTTGTTGGCCGGGAATCTGCCTTTCGACCGCAGCGAAATCTTGATATAATTTTTCTCTTCCCGGAAAAATGCCGAAAAAACAATTCCCTCGATACCCAGCGGCACATTGACCAGCCCCTCCGTATCGCCTTTTCTGTAATGGAACCGGTTCAGTTCTTCCCGAGAGAGGGTTATCATCGCCGCCCGGTGTTCGGGGAACACCTCCAGTTTGTGGCAAGTGGCATAACCGTTCAGCCGGACTTTATCGGCCGAAAAGGTATTGAACACCTTCGTATATATCTCGTCTTTGTCGATGCCTTTGCGCACCAGCTCCTCGATAATGAAATAGATATCCGGCCGGTTGGAGTTGTAGGTAAAGTTCCCCGTATCGGTCATCATGCCGGTGTAGATGGCTGTCGCACTCCGCACATCGAGGATATCGAACATCCCCATACGGAAAATCAGGCGGAATACCAGTTCGCTCGTCGAAGCGATTTCGGGATGGGAAATGGCGACATCGCAAAAATCGCCGGGATGGAGATGATGGTCGATCATGACTTTTTTGGCCGATGCACGGGCCACCAACGCCGCTATCCCGTCACCCGTCCGGGAAAGCTGGTTGAAATCGAGACAGAATATCAGTTCGGCCCGGTCTATCAGTTCGGCTCCATATTCCGGATATCTGTCAAAATTCAGTATATCTTTGGCACCGGCCAGAAAACGCAGATTCTCGGGCAAAGCATCGGGAACGACGGGCGTGACCTGTTTTCCCAATGCGGTAAGGAAATGATACAGTCCCAAAGAGGCTCCGATGGCATCGCCGTCGGGTGAGACATGGCACACCGTCACGATGCGGTCGAACCGGTCGATATACCGGCTCACCTGGTCTATTTTACTCTCGGATATGATTTTCTCCATCGCAATGTTTATTTTATTCAACAAAAGTAAACAAAAAAACGAAACCGGAAAAACTGCCGCCGTCCGTTTTCACCACAATCCGCCGCAATACAGCTTTCTTTCCTTTATCATACAAAAATTAACATCTGCAAACTCTTGTTTCTAACGATAATTAATTTATCTTTGCATAATCAAATCATTATCACATTTTTCTTTAACTATGAAATCAAAACTGTTCTTATTAGCCGTATTGTCATCGGCGATATTTTCGTTACAGGCTCAAATACTGGAACCGATAAAATGGACGTCTCAACTTAAAGAGGGAGGCGCCGGCAACCAAAAAGAGATGACGTTCCATGCCACGATGGACAACGGCTGGCATTTGTACGGACTGGATATTCCCGACGGAGGACCGCTGCCCACCCGGTTCGTATTCGAAAAGGTAGAGGGGGCTGTCTTATCGGGCAAAGTGACCCCGTTAAGCAAGGCCAAAGCCGAATACAGCGACATTTTCGATATGAACCTGAGCTGGTACGACAAAACGGCCGATTTCACGCAAGCGCTGGAAATTACCGGTGCCCAGTTCTCGGTATCGGGATATGTCGAATACCAGGCCTGCAACGACGCCACCTGCGTTCCGCCTACCAAATACGAGTTTTCGTTCAGCGGCGAGGGACCGGCCAAAGCCACCGGCCATGCCGAAAAGAAAGAGACCGTTTCTCCGGTAAAGGAGGAGGCTGTGACCACACCGGATGAGAGCACGGCACCGGAAGATACCACTCCGACGGATGAGAACGGCGACGCTGCGGCCGCAGAAATTTCCGGCAGCGATACCGACTTGTGGATGCCGGTAATCGAACAGATGAACAACATCGACACCACAAAGACCTCCCTGTGGTTTATTTTCATCAGCGGATTTATCGGCGGACTGCTGGCGCTGCTCACGCCCTGCGTATGGCCGATGATACCGATGACGGTGAGTTTTTTCCTTAAAAAATCGCAAAGCCGCCGCCGGTCGATTATAGACGCTCTTATTTACGGGGGGTCCATTATCGTGGTATATCTGACGTTAGGTCTGGCCATTACCGCCATTTTCGGAGCCAGCGCCTTGAACGACCTGTCGACGAATGCCGTGTTCAATCTGCTGTTTTTCGCCCTGCTGGTGCTGTTCGCCGTTTCGTTTTTCGGGGCATTCGACATTACTCTGCCGGCTTCATGGACAACCAAACTCGACAACAAGGCCGAAACCACGACCGGCATCCTCAGCATCTTTTTCATGGCCTTCACCCTGTCGCTGGTATCGTTCTCCTGTACCGGACCCATCATCGGCACACTGCTGGTGCAGGCGGCTTCATTGGGCGACACGACGGGCCCGGCTATCGGCATGTTGGGTTTTGCTCTGGCATTGTCTATCCCGTTCAGCCTGTTCGCCATCTTCCCTTCGTGGATGAAACAGCTGCCCAAATCGGGCGGCTGGCTCAACTCGGTCAAGGTGGTTCTGGGCTTCCTCGAACTGGCTCTGGCCCTGAAATTCCTGTCGGTAGCCGATCTGGCTTACGGCTGGCGCATCCTCGACCGGGAGGTATTTCTGGTATTGTGGATTGTCATCTTTGCTTTTCTCGGGCTGTATCTGCTGGGAAAAATCCGCTTTTCGCACGATTCGGAGATGAAACATGTATCGGTATTGCAGATGTTCCTTGCGTTGATATCGTTCAGTTTCTCGCTGTATATGGTTCCGGGATTAATCGGTGCCCCGCTGAAAGCCATCAGCGCTTTCGCTCCTCCGTTGTATACGCAGGATTTCTCCCTGTACGAGGGCGATGTGGAGGCCGAATATAACGATTACGAGGCCGGTATGCAGGCGGCTGCCCGGTTGAAAAAACCGGTACTCATCGACTTTTCGGGTTACGGCTGTGTCAACTGCCGCAAAATGGAGGCCGCCGTATGGACGGCTCCTCAGGTAAAACAGATCATCGAAGAGGATTATGTGCTGATTACCCTGATGGTCGACGACAAGGATGCGCTGCCCGAACCGATAAAGGTAACCGAAAACGGCCGGGAAATGACGCTGAGAACTTACGGTGACAAGTGGAGTTACCTGCAACGGCACAAATTCGGAGCCAATGCACAGCCCTATTATGTA
>JAFLRV010000130.1 GCA_022511245.1 Coprobacter sp.
AATATCCCCCAGCTGGACGCCACATTCTAAGAAAAACGTAAACGACTGGTCGAAGAAGACAAGAAACTGCGTTTCGTGGCCAAACTCGAAAACGGGAAAACGGAAGTCAGCCTGCAACCCGTCGACAACCGGCACCCCTTCTACCAGCTCGAAGGCAGCAACAACGTCATTCTCCTGACCACCGAACGGTACAAAGAGTACCCGATGGTCATCAAAGGCTACGGCGCCGGTGCTATGGTAACCGCCGCCGGCATATTCGCCGATATCATCAGTATCGCCAATATCCGTTAAAGCCCACAGAGATTCAACAGAAAAACAGAGACAATGAAATATATAATCGTTTTGGGCGACGGCATGGCCGACGAACCCGTTCCCGCACTGGGCAACCGCACCCCGCTGCAAGCCGCACGCACGCCGGTGATGGACTGGCTGGCCGCTCACGGATGCTGCGGCCGGCTCGACACCGTACCCGACGGATTCCATCCCGGCAGCGAAATCGCCAACATCTCGGTGCTGGGATATGACCTTCACCGGGTTTTCGAAGGACGAGGCTCGCTCGAAGCCGCCAGCATGGGCATCGCCATAGAGCCCGGCGAAATGGCCATGCGGTGCAACCTCATCTGTGTCGAAAACGGCATTATCAAAAACCATTCGGCCGGCCACATCTCCAACGAAGAAGCACGGGAACTGATGACCTTTCTGCAACAGGAGCTCGGCGACGAAACCGTCAGTTTCTTTCCCGGCATCTCCTACCGGCACCTGCTCAAAATGAAACACGGAGACAAACGCCTCCGCTGCACCCCGCCCCACGACGTACCGGGCACCCCCTTCCGGTCGGTCATGCCAGAAGCCGAAGTGCCCGAAGCCCAAGCCACCGCCGACCGGCTGAACCAGCTTATCCTCCGGTCACAGGAGATACTGCCCCAGCACCCCGTCAACCGCAAACGGGCACAGGAAGGCAAAGACATGGCCAACAGCATCTGGACCTGGTCGCCCGGTTACAAGCCCGACATGCCCACCCTGATGCAACGCTACGGCATACAGAGCGGAGCCGTCATATCGGCCGTCGACCTCATCAAGGGAATCGGCGTATACGCCGGACTCGAAGTCATCCGCGTCGAAGGAGCAACCGGCCTCTACGCCACCAACTACGAAGGAAAAGCCGCTGCCGCCATCGAAGCACTCCGACGGCACGATTTTGTCTATCTGCACGTCGAAGCCAGCGACGAAGCCGGTCACGAAGGCAATGTAGACCTCAAAATAAAAACCATCGAAAACCTCGACAACCGGTTGCTCCGGCACATCGTGGAACAAGCCACCACGCTGGACGAGCCGCTGACCATTGCCCTGCTGCCCGACCATCCGACCCCCTGCCGGTTGCGCACCCACACCGCCGACCCCGTTCCGTTTGTCATCTACAAGCCGGGCATGACCCCCGACAGCGTCACCACATACAACGAGTTCAGCGTACAGAACGGCCGATACGGTCACCTGAAAAACGACGAATTTATCAAAGAACTATTTACATAAGTTATATCCCATGCACTACTACAGTACCAACCGGCAAGCACCGGAAGCCACACTCGAACAAGCCGTCGTCAAAGGACTGGCCGCAGACAAAGGGCTGTTCATGCCCGCCCAGATCAAGCGGCTGCCCGACGCCTTTTACCATAACATCGGCGAGATGAATTTCCGGGAGATTGCCTTTATCGTGGCCGAAGCCTTTTTCGGAGAAGACATCGAAGCCGGCAAACTGAAAGACATCGTATACGATACCCTCACATTCGATACCCCCGTCGTACCCGTACACGACAACATCGGAAGCCTCGAACTCTTTCACGGCCCCACCCTCGCCTTCAAAGACGTAGGCGCCCGTTTCATGGCCCGGCTGCTGGGACACTTCATCCGCAAAGAAGGCAAAAAAGAAGTCAACGTACTGGTAGCCACATCCGGCGACACCGGCAGCGCAGTGGCCAACGGATTTCTCGGCGTACCCGGCATACACGTGTATGTACTCTATCCCAAAGGAAAAGTAAGCGAAATACAGGAAAAACAGTTTACCACACTCGGACAAAACATTACCGCACTCGAAATAGACGGAACGTTCGACGACTGTCAGGCATTGGTCAAAACCGCCTTTCTGGATGCCGAACTGAACGAAGCCCTGCAACTGACATCGGCCAACTCCATCAACGTGGCCCGCTTCCTGCCGCAGGCATTTTACTATTTCCATGCCTATGCCCAGCTGGCCCGGCAAGGAAAAAACCGGGAAGTCGTATTCAGCGTTCCCAGCGGCAACTTCGGCAACATCACCGCCGGACTCTTTGCCAAACGGATGGGACTCCCCGTCAAACGGTTCATCGCCGCCAACAACCGCAACGACATCTTCCTGCAATACCTGAATACCGGCATCTATACCCCCCGCCCCTCGACAGCCACCATCGCCAACGCTATGGACGTGGGCGACCCCAGCAATTTCGCCCGCATACTCGACCTGTACGGCAACTCGCACGAAGCCATTTGCCAAGACATATCGGGATACAGCTACAACGATGAAACCATTCGGGAAACCATCTCCGCACTCTATCAGGAGACCGGCTACCTGCTCGACCCGCACGGAGCCTGCGGCTACCGGGCACTCCGGGAGTCGCTGCAACCGGGCGAAAACGGCATCTTCCTCGAAACCGCCCACCCGGCCAAATTCCTCGAAACCGTCGAAAGCACCATCGGAGAAACCATAGCGATACCGCAAAAGCTGCAAGCCTTCATGCAAGGGAAAAAAGAAAGCGTGGAACTCCCCGCCGCCTTTGCCCCCTTCAAACGCCTCCTGCTGGAACGGTAAGAACGGAAAACACCATACACAAACGGCTGTCATCAGGTTCATAACCCGGTGACAGCCGCGCTGTTTTCTATCCGTTTATTTTATTTCCGGAAAGCATCGGCAATCAATCGGGCTGCCCGCTCCGGCGCACCCGGTCCGCCCAGTCTGTCGGCCACCTCCCGATAGCCCGACAGCATCCGCTCCCGTTCCGGCGTATCGTCCAGCAGCGAAGCCAGCTCCCGGCAAACGTTCGCCGCCGTGCACAAATGCAGCAGCAACTCCCGGACCACCTCCCGGTCGGCAATCAGATTGACCAGCGAGACAAAACGGACATGCAGTATACGTTTAAACAAGTTATACACCAGTCGGCTGCCGTTCGCCCGGTAACAAACCACCTGCGGCACACGCAGCAACGCCGTCTCGAGCGTAGCCGTACCCGACGTCACCAAAGCCGCCCTCGACTGCTGCAACAGCCGGAACGTCTTTCCCGACAGCACCGTTACCCTCCGGCCGCCGATAAAACGGTCATAAAAAGCAGCATCTATACCCGGCGCTCCGGCCACAACCGGCTGATAGTCGGGAAACGCCGCAACCGCATCGAGCATCACCGGCAGGTTGTTTTTAATCTCGGACACCCGGCTTCCGGCCAGTAACGCGATAACCGGTTTTCCCGACAATCCGTTTTCCGAAACAAACGAATCGAACGTCTCATCCCGGTGCGGACGGGCGGCCAGTTCATCCACCGTAGGATTTCCCACATAGTCGACCCGATAACCGTACCGCTCGTAAAAAGGCACCTCGAAAGGCAGAATGGAAAACATCCGGTCGACATACCGCCGGATACTTCGGATGCGGTACGCTTTCCAGGCCCATATCTTGGGCGAAATATAGTAATAAACCGGCAGCGACAGGCGGGATTTGACATACTTTGCAATTTTGAGATTAAAACCCGGATAATCGACCAGTATCACGGCATCGGGCCTCCATTCGGCGATATCCCGGCAACAGAGCCGGATATTGGACCATACCTTGTCGAGATTCAGCAGCACCGGAATGAAACCCATATAAGCCATCTCCCGGTAATGCCGCACCAGCGTACCCCCCTCAGCCGCCATGAGGTCGCCCCCGAAAAAGCGGAAAACAGCCTCCGGATCCTCAGTTTTCAGCGATTTCATCAACGCCGCAGCATGCAAATCGCCGGAAGCCTCGCCGGCTATCAGATAATATTTCATAATCGACCGAATTTACTTTTTACAAAAATACATTATCTTTCGGGCTTTTCATACAACCTTTTTCATTTTTTCATTACCCCCGTTCCACAATAAGCGACGCAAAACAACGTTATCTTTACATGAGAATCCAGCCACATATCCCGTTCACACTCATCCTCCTGCTGGGGATGGTGCTGTGCCTGACCAGCTGTTTCCGGGAAGATTTTTCCACCGATCCGAACGACCGGCTCACCTTCTCGGCCGACAGCATCAAGTTCGACACCGTTTTCACGCAGAAAGGAACAGCCACCTATTCGTTTCAGGTCTACAACCGGAACAAAAAGGCGTTGAACATCTCTTCGGTAAGACTGCGGAACGGAGCCGCCGGATTCTATATCAACGTCGACGGACTGCCCGGCCCCGATGTACAGGACATTGAAATATCCGGCAAAGACAGTCTGACCGTATTTGTCAAGGCAGAAGTCGACCCCACCGGACAAGATGACCCCGTAAAGATAGAAGACGACATCCTTTTCACCGTCAACGGCATCGACCAGCGGGTCGTGTTGCAGGCATACGGACAAGACGCCGTGCTGTTGCGGGGCGAAACGCTCACGACCGATACGGAATTTACCCCCGAAAAACCCTACCTCATATACGACAGTCTGGTCGTAGCACCCGAAGCAACCCTGACACTGGCACCCGGAGTACGCCTCCACTTCCACAACAAAGCCGAACTGAAAGTAAGGGGCACGCTGCAAGCCGGAGGAACAGTCGACCGGCCCGTCACCTTTCGGGGCGACCGGCTCGACAACATGTTCCCTACCCTGCCCTATGACTTTCTGGCCGGACAATGGGGCGGCATCCGTTTTTACGGCGAGAGCTACGGCAACCGGCTCGACCACATATCGATGCGGGGCTCCTCTTACGGCATCGAAGCCGACTCCTCCGACATAAGCCGGCTCAAAATAGAATTAAGCAACTCGGTCATCCACAACTCGGCCGGCACACTCTTTTCGGCCACCAACAGCCAGATAAAAGCCTGGAACTGCCAGTTCACCAACGCCGGGAACGCCGTGCTGAAACTCTCCGGAGGTCATGCCGAATTTACCCACTGCACCATCGCCAACTACTACCAGTTCAGCTGGATACGGGGAGCACTGCTCACTTTCGACAAATACAGCGGAGAGACCGTCCCCGATGACGAAGAAAAATTGCAGGCAACGTTCCGCAACTGCCTGTTGGCCGGGAACTGCACCCTGATGCAGCCGGCAGACATACAAGACACCGACATCCGTTTCTACAACACCCTTTTCACCGTAACAGGCAGTGACGATGACAATTTCATCGGCTCGGTATGGGAAGGAAAACCCGATTTCAAAGCCACCGGCGACAATTACCTGTTCGATTTCCGCATCGGCCCCAACTCCTCCGCTATCGGAGCCGGCAACCCGGAATATGTCGATGACCGCCTGCGGACCGACCTGTCAGGCACTCCCCGCCCCGAAGGCGAAAACCCCGATCTCGGCGCCTATCAGGCAGTACCCTGAAACAGATCTATTTATTTGTAAAGTTTTTACGCCAGTTCCAGACCGAATGACTCGGTAAAGGGGCGCACATAGGGATTTTTCTGTGCCATCAGCGACAGTTTTTCTCTTGGGCTGAATGCTTTCTGTTTTTCGGCCCGTTCGCTCTCCCGAACGGCTATCTCGAAATGAGTGTTTTTCACCGCCGACTGCACAAAAGAGAGAATGGACGGCATCCGTTCCTGTACCAGCCGGAGCTGCGTCTGGTTGTCGACCACCACTTCGAACCGGGTATCGGAGAGCCGTTGCGGCTGACAGCTGATAATCGTATTTATCAACACCGTTTCTGTCGGTATTGTCTGGGCAAAAGCGGCCCAAGCCTTCACCAAATCTTCATCGGTGAAGGGGGTATTCATATCGGCCGGACGTACCGGTTCCTGACGGGTCTGCTCCGGAGCGGCCGCCTGCGTGCCTTTTATCGAAATGGATACCGGAGCTTTCCGGGCGGGTGAGGCCGGACGGGCATCCCGGCCCGGCATGGCGACGGGCGAGCCCTGTGGTTGTACCGGCGGGGTAGCGGCTGACGGTGTCGGCTGGGCAGGTTGTGCGGGAGCAGAGGGCTTTGC
>JAFLRV010000131.1 GCA_022511245.1 Coprobacter sp.
GAACTTGCTGGGGGTGGTGGTCCTGACGTATTTGCTGGGCTTTTTCTGCTCGGACTTGCTGGCGGGGGGCGAACGGTTTTTGCTGCGTGAGGGGTTGCCGACGGCGGGGTCGGGGTTGGTGTATCTGACGGCGGCGATTCTTTTCAAGTTGTTTTATACGCCGCTGTGTTATGCGACGGGGTTTCCGGGTGGTATTTTCCTCCCGCTGCTGGTGTGCGGGGGGCTGCTGGGCAAGTGGGTGGCGCTTGTCTTGGTGCTGACCGGGTGGATGGGGCCGGAGCATGCGGGGTTTTTTATGGTTATCGGCATGGCGGGGTTGTTCGGGGTGGTGGTGCGCTCGCCGGTCACGGGCATCGTGCTGATTCTGGAGATGTCGCAAAAGTTTAATCTTATTTTTCCGATGGTGGTGGTGGTTTCTTTGTCCTATTTTATTAGTTCGATTGCGGGTGTAAAACCGATTTACGACAGTTTATACCGGAATTTGCTGCCAAAGAAACTACAAAAATCGGACAAACGAACCGTGATTGCTTTTCTGGTGAACGGGGGGTCGTACTTGGATGGAAAGCGGGCGGACGGGGTGCTGCTTCCGGAGGGGTGTGTGCTGCGGCGGGTGAAACGGGCGGGTCGCTGGATGGGGGCGGCGGGGTTCCGGCTGAGGGAGGGCGACGAGGTGTTTATCGAGCTTTTTTCTCGGGACATCGAACGGCTTTATCGTCCGCTTCGGGGATTGGCGGATGAGTGATTTTTAAAAAGTTTTGGTTATTTTTGTCCTGTTATGAAAACTGGACGGATTCTTTTTTTGGGCGTGGTGCTGCTGCTGGGTGCGGCGGTTCGTGGCCAGCGGCTGGTGCGGGGGGATTCTTATGTTCCGCCGGTGGTGGATTACGGGGATGCGGAGATGTGGTTCCGGGTGCGGGGCGACTCGACGGGCTTGGGGGCGGATGTGTTTTATATTCCTTCGACGTGGGAGCGTGACTGGTATGGTCCCGACAGTGTGGTGTGTCATTATGCGGATCCTTCGCAGGTGCGGCATCGGGGGCACATGAGAATCGAGATGCGGCGGGCGGCCCGGTTCATGGCTGACGGTTTTAATTTTTATTCGCCTTATTACCGGCATATCACGCTGGACACGTGGGCGACGCTGGATGATGTTTTCATCGAGGGGTGTTTCGGCGGGGTGGCGTTCCGGGATGTGCGGGCGGCGTTCGAGCGGTATCTGCGGGAGTTCAACGGGGGCCGGCCGTTTATTCTGGCGGGGTTCAGTCAGGGGGCGAAGTCGGTGGTGGAACTGCTGAAGGTGCTGTCGCCGGAGGCTCGTTCGCGCATGGTGGCGGCGTATGTCATCGGTTACAAGGTGACGCCGGCGGATACGGCGCAGTGCGGGTTCATACGGGGGGCTGAAGGGGCGGACGACACGGGGGTGACGGTGTGTTACAACTCGGTGTCGGACGTGAGGTTTATCAAACCGATTGTGTGCGAGCCGTGTGTCATGTGCATCAATCCGGTCAACTGGCGGACGGACGGTGTGCCGGCCTTGTTGCAGGACAGCATCACGGTGACGCTGCATCCTGACCGGCGGGTGCTGGTGGTGGAGGGGTTCGACGGGAGTGCTTACCGTCCTATCATGGGGTTCCTCAACGTGGGGGATTATCACGGGGCGGAACTGTGGCTGTACAGCGAGTGCCTGCGGGAGAACTTCAAACGCCGCACGGCGGCTTTCCGGGAAAGGTTGTCCCGGTGAATGGGGGACGGGGCGGCCGGCGGGGCGTTTTTTTTATTTCCCGCCGGGTGTGTCGCTGTGGGGCGGAAACGGGGCCGTGCGTTGTTCTTGTGCGGCGTATTTCTTGACCATCTTGAAGAGGTTCGAGGCAAAGACGAAATTGTCGAGGGCTTCGTTGTCGGCGGTGAATATCTGCTCTTTGGTGCCGACCCATTCCCGGTGCCCCTTGTTGAGGAAGATGATGTTTTCGCCGATTCCCATGACGGAGTTCATGTCGTGGGTGTTGATAATCGTGGTGATGTTATACTCTTTGGTGATGTCGCTCACCAGTTCGTCGATGACAATCGAGGTGCGGGGGTCGAGCCCGGAGTTGGGTTCGTCGCAGAAGAGGTATTTGGGGTTGAGGGCGATGGCGCGTGCAATGGCGACCCGTTTCTGCATTCCGCCGCTTATTTCGGCGGGGGAGAGGTTGTCGGCGCCTTGTATGTTGACCCGCTCCAGGCAGAATTTGGCCCGGCGGATGCGTTCGGCGGGCGACTGGCGGGTAAACATCTTGAGGGGGAACTCGACGTTTTCGAGCACGGTCAGGGAGTCGAACAGGGCTGAACCTTGAAAGAGCATGCCTATTTCGGAACGCAGGTGGCGCACTTCGGCACTGTTCATCTGCAGGAGGTCCTTGCCGTTGTAGAGTATCTGTCCTGTCTCCGGCCGGATGAGGCCTACGATGGATTTCATCAGTACGGTCTTTCCGGAGCCGCTCTGCCCGATAATGAGATTGGTTTTACCGGCGTCGAAGGTCATGTCGATGCCGTGCAGGATGGTTTTTCCTTCGAACGATTTGATTATATTCCGAACCTCTATCATTGCAACAACAGATTAGTGAGTAACACGTCGAGCAACAGTATCATCACGCTGCTCACCACGACCGCATCGGTACTGGCTTTTCCGACTTCGAGGGCTCCGCCGCGTGCGTTGTAGCCGTAGTACGAGGCGACCGAACTGATGACGAAGGCGAAGAAGAAGGATTTGATAATGGAGTACCACACGTAATATTCGACAAAGTAGCTTTGCAGTCCGTACACGTATTTGGCGGTAGAGATAATGCTGGTAAAGGAGGAGATGATGTATCCGCCCGACAGCCCGGTAAAGATGCTGAACACGACGAGCACGGGGATGAAGGTGACCAGTGCGGCAATCTTGGGCAGAATGAGGTAGTTGGCCGAATTGACGCCCATGATGTCGAGGGCGTCGATTTGCTCGGTCACTCGCATGGTGCCTATCTCGGAGGCGATGTTGGAGCCGATTTTCCCGGCCAGCAGCAGGCTCATAATCGAGGAGGAGAATTCGAGTATGAGGGTGTCGCGCGTGGTGAGCCCCACGATGTAGGCGGGAATGAGGGGCGACATGATGTTGATGGAGACCTGGATGGTGATAACGGCTCCGATAAAGAGGGATATCGTCATGACGATGGCGATGGAGTCGATTCCCAGCTTGTATATTTCGGCGATGTAGCGGCGGAAGAACTCTCCCCAGCGGTCGGGCACGGAGAATACCCGCTTCATGAGCAGCACATATTGGCCGAACTTCTGCAATGAATTGGTGATAATCATATTTTTTTCTCTTTTTCCGGCGTTGTGCCGGATTCTGTCCGGCAAACTTAGTTAAAATATCGTATTTTTTACCGCCGATTAAGCAAAAAAAACACTATTTATACACTTATTATGACATTTTCCGGAACGGGTGTCGTGCAATTTGGGGTGCAAAACGAGCCGGATTTCGCAAAAATATATATACCTTTGCTTTCGGATAATATTTTTTTCATGAACGAAAACAGGAACGATAGGGATTTTTTCCCGGAGGGGCCCGGTCCGGGTGAAAGCCTGCCGACGGCGGTGCCGGAGGGGCCGGAAATGATGCCGGAGATGCCGGAGGAGATGTCGCCGGAAGTGATGCCGGAGGGGTCGGGAATGTCGCCGGAAACGGTGGTGCCTGTCATGACCCTGCGCACCGAAGAGCTGGTGAAAAAATACCGGCAGCGCACGGTGGTCAACCGGGTGTCTATCAACGTGAAACAGGGCGAAATCGTGGGGCTGCTGGGGCCGAACGGTGCCGGAAAAACCACGACATTCTACATGTCGGTGGGGCTGGTGACGCCCAACGAGGGCCGTATTTTCCTGAACGACCTGGATATTACCCGGTTTCCTGTCTACAAACGGGCTCAGAACGGCATCGCTTATCTGGCGCAGGAGGCTTCGGTCTTCCGGAAAATGTCGGTCGAGGACAACATCCTTTCTATTTTGCAGATGACGGACAAGAGCAAGGAGGAGCAGCGGGAGAAGCTGGAGAGCCTCATCGCCGAATTCCGCCTGCAGAAGGTGCGCCGCAACTTGGGCGACCAGCTTTCGGGGGGTGAGCGCCGACGTACCGAAATCGCACGCTGTCTGGCCATCGACCCCAAATTCATCATGCTCGACGAGCCGTTCGCCGGTGTCGACCCGATTGCGGTGGAGGACATCCAGTATATCGTGTATAAACTGAAAGAGAAAAACATCGGCATCCTCATCACCGACCACAACGCTCCGGAGACGCTGAGCATCACCGACCGGGCTTACCTGCTGTTCGAGGGGCGCATCCTCTTTCAGGGCTCGTCGGAGGAGCTGGCCGCCGACCCGGTGGTGCGGGAGAAATATCTGGGCCGCAACTTCATCTTCCGACGCAAGAAATTCGACTGACGACGAAGCTCCGGCCGCCGGATTGCTTTACGTTTTATGTAATGAAACACGGACATGCGGCACTCATGTCTTTACAATGTTGATATGATGAAAAACAAGAGATGGGACGACAGCGAGGTTTTGCGCTTCTGCATCACAGGTGCGGCGGCGACGGGCGTACTGTACGGCCTCTATTTCCCGCTGTGCCGCATCATGAATGTGAATGCGGCTTACAGCATCGCTTTCGGGGTAAGTTTCGTCAGCAATTTCCTGCTGTCGAACTATTATACGTTCCGCACCCGCCCCACGTGGAAAGGGTCGGTACGGTTTGCGGGCAGCCATGTGGTGAACTACCTGATGCAAATCGGCTGTCTTAACTTCTTTATCTGGCTGGGTGTGCCTAAAGAGGCGGCCCCGATACCGGTATGGGCGGTCATTATGCCTGTCAATTTCCTGATGGTGCGGTTTGCCCTGCGGGGTCCGGCCCGGCGCAAGGACGGCGGGGTGGAGGGCTAATCTCCCCCACCCGCCCGGCGAAAAGAGCGATGTCACCCTTCGGTGCTGAAGGGTGACATCGTTTTTTTATGGTGTCGGGGTATTTTCTTATTCGGCCGCCAGGAGGGCTGCTACCTGACGGAAGAGGTTTCCGGCGGCGGTTTCGGGATCGGGGGTCTGCGGGTTGTCTACCCGGACCAGACAGGTGTAGCGGGGGGCATCGGCGGGGAAATAGCCGCAGAAAAGCGACTGCACGGCCTCGCCGCTGACAACGGTGCCGGTCTTTCCGGCGGCGGATACGGTGCCGGGTTCAAGCCGTTCGGTGACGGTGCGGGAAAGGATTTCCCGTATGCCGTTCATCGTGGCGGCCGAGCAGAGGGTGGTATCGTTTTTCGACACGGTGTAATAGAACGAGAGCATCTCGACGGGGGTCATCGTGACGCCATAGCCTTGCCCTACGCCGAGAAAGGTGGGGGTGTCGTCGGGCGAGGGCACGCCGTTGATGCGGATGAGTTTCAGTTTCTGGGTAAGCATCATGGGCTGTTTGCTGTAGAGGTCGGTCATGACTTTGCTGATGCCGGCTCCGGAGGAGGCGACTACGACATCCTGGAGGGAGCGGCGGCCGGGAAAGAGGGCTACGGTCGGGGCATCGGTGACTTGTACGCCGTCGTAGCGGAAGGTGTTGTCGGCGAGTTCGACGGTGTCGTTCCAGCAGACCAGACTGTCTTCGAGGGCGGGTATGAGGGCGAAGGGCATCAGCAGCGACCCCATCTGGGCGGGGGTGGAAAAGGTGTGGTTGCCGGTCTTGCGGTAGGCTCCGGCGCCGTCGGCTTCCCAGTTTTCGGAGATGACGACTTGTCCGGCGGTGTCGATAACGAGCACGGAGCCGCCGTCGGCCTGCCACTGGGTCAGGTGCTGTTGCAGCAGGGATTGTACTTCTTTTTCGGGGCTTTTGCCGGAATGGCAGGCTTGTGCGGCGAGCAGAAGCGGGAGGGTCAGGGTGAGGATGATTTTTTTCATATGTCTTGTTTTTTATGGTGAATCGGTACGGGTGGTTCAGCGGGTAATTTTGAAGCCCAGCTTGAGTATGAGTTTCAGGGTTTCGGTGCTGGTGTTGCGGTCGTACTCTTTTTCGGCTTCGGAGAGCTGACTGTAGGGTACGAGACAGGGGTGCCGGAGGGCGGCATCGTCTCGCTGGGGGCCGTAGGTCCAGCCTTGT
>JAFLRV010000132.1 GCA_022511245.1 Coprobacter sp.
CCAAGGACCCCCTGATTATGAGTCAGATGCTCTAACCAACTGAGCTATAGGACCGGCTCTGTTTTTCAAAAGCGATGCAATATTACGTCTTTTTTCTGAAACGGCCAAATAAATGGGTCTATTTTGTGAAATTTCTCGTATCTTTGATTCCGGATTTATAACTGTATGCAGATTATCGAGCGCATAGACCGTATTCCTGCCGGTTCCCTGGTAGCCGGTATCGGATTTTTTGACGGGGTGCATGCCGGCCACCGAAAGTTAATCGGGGAGATTGTCGGGATGGCCCGGACCCGGAATTTGAGTTCAGGGGTGATTACTTTCCGGCGTCATCCCCGTCAGGTGCTGCATACCGACTATTGTCCGCATTTGATTACCTCTTTTGAGGAGCGCATGCAGTGCCTGTCTGCTACGGGGCTTGACTATTGCGTGGTGCTTGATTTTACGCCGGAGCTGTCCCGGATGTCGGCTGAAGCGTTTATTTCGTTGCTCTCCCGGCATTACGGCGTCTCCTGCCTGTTTATCGGGTACGACCACCGGTTTGGGCACAACCGGGCCGAAGGTTTTGATGATTATGTCCGGTACGGGCGAGAACTGGGGCTTGATGTCGTGCCGGCGGAAGGACTTCTTTCCGACGGAAAGCCGGTGAGTTCATCGGTGGTGCGTGCGCTGCTGCAACAGGGAAAGGTCGGAAAGGCCGCGACTTTGCTGACTGTTCCTTACCGGTTTGAAGGAATTGTTGTCGAGGGGCATCGGCTGGGGTGCCGGTTGGGTTTCCCTACGGCCAATCTGAGGCTGACCGACCCGGATAAGATTGTTCCGGCCAACGGGGTTTATGCGGTGCGGGTGGAGCTTCCGGACGGAATTTGCCGTAACGGAATGCTGAATATCGGAGTTCGTCCGACGGTGAAGAACGGTCGTAACCGCAGTATAGAGGTTCATATTTTCGATTATTCGGGCGACTTGTACGGCTGCCGGATTTCCGTATCTTTTGTCTCTTTTCTCCGAGAGGAGCGGCAGTTGTCCGGTGTGGAGGAACTTACCCTTCAGCTGCAAAAAGACAAGGAGCATGCGTTAAGCATACTCCTTTGACGATAATCTTGTTGTAATATATTTTATTTTTCTTCCTGTTTGCGGATAGGGATTTCCCGATGGATACTCTGTTCGAGGCAAATCAGCGTTTCGGTTTCGGTAACGCCGTGTATTTTCTGTATTTTGCCGTTGAGCAGTTCCATCAGATGCTCGTTGTCACGGGCAAACAGTTTGCAGAGCATCGTGTAGGGGCCGGTGGTAAAATGGCACTCCACGACTTCGGGAATTTTTTCGAGTTCGGGTACGACATCTTTGTACATCGAGCCTTTTTCCAGTTTGACGCCGATATAGGTACAGGTGCGGTATCCGAGCGATTTGGGATTGACATGGTATCCGGAGCCTACGATTACGCCCATGTCTATCATCCGTTGTATGCGCTGGTGAATCGCTGCACGGGAAACGCCGCATTTAATGGCTACGTCTTTGGACGGGATGCGGGCGTTGCGCATGATGATTTCCAGTATTTGTCTGTCAAGATTGTCTATTTTCTCCATTGGTGCAACAAGGTTTAGTCATTGTGTCAGCAAATGTAACTCTTTTTTCAGGAAAATCGCATAAATATCCGATAAAATCTCCCGAAAAACAGAGGTTATTGCAAAAAAATGTTTTTTACAATCAGGGACGGAGAACTTCAACAATCTCCACCTCGAATTCAAGGACGGAGTTGGGTTTGATGGTATCGCCGGATCCGGTTTCCCCGTAGGCTAATCCCGAAGGGATGTAAAGGATGTATTTACTGCCGGGACGCATAAATTGCAATCCTTCGGTCCAGCCTTTGATAACGTCCGTTATCCGGAATTCGAGCGGGTATCCCCGTTCATACGAGGAGTCGAAAACGGTTCCGTCAATTAATTTTCCGACATAGTGGGCCTTTACTTTACAGTCGGCCGTAATTTTGTCTCCTTCACCCGGTTCGATGACTTTGTACAGCAGTCCGGTGGGGGTTTTTATCACGCCGGGTTCTTTCTCTTTCTGGGCGAGAAACTCTTTTCCGGCCAGGAGGTTGTTTTCGGCTTCGGCTTTTTTCATCTGGGCTTCCTGTTGCATTTTTTCTTCCCGGAAGTTATTCATGGCATTTACCCATATTTTTTCGGCCTGTTCCTGTTCCATGACTACGGTCTGGCTGTTGAAGATTTCGGCCAGCGCTTTCTGGCAGGCCTCTTTGTCGATTTTGATGCCTTGTTTCTTCATTTGTTGGAGCTGGTCTTTTATCCGGTATCCGTAGAAAAGGCCCATTTCATAGGAACGCTTGGCGGTGTCAGTCGACATCACTTCGTTCATTCCTTTTACAAAGGCTTTCATATCGACCGGATAGGGGAGTGCTTTCAGTCCGTCAGCGGTTTCGGCTCCGTTCAGTATGCCGAAAGCATAACCCAGACTGTCGGCCGGTGTTGTCAACACTTTATCGCTCTTTTTGGCAAAGGCGGAAATGGAGAACAGACAGCAAAAAATAAGGATGTGTGATTTCATATGTTATCTTTTAGCGGTTATGAAGAGGAGAGAACCGGAAGTTTTGCGTTCCGGTTCTCTCCGGTTTGTTTTATACTTAATTCAGAAGTATTTTTATTTTTGAATTATTTCGAGCAATTCGATTTCGAAAATAAGCGTAGAGTTTACGGGGATGGGGCCTCTTTGCTGGAGTCCGTAACCCAGTTCTGCCGGAATGTATACTTCGTATTTGGCACCCGGACTCATCAGCATGAGGGCTTCCTGGAATCCGGGAACAACTCCGCCCACGAACATGGTGGCGTTCGGGTTGGCGTCGAACTGCGTACCGTCGATAAGCGTACCTTTGTAGCTGACTTTTACATTGCTGTCGGCAGCCGGTTTTTCACCGTTTCCTTCTGCAATCACTTTGTAGAGCAATCCCGATTCGGTGACTACAACCCCTTCTTCCTGTGCTTTGGCTTCCAGAAATTTTTGTCCTTCGGCGGCATTCTGTTTGGCTTCGGGAGATTCAGCGATTCTGGCTTCTTCCTCTCTCATTTTTTTTTCCTGAAAAGCGGTCATCTGCGCCCGGAAAATTTCTTCGGCCTGGTTGGCTGTAAAGAGAGCGGTGGAGTCATTTTTCAGCGCTTTTTTGAATGCAGCGAGGAATTCGGCTTTGTTAAATTCGGGTCCATCCTGTTTGGCTGCTTGTGCAAACTCCATTTTGAGCTGCGAACCGATGCTTGCTCCCAGTTCGTAAGAGAGTCTGGCGGTGTCGCTGTTGAGTCCCTGTGCAAAGCCTTTGAGGAACTGCTCCGGGTCGATGTTCATGTTCGAATATTTGATGTTTTCGGCCATGTTCGCCCCCCGAAGAATACCGTAAGCATAGCTCAGACTGTCGGTGTCTGTTTTCAACACCGGATTTTTTTTGCTGTCGCAGGAGGTCATACCGAACAAGGTGCTTCCTGCCAGCAGAACGGAAAATAAAACTACTTTTTTCATTTTGTTTAATTATTTGATTATATCGATTAATTCTATTTCAAAAATCAGGGTCGAGTCGGGGCCGATAATGTCTCCGGCGCCTCTCTCTCCGTAGGCCAATGCAGCGGGGATGTAGAGTTTCCATTTCGATCCGACGGGCATCAGCTGGAGTGCTTCGACCCACCCGGCAATAACCTGGTTTACGCCGAATACGGCAGGTTCGCCCCGTTTTATGGAGCTGTCGAACACTTGTCCGTTGACCAGCGTGCCTTCGTAATGGCATTTGACTTTGTCGGTAATTCGGGGTTTGTCTCCCTTGCCTTCGGTGATGACCTCGTACTGCAATCCGCTGGGCAGGGTTACTACTCCGGCCCGCTTTTTGTTTTCTTCGAGAAATTTTTCTCCGATTTCACGGTTCTTTTCGGTAATTTCCTGCTGCATGCGGGTGAAGAACTCGTTTATGATTTGCTTGGCTTCATCGTATGTCATTTCGGGTTTGGCGTTTTCGTAAACGGCTTTTACTCCGTTGGCGAAATCGGCGATGTCGAGTGCGGGGATGCCCGAACTCTTGAAATTGTTGCCCATACTCAGGCCTAATGCATAACTTAATTTGTCCATATCTTTTTTGTTACATTTCGGAATAATCTGCAAAGAAATATATTTCTTGTAAATCAGGGGCGAAGATAGGGCTTTTATCGTATAGTTCTTTTTTTTTCTATTAAAAAAATTTTAAATTTGTATGAATTGCGGCGGGAGATTTGTCTCTTTTGCCTGTTTTAGACTGCGGGTCCGGATGTTTTTGTCCTGCGGGTCCGTTTTAAACTGAAAAAATTATGAAAAAACTGGTTGTGCTTACCGGTGCGGGTATGAGTGTCGAAAGCGGATTGTCGACTTTTCGGGGCAGTGACGGCCTGTGGGAAAATTACCGGATAGAGGAGGTGGCTACTCCGGAGGGGTGGCTGCGCGACCCGAAACTGGTGTTGAGGTTTTACAATGAACGGCGCCGGCAGCTGCTTGCCGCAGAGCCCAACGAGGGTCATCGTGGCCTGGCTGCTCTGGAACGGGATTACGAGGTGTATGTCGTGACTCAGAATGTCGACAACCTGCACGAACGGGCCGGGAGCAGCCGGGTGCTTCACCTGCACGGTGAGCTGATGAAGGTGCGCTCGGAGAAGAACGAGCGGCTGGTGTATGAATTGTCGCCGGAAGAATCGCCGGAGGTGCATTGGGGCGATGTGGCGGAAGACGGAGCACAACTTCGTCCTCATATCGTGTGGTTCGGTGAGGCGGTGCCGATGATTGAACCGGCCATAGAACAGGTGCAGTCGGCCGATATTTTCGTGGTGATAGGCACCTCCCTGAATGTGTATCCGGCTGCCGGACTGCTTCATTATGTGCGTCCGGGTGTTCCGGTGTATCTGATAGATCCGAATGAGGTGAAAGACCCTTCGGGCCGGGTTACCCGGATTATCCGCAAAGGGGCGTCGGCCGGTGTGGCGGAACTGAAACGGCTGCTGTCGGAAGATTGACGGTCAGGCAATGTGTTGGCGGGTTCCCATGCGGGCTTCTACCACATTGACCACGTAGTCGCACAATTTCTCGCATTCGTTGATGATATCCATGTAAATTGTCCCCACTGCGTAGGTGTACTCGTGGTTGTTGATATCGTTGATATTCTGGAATTTCAGCTGATTGCGGTAATTGTTGATTTCGTTTTCGAGGTTCCGGGTGCGGTTGATGTCGAAATTTTCTTTCCGGCCGCCCATAAGCTGATTCATCTGGGTCAGCGCCAAATCGGTCAGATCCATCATCTGGTGGATGTATTTGTACTGCGCTTCGGTGAAATGCTCCTGTTTTCCCTGTACCTTGAGATTGATGGTGCGTGCCATGTTATAGCAGGAGTCTCCGATAGATTCCACTTCCGATATTTCACGCAGCATGGCCCGAATCTTGGCTTTGGTTTCGTCGGACAGGTGGGCGTTGGATACCTGGTCGAGGTAATTGGCTATTTCGATTTCCATGCTGTCGGAGATACTTTCGTATTTCTCGATGCGGGCATAGAGTTTGCTGAATTTCTGTTCGTTCTTTTCGGTGAGCAGTTCGCGGACCATACCGAACATCCGCTGTATGCGTTTGCAGAAATCGACAATTTCTTTTTGTGCTTCCAAAACAGAGAGTTCGGGGGTTTTCATGATTCCGAAGTTGATGAAATGGAGCCGGAAATCCTCTTCTTCGTCCTGTTTGCGGGGCTTGATGACCCAGCAGACAAATTTTTCGATTTGCGGCAGGAAGCCGATAAGCAGCACGATGTTGCAGATGTTGAATGCCGAATGGAATGTGGCCAGTACGACGGACACTTTGGCTAAATCGGGATGCAACGGGTCGTAGCCGGCAATGGCATACACCATTTTCAGGAACCACGTCAGAATGGATACGACCCAGATAACGCCCAGCACATTGATGCTCATGTGGGCAAAGGCGGCCCGGCGGGCCTGCGTATTGGTGCCCAGTGCGGCGATATTGGCCGTGATGGTGGTGCCTATGTTTTCACCCAGCACCAGCATGATTCCCTGATCGATGTGCAGGACTCCGGTCGAGCAGAGTATCATGGTGATGGCCATGATGG
>JAFLRV010000133.1 GCA_022511245.1 Coprobacter sp.
ATCGGCATTGAAAATATATCCGCTGACCGGGTATATCGTAAAAAAGCAACTCGAATCAGGTACGCTCGAATTCACTTTGTCGCCTAAGGAAAAAGACCTCACCAGCGTATTGCCCGACAAAGCAGAGTCATCGGCTCCCTCCTCCTTGTTGCAGCCCGTTCCCAGAACGGCCAACAGGAGAGAAACCAAACACAGGATACCCGTTTTCTGTAATTTCATTATGAATGACTTTTCGTAAAATTCAGTTTTAACTGCAAAAATAGAAACAATTTTCACTTAATCCGAAAGGAAAACACATTATTATAATAATTTAGGGATAAATTCCGTCCAAAATCAAGTTTCCGCCCTCCGTTTTTCCCTTTCCGGGAGCCGCCGACACCGTCAGCAAGAGATTGGCGAACAGCCCCGAACCCCCGCAAAAATCTCTTTTTACCGATTTATCGTCCGGATAAGTTTCGATTCGCCGTGCCGTTCAGTGCCGATTTCCGTACCGGGAACAGCCGGAGCGGGAATCCCGTTTTTTAACATCTGTTTACCAATTTCTATCCGGGCCTCGTCCCATTCGCCCGCATCAATAAAATGTTGCAGCGTGCAGGCCCCCCCCTCGACAAGCAGTGACTGTATCTCTCTTTCATGCAGGCAGCGCAGCAGTGCCGGCACCACCGGCTGCGAGAAATCGAGCGTAATATACTCCACCGCCCCCTCCGGAGGACGGGATTCGGCCGTAAACACCCACGTCCTCCCTCCGTCGGTAAAAAGCCGCAAATCCGGAGGAAGAGACAGATGCCGGTCGATAACGATACGCACCGGAGCGTTGCCGGTCCAGCGGCGCACCGTCAGGGAGGGATTGTCCATTTCAGCCGTCCGGCGGCCCACCAGCACAGCGTCGCAGTGTGCCCGCAACCGGTGCACCAGCACCGAAGTCACGGCATCCGATATCACCGTCGGCGGCTCTGCCGCAGTCCGGCAGCGGTCGATGTAGCCGTCGGCACTCTGCGCCCATTTCAGAACCACATAAGGCCGCTGTTCCGTCTGCACCTTCATAAAACAGCGGTTCAGCTCCCGGCACTCCTGCTCCAGCACGCCCACCGTCACCTCCGCACCGGCCTCCCGCAACATCCGGATTCCCCGTCCGGACACCTCCGGAAACGGGTCGGGACATCCCACCACCACGCGCGGAATGCCGCATTCTGCAATCAACCGGCAGCAAGGCGGCGTTTTGCCGTAATGGGAACAAGGCTCCAGCGAGACATATATCGTGGAACGGCGCAGCAGCGACCGGTCACGCACCGAAGCCACCGCATTGACTTCGGCATGCGCCTCGCCCCATTTCCGGTGATACCCCTCGCCGATAATCCGGCCGTCGCACACAATGACCGCCCCCACCATCGGATTGGGCGACACATGCCCCTGTCCCAGCCGGGCCAGCTGCAGGCAGCGGCGCATATACATCTCATCTGTTCTCACCTGTTCGGTCATACGATTTTATTATTATCTTTGTACAAAGTTTGCCTATGCAGAATACCGTCCGACATATCCGGAAATCGCTCGGAGGGATATACCCGCCCGAAGAGATAAACAGCTTCATCCGAATCATCTTCGAAAAAGTGTGTCATTTCTCCTCCGCCGATTTCATTCTGTGCAAAAATACGATTTTATCTTCAACCCGGCAGCAAGAAATCGCCGCAATCGTACAACGGCTGCAAAAATACGAGCCGTTGCAGTACATCACGGGCGAAACATGGTTCTGCGGCCTGCGGTTCAAAACCGCACCCGGCGCCCTCATTCCCCGTCCCGAAACCGAAGAGCTGGCCGACCTCATCATCCGGCGGCATCGGGGCGGGTCGGGACGGTTGGCCGACATCGGCACCGGCTCCGGCTGCATAGCCGTCACGCTGGCTCGGCAGCTGCCCGGCTTCCGGACCGAAGGCTGGGACATCTCCCCCGATGCGCTCGACATCGCCACCGGCAACGCCGCCGCACTCCAGGCCCACGTCACGTTCCGGCAGGCCGATATCCTTTCGTGGGAACCGGCCCCCGACGAATGCGGCGCATACGACATCTGGGTCAGCAACCCCCCTTACGTCAGAGAGAGCGAAAAAAAGGAGATGCGGCCCAACGTCCTCGACTACGAACCGCACACCGCCCTGTTCGTTCCCGACGACGACCCCCTCCTGTTCTACCGGAAAATCGCACAGACGGCCCTCCGGACTCTCCGTCCGGGAGGAGCCCTCTATTTCGAGATAAACGCCGCATTGGGCGGCGAAACCCAAAAACTGATAACCGATATCGGATACCGGCAGGTCGAACTGCTCCGGGACATGCAGCAGCGAGACCGCATCATCGCCGCCCGGCATCCGTAAAAAACGACGCCATGACCCCAAAACTATCTCCCGAAGAAGCCCTCAGCCGGGCCGCCGCCCTCTGCTCGGCCAGCGAACAGTGTGCACACGACATACAGGAAAAACTCACCCGCTGGCAAATCGGCCCCGACGAGACCCGGCGCATCATCGAGAGGCTGGAGCAGAACAAATTCATCGACGAGACCCGGTACTGCCGCAGTTTTGTCCACGACAAATTCCGGTTCAACAAATGGGGGCGCATCAAAATCGCCTGCGCCCTGCGCCAGAAAGGCATCTCCCCATCCGCCATCGACGAAGCCCTCGCCGCCATCGACGAAGAGAGCTACCTCGACACGCTGCGGCAGCTGCTGGCCGCCAAGCGGAAAAGCATCGGCGGAGCACCCTCCGATGCGCTGAAAGCCAAGCTCCTCCGTTTCGCCGCCTCCAGAGGATTCGAACCCGCCTGCATCTACCCCCTGCTGAACCGGATATCGGAATGAAACGACCCGGCCGATACTTCAGCATCCTCGCCGACCTGCTCTATCCCCGCACCTGTTCCGTATGCAGCCGGACATTGCAGCAGCACGAACAGCACCTGTGCCTGTACTGTCTCCGGAACATCCCCCGCACACAGCACCACCTGGACGGCGGCGACAACGAAATGGAACAGCTGTTTCGGGGAAAAATCCCGATAGAAAAAGCCGCCGCCTTCTTCTACTTCACATCCGACAGCGACTACCGGACACTGATTCACCGCATCAAATACCGGGACGAAAAAGAGTGCGCCCGCTATCTGGGCACCCTGTACGCACAGGAAATCGGAACAGCATTCTTCGCCGGTATCGACCGGCTGGTGCCCGTCCCGCTCCATCCCCGCCAACGCCGCCAACGAGGATACAACCAGAGCGAATGCATCGCCGACGGCATCGCTGCCGTCACCGGCCTGCCCGTCTCGGCAGACCTCCTGCAACGCAGCCGCTACACCCCCACCCAGACAGCCAAAGACAGCGCCCGGCGGTGGGAAAACGTACAAGACGCCTTTGCGTTGCAGGGAAACCCGGCAGAGGTCGGGGGACAACACCTGCTGCTCATCGACGATGTCGTCACCACCGGCGCTACGCTGCAAGCCTGCGCACTCCCCCTGCTCGGCATTAAAAACGTAAAAATCAGCCTGCTGACACTGGCCATTACCCGATAGCGGTTCCGCCGGGCCGGGCAAACCTCCGCCCGCCGGAGCCGACGGCCTTTTTTCAGCAGAGAATAATAGAACATCGGTATCGTTTTTTCACGAAATATTTTTATCTTTGTTTTTGAATTGAAAAAACCACATCAAACACGACAACGATATGAAAACTTTAGAAAGAATCTTAGCCGAAAAACTGTTAAAGATAAATGCCGTCAAACTGCAACCCTCCAACTGCTTCACGTGGGCGTCGGGATGGAAATCGCCCATATACACCGACAACCGCCGCACCCTCTCCTACCCGGCATTGAGAACCTTCATCAAAACGGAACTCTGCCGTCTCATCATGGAGAACTTCGAAGAGGTCGACGCCGTCGCCGGCGTAGCCACCGGAGCGATTGCACAGGGAGCGCTGGTAGCCGACCAGCTGGGACTGCCCTACGTATATGTGCGTTCGGCACCCAAAGACCACGGGCTCGAAAACCTCATCGAGGGCAACCTCATACCCGGCCAGAAAGTAGTCGTTATCGAAGACCTTATCTCGACCGGCGGCAGCAGCCTTAAAGCAGTGGAAGCCATCCGCAACGCCGGATGCGAAGTCATCGGCATGGCAGCCATTTTCACCTACGGATTCCCCGTAGCCGTAGAACGCTTCAACGAAGCCGGAGTGAAACTGCTCACCCTGAGCAACTACAACGCCGTACTCGAAGTCGCCCTCGAAACGAAATACATCGCCGAAGAAGACCTGGCCACCCTGCGGGAGTGGAGAACCGACCCCTCCGTATGGAATCCCGGCAAATAACGCTAAAAAACATCCGGCATGACACAGTTCGAAAGTTCCGTCAAAACAATTCCGGCCCGCACCGAAACCATTTTCAATATGCTGGCCGACCTCAACAACCTGGAGAAGATACGAGACCGCATTCCGGCCGACAAGGTGAAAGATTTCACCTTCGACACCGACAGCTGCTCGTTCACCGTCGCACCGGTCGGACCCATGAAAATTTCGATTGTCGAACGGGAGCCGCACAAAACCATTAAATTCGGGTCCGGGAACTCGCCCGTACCCTTCCACCTCTGGATACAGCTGCTGCCCCTGTCCGAGACCGAGAGCAAAATGAAGCTCACCGTCCGGGCCGAACTGAACCCGTTTATACAGAAAATGGTATCGAAACCCCTGCAGGAAGGTATCGAAAAAATGGCCGAAGTACTGGCCGCCATACCCTATAACGGATAACTCCGGAAAAACGCATTCACACCCGTTCAAAACAGACACTATGGCGCAGAAACTTTGGGAAAAAAACGTACAGGTAGACCGTGACATCGAAAAATTCACCGTCGGCCGGGACCGGGAAATGGATTTGTTTCTCGCCCGGTACGATATACTCGGTTCGCTGGCGCATATCACCATGCTCGAAAGCATCGGGCTGCTCACCCGTGACGAACTCACGCAGCTGACCGCCGAACTGCGGCGTATCTACGCCGTAGCCGAAGAGGGCGGTTTCGTTATCGAAGAAGGCGTCGAAGACGTACATTCGCAGGTCGAACTCCTGCTCACCCGCCGGCTGGGAGACATCGGCAAGAAGATACACAGCGGCCGGTCACGCAACGATCAGGTGCTGGTCGACCTCAAACTCTTTACCCGAAGCGAAATCAGAGAACTGGTCGACCTTTGCAGCGACCTGTTCAAGGTGCTGACCGACCAGAGCGAAAAATACAAAGAGGTACTCATGCCCGGCTACACCCACCTGCAAATCGCCATGCCCTCCTCGTTCGGGCTGTGGTTCGGCGCCTACGCCGAAAGCCTGGTCGACGACCTCACCGTATTGCAGGCCGCCTACCGCATATGCAACCGCAATCCGTTAGGTTCGGCCGCCGGGTACGGCTCTTCGTTCCCGCTCAACCGCACCCTCACCACCGACCTGCTGGGATTCGAATCGATGAACTACAACGTGGTTTACGCCCAGATGGGACGGGGCAAGACCGAACGCATCGTCGCTTCGGCGATGGCCTCCATCGCCGCCACCCTGTCGAAACTGGCCTTCGATGCCTGTCTGTTCAACTCGCAGAACTTCGGGTTCATCAGACTGCCCGACGAGTACACGACCGGGTCGAGCATCATGCCCCACAAAAAGAACCCCGACGTGTTCGAACTCACGAGAGCCCGCTGCAACAAGATACAGGCACTCCCCTACGAAATAACGCTCATCGCCAACAACCTGCCGTCGGGCTACTTCCGGGACCTGCAAATCATCAAAGAAGCCTTCCTGCCCTCGTTCGGCAATCTCAAGGAGTGTCTGGTCATGGTCACCCGCATGATGACCCGCCTGACCGTCAACGAGCACATCCTCGACGACGACCGCTACAAACTCATTTTCAGTGTCGAGGAGGTCAACCGGCTCACCCTGTCGGGAACCCCGTTCCGGGACGCCTACAAAAAAGTCGGTCTCGACATCGAAGCCGGACGGTTCGACCCGCCCCGAAACGTATGCCATACCCACGAGGGTAGCATCGGCAACCCGTGCAACGAACACATCCGGCT
>JAFLRV010000134.1 GCA_022511245.1 Coprobacter sp.
CACCCGTCTCTCTTTCCGGTTATTTTCGGGGTTCGGGGTTTCCGATACGGAAGGTGCGGGTGCGGCCTCGTCTTTGGGTGCGGCTGACTCGGTGGCGGCCAATTCGACTTTCTGTCTATTGGGTGCCATCTTATTGATACGGGGACGCTTGGCGGGTTTCACCGGAGCCGCTTCGGGTTCTGCCACCGATGCGGAGCTGCCGGATTCCGCTTCCGGCTCGTTTCCGGATTCTTTCCGGGCGGGTTCCCGCGAAGGCTGTTTTTTTCTGGATTTCTTTTCTTCGGCTTTAGCGGCCATTTTCTGTCCGGCAATATCGATTGCCTGCTGATCGAGAATTTTATAAACCAAGTCCTCTTTTTTCAGGGCATCGACTTTTTTCAAGCCCATTTCTTTTGCAATGACTTTCAACTCGGAAAGGAGTTTGTCATTCAATTCCACAATGTTATACATGAATTTTCTATACTTGTGATAACTAAAAATTTCAAATCAAAAACCATTCATCCACTTATCGGCCTTCCGTTCATTACAAAGGCACAGAAAATAAATCGGATTTTACTGGATAAATTGTCAGGAAATGTGTATTCACACGACCCCTTGCGGGATTTATTTCATGACAAAAGTAGGTTGTTTTTTCGAAATAACAACAATATATATTAACATTTAGTTTGTGAATTAATTATTTTTCACAAATAATTTGATATATAAACACTGTATCGGCTGTTATCTTAAATTTTTCGCTGATGCGCTCTCCTACCAGCCAGACAATGTCGTCGCCCGAACAGAGCAGCCATGCGTTTTCCTTGTCGAGCAGGGAGTATTTGCGGTCGCTGAAGTAATCGCTTACCTTGCGGCTGCCTTTCATCCCGAACGGGACGAAGCGGTCGCCCTTCTTCCAGCGGCGCAGTGTCAGCGGAAAGCGGAGTTTTCCGGCGTCGAGACTGGCGATATTTTTTTCGTGCGGGAGGGTTTCGTTTCCGGAGCGGGGAAAGCGGGAGAAGGTCATCGGCAGCGGGGCTTCCAATGCAGGTGTATCTTCCTCAATCCAATATACCTCTTTATAACGGCCGCCCGCTGCGGGTGCAACGAGCAGTTCATCCCGGTCCCGTACCAGCGTATATTCGCCCGACAGGAACCGCTTTCCCGGCTCACCGGAACATACGGCAGCCCAGATGTCGTCGACCTGAGCCGGGCCAAATCCGTATTGCCGCACCATCTCGAACAGCAGGGCTTTGGGGGCCGGCTGCCGCAAAAGGGATTCGATGCGGATGTGCCGGATATTTCCGTCTTCAAAAACCGTTTCGGCCTGCTGCCGGGCAATGGCGTCGGCATACACCCGGTTCACTTCGCCGAGATGCTGCATCGTGCGCTCCAGTGTGTCATAGACAGCGGGATTGAGCGACTGCAGCAGCGGCAGCAGCTGCAACCGTATCTTATTGCGGGTGTAGCGGGTTTCCCGATTGGTACTGTCTGTCATATAAGAAAGGGAGCGGGAGGCCAAATAAGTTTCGATATCGCTGCGGGTGAGCGGAAGCAGGGGACGTATTACCCGGCCGTTCACCGGCCGTATGCCGCAAAGACCGGCGATTCCGGTACCCCGCACCAGGTTGAGCAGCATCGTCTCCACCGAATCGTCCCGGTGATGGGCTACGGCAATCCAGTCGGCCCCCAGCCGGCAGCGCAACTCTTCGAACCAGCGGTAACGCAGTTCGCGGCAGGCCATTTCGACCGACAGTTTGTGGCGGGCGGCATATGCCTGCGTATCGAATGCCGTTTCATAAAAAGGAACGCCCTGCTGCCGGGCTGTCTCGCCGGCAAAATCGCGATCCCGCTCAGCTTCAGCTCCCCGAAGCCGGAAATTGCAGTGACAGGCGATGCAGTCGTACCCTAACCGCAACAGGATATCGAGCAGGGCGACGGAATCGGCGCCTCCGCTCAGACCGACCAAAATACGGTCGGCGGAGGAAAGGCCGATATGCGCTTTCACATAGTCGGTTACCATATGCAGGGTCTGTTCTTCACTCATGGGAACGGTTATTGCCGATGCACAAACTTACGACTTTTTCCGGAAAAAGCCGAAGAACGGGAACGATATTTTCGTTGTCGTCGAAATGTTAATAAAGTCGCCGATTAAATGTTAATAAATAAGAAAAGTGAAATTTTAAATTTAACCTTTGGCGTCATTAAACATCTAACCCTACAGAAACGTTCTTACAGACAGAAAATATTTTCTACGAACAAAAACAGATGTCTAACTATTAAAATTTGAAAGTTATGAACTCAAGATTCGGAATTTTACTGGTATCTCTCCTTTTTTCTATCGGTATGATGGCTCAACAGCCCGACAACAAACCGCAAGCCAAAGGTAAAAAAGAGTGCAAAAAAGAGAATGTCACTCCGGAACAAATGGCCCAGAAAAAGGCTGAAATGTTGAAAACCCGGTTGCAGCTGAACGCCGCTCAAGAGAAAAAAGTGTATGACCTGAACCTGAAATACGGACAGCAGAAACGGCAGTTGAAGCAGCAGATGGGCGAACTGAAAAAACAGATGCGTGAAATGAACGTCAATCAGGAAAAAGAGCTGAAAGGCATCCTGACTCCTGAACAGAACAGTGCTTATGAGGCTTGGAAACAGGATCTCGGCAAGGGGATGAAGAAAGGGATGAAAAAAGGGGGAAAACCCGGTATGAAACCCGGCATGAAACCCGGCATGCAGCCTCATGGCGAAAGGGGTCACGGCCCGCAGCATCCGCAGACTGCGCCTGCCGGAAAATAAAACCTGACCTTAACTGATATGGAGCCTCCGATCGACCGAATCGGGGGCTTTGTTTTGCGGTAAAAATATTTTTCGCCCGTTATGTTATGAAACCAGCCACTTTCTTATTACCTTTGCGGGATAAAACAGAAAACAAGATTCGCCATGTTGAATAAAATCAACCGTCTCAAAGCCGAAATAGAGTCTCTGAAAGCTTCCACCGCCGAAGAGATTGAAGTCCTGCGTATAAAATACCTCAGCAAAAAGGGAGAGATATCCCAGTTGTTCAACGATTTCAGAACGGTAGCCGCCGAACAGAAACGGGAGGTGGGCAAGCTGCTCAACGAACTGAAAGAGCTGGCTCAAAACAAAATCAACGAACTGAAGGAGGAACAGGGGAACGGCTCGCAGGAGGTTTGTCCGATAGATCTTACCCGGACTTCTTATCCGGTCAGATTGGGGACACGGCATCCGATTTCATTAGTCAAGAACGAGATTTGCGACATATTCGGACGGTTGGGTTTCTCCATTGCGGAAGGGCCTGAAGTGGAGGACGACTGGCATGTATTCTCGGCGCTGAATTTCGCCGATGACCATCCGGCCCGTGACATGCAGGACACGTTCTTCATCCAGCGCAGTCCGGATGTGCTGCTGCGCACGCACACTTCATCGGTACAGACCCGCATCATGGAGCACAGCACGCCTCCGATACGCATCATCTGTCCGGGACGGGTATACCGCAACGAAGCCATTTCTTACCGGGCTCACTGTTTCTTCCATCAGGTGGAGGCGCTGTATGTCGACAAAAATGTATCGTTCGCCGATTTGAAACAGGCGCTGCTTTTCTTTGCCAAAGAGATGTTCGGCCCCGACACGAAAATACGGCTGCGCCCCTCTTATTTCCCGTTCACCGAACCGTCGGCCGAAATGGATATCTCCTGCAACCTGTGCGGCGGCAAGGGCTGTGCGTTCTGCAAACACACCGGCTGGGTAGAGATATTGGGCTGCGGCATGGTAGACCCCAATGTGCTGGAGGCCTGCGGCATCGACAGCAACGTATATTCGGGTTACGCTCTGGGAATGGGTATCGAACGTATTACCAATCTGAAATATCAGGTGAAAGACCTGCGCATGTTCTCGGAAAACGACCAGCGTTTCCTGGAAGAGTTCGTATCGGCTCACTAAACGGATGTGCAGAAACCGGAAAAGAGGATGAAAATACAGGAACGCTACGACCGTATTATCGACTGGTTTTCGACCAATGTACCGGTAGCCGAAACGGAGCTGCATTACCAGGACCCTTTCCAGTTGCTGATAGCGGTCATCCTTTCGGCCCAGTGCACCGACAAGCGGGTGAACCAGATTACACCGGCGCTGTTCGAGGCCTACCCGACCCCCGAAGTGCTGGCAGCGGCCACTCCTGAAGCCGTATATGAATATATCAAAAGCGTTTCGTACCCGAACAACAAAGCCAGACATTTGGTGGGCATGGCCCGCAAACTGCTGAGCGACTTCGGCGGCACCATCCCGTCGGAGGTCGACGAACTGCAACGTTTGCCGGGCGTAGGCCGGAAAACGGCCAACGTAGTCGCTTCGGTCGTCTTTAACAAAGAGGCGATGGCCGTTGACACGCATGTGTTCCGGGTTTCGAACCGCATCGGGCTGACCAACCGGTCGAAAACCCCGCTGGAAACGGAAAAAACGCTGGTGAAACATATTCCGGGACACCTGCTGCCCATCGCTCACCACTGGCTGATTCTGCACGGCCGGTATGTATGTGTGGCCCGCAAGCCCAAATGCCTTGAATGCGGCATACGGGAATACTGCAAATCGTATGCTACGGAAAAGAAATAGGCAGTCTCTCCCCTACCGGACGGCTATGACTCCGGTCTGCGCCCCGACAAAAGAAATCAGCGGCTGCGGGGCGATTTTTATCTGCAAACCACGCATCCCGGCACTCACATAAATGACATCGAAACCGAGCGCACTTTCATCGAAATAGACGGGATAGGGTTTCTTCATTCCGATGGGGGAACATCCGCCCCGTATATAGCCGGTCACGGGCAGCAGTTCTTTCATGGCTATCATTTCGGCGCTTTTGTTTCCCGAAATGCGGGCGGCGGCCTTCAGGTCGACCTCGCTGTCGCCGGGAACCACACAGACAAATATGCCGTTGCGGTCGCCCCGAAGCACCAGCGTCTTGAAAACCTGACGGATGTCTTCGCCCAACTGTCCGGCCACATGGGTGGCGGCCAGATTGTTCTCATCCACTTCATAGGGAATGAGCCTGTATTCGATTTTCGCCCTGTCCAGCAACCGGGCGGCATTGGTCTTGTTTATTTTCGTCATGGCGGTCTGTTTTTATCCAACCCGGCTGCAAATGTAATGAATTATCGGACGAACGGAACGGGTGCGGTTCACTTCCGATATGATAAGATTTGTTAAATCGGGGGCCGCATCCCGAAATTCGGGATAAAAAGCGGCGGCCGGAGATGTTTTTCCGGAGAAAAACTTTCTTTATTGTAAAGTATTGTTGTATTTTTGTAACTATCTTTTGTGTGCAAACCTGCGACGGGTTGAATAGGACCTCCTTTCGCAGGCAATAAAAGATAAAATTACTTAAATCAATAATAAAAACAGAGAAACAAAAACACTATGGCAGATTGTAAAGAAAAGCTGTTCGACCAGTTTCCGCCCGTCTCCACGCAGGAGTGGATGGAAAAGGTAACAGCAGACCTGAAAGGTGCAGATTTCAACAAAAAGCTCGTATGGCGTACCAATGAAGGGTTCAGTGTGAAACCCATGTACCGTGCCGAGGACACGGAGAATCTGAAAACGACCGATTCACGTCCGGGAGAATATCCGTACATACGGGGAACCAGAAGCGACAACAGCTGGCTCATCCGTCAGGATATCGAGGTAGAGAATGTCGCCGACGCCAACCAAAAAGCAACCGATATTTTGACCAAAGGGGTCACCTCGTTAGGATTTCACCTCAAAGAGGCCCACATTACCGCAGAAAACATCGCCGCCCTGCTGAAAGGCATCGATGTGGAATCGGTAGAAATCAACTTCCGCACCTGCATCAAGAATGCAGCCAAATTAATCGAAGTGACCGGCGCCTACTACAAATCCATCGGTGCCGATACGGACAAAGCCAAAGGTTCGTTCAACTACGACCCGTTCAAGCGGATTCTGAAACGGGGCTACGACTGTGCCGGA
>JAFLRV010000135.1 GCA_022511245.1 Coprobacter sp.
AACCGAACATCCCCGTGAAAGGTCATTCACCGGTGCGGCAATGCCTTGCAAGATAGGACCGATAGCTTCGGCTCCGGCCAACCGCTGCACCAGTTTGTAGGCGATGTTTCCCGTCTCCAAAGAGGGGAACACCAGCACATTGGCCCGTCCGGCAAGGGGACTGCCCGGTGCCTTGCTTGCGGCCACCGAAGCAACCAGTGCGGCATCGGCCTGCAACTCCCCGTCGATTTGCATATCGGGAGCCATCTCCCGGGCTATGCGGGTGGCTTCGACCACCTTGTCGACCATCTCATGCTTCGCACTGCCTTTCGTCGAGAAACTCAACATGGCAATACGGGGTTCGGCTCCGGCCAGCGCTCTGGCCGTGTGACCGGTCGATACGGCAATCTGGGCCAGCTCTGCGGCATTGGGATTGGGCAGTACGGCACAGTCGGCAAACATCAAAATTCCGTTATCTCCATATGTCTCATCGGGAACAATCATTAAAAACGCCCCCGACACCACACTGATGCCCGGAGCCGTTTTGATGACCTGAAACGCTGCACGCAACACATTTCCGGTCGTGTTCTCCGCACCGGCCACGCCGCCGTCGGCATCGCCGTTTTTAATCATCAGACAGCCCAGAAACAAAGGGTCTTCTACGGTTACGGCCGCCTGTTCCAGCGTCATTCCTTTCTTTTTGCGCAACTCGAACAGCAGTCGGGTATACGCCTCTTTCCGTTCATGATTCTTGGGGTCTACGATAACGGCTTCGCCGATATGAGACAATCCGTATTTTTCGGCCAAAGCCATTATTTCGGACGGATTGCCAATCAATGTAATATCGGCCACCCCGTCGGCAATAACCCGATCGGCCGCTTTCAATGTCCGTTCTTCGGTTCCTTCGGGAAGAACGATACGCTGTTTATCCGCCTTTGCATGCGCGATAATCTGATTTATTAAATCTATAGCCATAAGGATTTTTGTTTTATACCGGTCACCGAATGTTCCGGTTTCCGATACAAAAATACAAATAAATGCAACATAGAGATAGCAATTTTTAATAAAAATTTCTATCTCCGGTTGTCAAAATCGGCAAAAAAGGGGTCAGACCGGATAGGAAACAGGATACAAATCTTTCAAAACCGCCGCTGAGGCTCCGGCATTCTTCACGATATAGTCACCGGCGGCCCGGCTGCTTCGGGCCAGAAATTCGGCATCGGACAGCAGGGCCGACAGCACGGAAACCAATTCGGATTCGTCTTTTACCGTAAACGCACCCCCGCAGGCCAGCAATTCCCGTGCCTCCTTGAACTTGCCGAAATGGGGGCCAAAGATAACCGGTATCCCGTAGACGGCCGCTTCCGGCACGTTGTGTATGCCCACGCCGAAACCGCCGCCGACATAGGCGATGCGGCCATATCGGTATATGGAGGACAACAGTCCGAAACAGTCGACAATCAGGCAGTCGGCACTCTTTACCGACTCCTCATCGGCTTGGGAATAAAACACAAACGGCCGTTTCAGAAGAGCAGTGATATGGTCGAGATGCGCCGGATTGATTTCGTGAGGGGCAATAATCAGCTTAAGGTCGGGCGTCCGGTTGAAGAACTCGATAAACAGGTCTTCATCTTTCGGCCAGGAGCTTCCGGCCACCAGCACCGTCCCCGTCCGGGCGAACGTCTCCACCAGCGGGAGCTCTTTGGCTTGCGAACGAATCGCCAGCACCCGGTCGAAACGGGTATCGCCCACGACAGATACCTGTTCGATACCGATACCTGAAAGCAGCTGCCGGGAGGCCTCGTCCTGAACATACAACCGGGTAAACCGATGCAACATCTTCCGGAAATATCCGCCGTAGGGTTTGAAAAAAATCTGTCCCGGACGAAATATCGCCGATACGACATAAACGGGGACATGACGGGCGGCCAGTTCATTCAGATAATTGGCCCAAAACTCATACTTGATGAAAACCGCCTGCTCCGGCCGGACAATATCCAGAAAGCGGCGAACGTTTCCGGGCAGGTCGAAAGGCAGATAACAGACCAAATCGGCCATCGGATAATTCTTTCTCACCTCATATCCCGAAGGAGAAAAAAAGGTGACCAATATTTTCTTTTCCGGCGCAGCGGCCTTTATCGATTCTATCAACGGGCGTCCCTGTTCGAACTCCCCCAGCGAAGAGGCATGTATCCAGATATATCCGCCCTGCGGGTCGGCATTCTCCTCCAGGTACCGGAACACCGTCCGGTGCCCCTCCATCAGCAGCCGGGCCTTTTTGTTCCGCAACGAAGCCAGGGCGACCAGCTGTTTGTAAACCCATATGCCGAAATTGTATATCGTCCTCATAATTGTAACGCTTAGGCTCTATAAAAAAACTTCCCCTCTTTACCTTTTGTATTCCGGCATCCGGAGATTCCGCCAAAGGGCAAAGAGCTCAGCACGAAAAACTGTATGCAGCGATGTCGGGTCATCCGAGCGTTTCTATCGCTTTATACAACCGGCGCAAGGTCTCCTCTTTTCCAAGAACAGCGGTCAGGTCAAACATCTGAGGCCCTTTCGATTCTCCTACCAGAGCCAGACGGAAAGCGTTCATGATATTGCCCAGATGGTATCCCTGACGCTCAATCCACGCCTTGACCGTATTCTCGGTCGACTCCACCTGATCAAAATCTTCGACAGCAGCCAGCACTCCGGCCAACTCCGTCAGCTGGGCGGCACTGTCCTCTTTCCAGCGTTTCTTCACCGTTTTCTCATCATAAGACTCCGGCGCAACGAAAAAGAAACTGCTCTGTCCCCACAGCTCTTTCACGAAATTCACTCTCGATTTCATGACAGCGACGACCTTGACCACCTTTTCCATCGGGGCATCTATGCCGTGCGCTTCCAGTTCCGGGAGGAACAGTCCGGCCAATTCCTCATTGCTCTTTTCCTGTATGTATTTATGGTTGAACCATTTTCCTTTTTCGTAGTCGAATTTCGCCCCGCTGCGGCTGCAACGCTCCAGCGAAAACAGGTCGACCAACTCCTGCATAGACATGATTTCCTGGTCATTACCGGGATTCCAGCCCAGCAACGCCAGAAAATTGACAACCGCTTCAGGCAGATAACCCGACTCCCGGTAGCCCGAAGAAATGTCGCCGGTCTTGGGGTCTTTCCACTCCAGCGGGAACACCGGGAAACCGAGACGGTCACCGTCTCTCTTGCTCAGTTTGCCATTGCCGTCGGGTTTCAGCAGCAAAGGGAGATGTGCGAAGCGGGGCATGGTATCTTCCCAGCCCAGCGCCCGGTACAACAGCACGTGCAACGGAGCCGAAGGCAGCCACTCTTCGCCCCGAATGACATGGGAAACCTCCATCAGATGGTCATCGACAATATTGGCCAGATGGTAGGTGGGCAGATTGTCGGCCGACTTGTACAGCACCTTGTCATCGAGAATCGACGAGTTTATCGTCACTTCGCCCCGAATCAAATCGTTCACCTTGATATCTTCGCCGGGTTCAATCTTCATCCGCACGACATACTGTTCGCCCGATGCGATTCGTTCTTCCACCTCTCCGGCCGGCATCGTCAGGGAGTTGCGCATCTGCATGCGGGTCGAGGCGTCATATTGGAAATTGGGTATCTCTTTCCGTTTCTCTTCCAGCTCCGCAGGGGTGTCGAAAGCGATGTATGCTTTCCCGGCTTCCAACAACCGGTCGACATACTGGCGGTAAATGTGTTTCCGCTCCGACTGCCGGTACGGGCCGTATTGGCCGCCGTAGCTTACGCCTTCGTCAAAACGGATGCCCAGCCACTCCAACGATTCGATAATATAGGCTTCCGCACCCGGAACAAAACGGTGGGAATCGGTATCCTCGATACGCAAAATCATGTCGCCCCCATGTTGACGGGCATACAGATAATTATATAAAGCCGTTCTTACGCCGCCAATATGGAGGGCTCCCGTAGGACTGGGAGCAAAACGGACTCTGACTTTTCTTTCTGACATCGTATATACTTTTTAAACCGGGACAAAATTAACTCTTTTTTTCGATTTATTATTATAATATCACAAAAAGGATGGTATCCCGGAACCGGGTTTCGGTCCCGAATCAGTCTCCCAGCTCTTCCAGCATTTTCTGAATCTCTTCGTCGGTTTCGAAAAGTTTCTCTTTGCAAAATTTCAACAACGTCAGCGAACGGGCCGTATAATTTTTCAAATCGTCTATTTCGCATTCATTGTTCTGCAACATGGCAACGATTTTTTCCAACTCGGCTATCGCCGACGCATAGGTTTGTTTCTTTTTCTCCGCCATAACATTCTATTATTTTATCACTTTCGATTCTATTTTTCCATCGGCCAGCCAGGTGCACAAAATGTCGCCCGGTTCGATTTCAGCGGCCGATCTGACGACTTTTCCCGCTTTCAACGTAAGCGTATATCCCTTTTCCAGCAACCGTTCAGGCGAAACCAGTTCTATCGTTCTCTCCATCAGGGTCAACCGTTCAAGTTCGGCACCGATACGTCTCGACAACTGCACGTTCAGGGTGTCGGACAACCGGGTCAGCGGCGGTTTCTTTTCCGCCAGCACCCATTTCAGCAACGAGGGCAGTTCTTTGGACAAGGAGCGCACCCGATATCGGGCGGCCTCCACATAATCGACCGCACACATCCTCAAGGTCTGCCGCATCCGGTAAAGACGGATTTGTTCATTCTGCCGCACCTGCCCGGCCAGAAACTTATAACCGTGCACGATATCCCGCACGGCCTGCCGTTCGCTCTCCAGCCGCTGTTTAACGGACGACACCACGCTGTCCCGGAGCTGGCGAAACAGGCCGTCGGCCCTCTCCATGCGGTCGATTAACCACTCTGCCGCCGCCGTCGGCGTTTTTACCCGGACATTGGCCACAGCGTCTATCACCGTATCGTCCCGGTCGTGACCGATACCGGTTATCACCGGCAGGGGAAACTGGGCGATATGCAAGGCCAGCCGGTAGCTGTCGAAACAGTTCAAATCCGACGTGGCGCCGCCGCCCCGAATAATCACTACCCCGTCGAAACATTCGGCATGGTCATAAATGCGCTCCAGTGCAGCGATAACAGAATCTTCGACCTGCTCCCCCTGCATGACGGCGGTAAAAATCGACGTATAAAAACGGTATCCGTTCCGGTTGCGGTGCAACTGGTTCATAAAATCGCCATAGCCCGCCGCCGTAGCCGACGAGATAACGGCAATCCGACGGGGAAGCAGCGGCCACTCCAGCTCCTTGTTCATATCGGCCACCCCGTCTTCCTGCAGACGGCGCAATATCTGGGCCCGGTGACGGGCCATATCTCCCAACGTATACGAAGGGTCTATGTCGTGCACTGTAAGCGAATATCCGTACAATTCATGAAAATCGGGACTGACCTCCGTCAGCACTTTTATTCCGGAGGTAAACCGCTGCCCCGTCTCCCGTTCGAAATAGAGTTTCAGCATCCGGTAAACAGAGGCCCATATCATCCCTTTGGCCCGGGCGACAATCTGCCCGGAGGGCGATTTTTCCACAAATTCGAGATAACAGTGGCCCGAAGAGGCATTTTCTCTCACCTCGCTCAATTCGGCCCTTACCCAATAACGGTCCGGGAAACTGGCTTGCACAGCCCGTCTCAAAAGACGATTCAGGTCATACAAAGAAAATTCTTGCTGCGGCATACCCGGTTTATTATGCAACCCTGCACATGCAGGAGCCATTCTCTACAAAGGTAACAACTTTATTTCAATCTTCGGGATGCAGGAACACAAAAAAAGGGGACCCGATTGCTCGAACCCCTCATCAGAGCGGGAAACGGGACTCAAACCCGCGACCCTCAGCTTGGAAGGCTAATGCTCTATCAACTGAGCTATTCCCGCATAATGCGTGGGCGAAGATGGATTCGAACCACCGAAGTCGTAAGACAGCAGATTTACAGTC
>JAFLRV010000136.1 GCA_022511245.1 Coprobacter sp.
CTGTTTGTCGGCCGTTCCTGCTTCGGGGCGGAGAGGGGAGTGTGCCGCTCCTTTTGGCGGGGGTGCCTGTCCGGCTTTTTGCCGTCGGCGGTCACTCTTCGCTGTCGAAATCGAAGTCGAAGTCGAAATCGTCGTCGATATAGACCTGTTCGGTAAACTTTTTCAGCTCCCGGCTGTCCCGTTTGGTGGGGCGTCCCATTCCTTTGGTGCGGTTTACGAATCCCGATATGCGGCTCAGTTCCAGTATTTCCAGCTGTTCGGGCGGGGTGACGTTCTCGAGGTATCCGGGCACCAGTTTGGCGCCCATGCGGTTTTCGGCCAGTGCCAGCACCTTGAACGAGTAGGTGACCGGCGGTTTGCGCACTTCGATGATGTCGCCTGTTTTAATCGTTCGGGAGGGTTTGGCGGGCGCACCTCCGACCGATACCCGTCCTTTTTTGCAGGCTTCGGCGGCGATGGTACGGGTTTTGAAGATGCGGGTAGCCCACATCCATTTGTCTATGCGCACTTCGTTTTCTTTGCCCATATCCGGTTATTTGTTATTGTATTGGTTCATGGTCAGCTGTATGCCGGCCAGGCAGAAACTCCGGACGATTTCGCCCGCCCGTTCGATTTTCTCCGGCAGCAGGGCTTCTTCTTCCGGCGGGAATGTGCCCAAGACGAAATCGACCTGTCCGCCTCTGGGAAAGTCGTTTCCGATGCCGAACCGCAGCCGGGCATATCCGTCGGTGCCCAGTATCTGCCGGATGTGTTTGAGTCCGTTGTGACCGGCGTCGCTTCCTCGTGGTTTGAGCCGCAGCGCGCCTACGGGCAGGGCGAGGTCATCGACGACGACCAGCAGGTTTTCGAGGGGGATGTTTTCTTTCTGCATCCAGTAGCGCACGGCGTTTCCGCTCAGGTTCATGTAGGTCGACGGTTTCAGCAGCAGCAGGGTGCGTCCTTTGAGACGCAGTTCGCACACGGCGCCGTAACGGGCGTCTGTAAAAAAGAGATTGGACGCTTTGGCTAAAGCGTCCAATACTCTGAATCCTATGTTGTGCCGGGTATTCTCGTATTCACTGCCGATATTGCCCAGCCCCACAATCAAATATTTCATTCAGGCAGCTGTTTTATTTACCGCTTTTGGCCTGAGCGCCACGAGCGGCACGGGTCAGTTTCACGGCGCATACGACGGCGTTCTTGGCGTTCATGATTTCGAGACCTTCGAAATGGAGAGCGCCCACCTGCATGGTTTTGCCCAATCCGAGATTGTCGATGTTGATAACCAGTTTTTCGGGAATCTGGGTATAGGGAGCTTTCACTTTCAGCTTGCGCATTTCGAGGCTCAGCTTACCACCGGCTTTCACACCTTCCGAGTGACCTTCGAGGGCTACGGGAACTTCCATCACCACCGGTTTGTTTTCGTTCACTTCGAGGAAATCCATGTGCAGGATGCGTTCCTCTACCGGGTGGAACTGGGTGTCTTTCAGCACGGCCATCACTTTCTTTTCGCCGATGGTGAGTTCGATGGCGAAAATTTCGGGCGTATAAATCAGTTTGCGGACCGCATCGGTCGAAACGGTGAAATCGGTGACGATAATACCTTTGTTGTTGCCGATTTCCACCACTTTTTCACCGGCTTTGAGAGCCTGTTTGCAGGGCAGGTCGACAATTTCGCCTCCGTTGAGCACGGCGGGAATCAGGTTTCCTTTGCGCAGCGCTTTGGCCGCCTTTTTCCCCAAATCGGTACGGGGAGTTCCTTCCAGTTGAAATGTTTTCATGTTGTTTTGTTTTTGTGTTACTCAAAATTAGTGCTTCCTAATTTCCCATCACACGGTACTGTTTCAAAAGCGGTGCAAAGATAGCGATATTTTTCGAAAATCCATCATGCGGCGCATTTAATTTGTGGAAAAATCGGATTCAGGCCGATTTTTTTTCGTTGTGCGAGAAGCTGAGGTAGGTGGCCGGAGCCAGATTCAGTTTTCCCGATGCCCGAAGCATCTTGCGCAGCGAGGTGACAAACTCCCGGCTCTCCTGCAGCATGTAGAGGTAGACATACGTCACGGAGAGCTGTTCGGCATCGCCTTTCTGGAGCTGTTCGTATATCTCCCGGATGTGGAGCGACAGGTCGTCTTTGATTTCGTTGCACTGGCGGCGCAGGACGAAAATCTCGTCCGGACGGTTGTTTTCCATCGAGACTTCCGACGCCCGGATGACCCCCGTGATGCGTTTGCAGAACGAGGTGAACGTGTCGTGGAATTTCGGCGGCAGCGGCCGGAAATTGTTGTCGACATGCTCCTTGCACGCTTCGTTGATCCGGCGCAGGTTGTAGGTCATCGACATGGCCATGTTGTTGCTCAGGTGGAACCAGGTGCTTTTCTCCATGACGATTTCGGGCGTCACCCGGCGCATGCAGAGGGTCAGTTTGCGCCGCCGGCCTTTCAGCACGGCCTTTTCGGTGACCAGCGCCTTTTCGGTGCGGGCGAGCAGTTTCGGCTTGTCGTGGAGGAATCCGTCGGCGATGTCCGAGAAACATTCGTCGGCGAAATGCAGGAACATGCGCTGTTTCTCGTTGATGTATATTCTCAGCAGCGGCCACACGTCGGCCGGAGTTCCCGTTGTGAGGATGGTCTGGAACAGCGTCTCGTCCGGCAGTTCTTTCTTTTGGTTGCGGAACCGGATATGGCTCCGGATGAGCAGGGAGATGGCGATGACCCCTCCGGCCAGCATGACGGGCACGCCGCCCCAGTGCATCAGGCTCACCACCAGACCGGCGCCGATAAACGCCACACCGGCGGTAATGAACCAGCCGCCGATGACCGATATGACGCCGGTGATGCGGAACACGGCGCTCTCCCGGCCCCACGCCCGGTCGGCCAGCGAGGTACCCATCGCCACCATGAAGGTGACGAACGTGGTCGAGAGCGGCAGTTTCAGAGAGGTGCCGACGGCTATCAGCACGCTGGCCAGCATCAGGTTGAGCGAGCCGCGCACCAGGTCGAAGGCGGCGCCGGTCTCTTCCTGCGTCACCCGGTTGTCCATGCGGCGGTTCACCCAGCGCCGGAGGCCCGTCGGCATGTGTTCGTCCACCCACGAATGGAGGTTGAGGGCCGCCCTGACCAGCGACCGGCCGATGCGGGACGAGCCGAACATCTCGTCGCCCTGCGTTTGGGAGCTCAGGCCCACCGTTGTCTGCGTCACCTGCCGGGCCTTCTTCGACGTGGCGAGCGACACCACCATAATCATACCGGCCCCGATGAGGAAATAGAGCGGCGTGTTGGCCGAACCCAGCAGGCTCACCATCATGAAGTCGTGCGGCTGTCCGGCTCCGGCCGCCGTATAGTCCTGATAAGAGGCAAACGCCGTCAGCGGTACGCCGATAAAGTTCACCAGGTCGTTTCCGGCAAACGCCATCGCCAGCGAGAAGGTGCCCAGCAGCACGACGGTCTTGAAGACGTCGATTCTACACCAGTGCAGCACCTGCATCACCAGCGTGAACACGGCCAGCGACCCCAGCAGAATCAGCCCCGTGTGGCCGTCGATTTGCGCCTTGATGTCGGGCGTCATGACAGAGAGGTCTTTGATGCCCTTCAGCAGCATGAAGTAGACGATGGCCGTGCAGGCGATGCCGCCGAACAGCCCCGCTTTCCATTTCAGCCGGCTTTTGTATTCGAACGTGAATACCAGCCGGGCGAGAAACTGGACGACGGTGCCGAACACGAAGGCGATGGCCACCGACAGGAAGATACCCATGATGACCGACAGCGCCTTTTCCGTGTTGAGCAGCTCCCCGATGTTCAGTTCGCTGCCCGGTGCCGAAATCTTGAACAGGGCCACCACGAAACTGGCGCCCAGCAGTTCGAACACCAGCGACACCGTCGTCGAGGTCGGCATGCCGAGCGAGTTGAAGATGTCGAGGATGATGATGTCGGTCACCATTGCGGCCATGAATATGGTAATGACATCGTAAAACGACAGGTTGCCCGGATTGAAGATGCCGTGTCGGGCGATGTCCATCATGCCGTTGCTCATCGCTGCGCCGAGAAACACGCCTGCGGCAGCTACGGCGATAATCCGTTTGAACGACGCCGCTTTGGACCCGACGGCCGACGTCAGGAAATTGACGGCATCGTTGCTCACACCCACCCATAAATCGAAAACGGCCAGAAAAAAGAGGAATACGACGATTCCCAGAAACAGTAAATCCATAAAACGGTAATTTGGTTTATTTTTGCATGTTGTTCATCTTCGTTCAGAACAGGATAATCAGTTCGGCCACCACCTTGTCGTTGCGACCCTCCGGCGCCGAGTATCCTTTCCGGTAAAAATATTTTTGGTAGTTCAGCTGAATTTCGCATTTCACCCCTTTGTTGACGTAGGAAAGAGTCGAGCCTGCCGAAATCCGTTTGCGGTCGGGGAACACCTCCGACAGACTCCCGCCGGTCAGCGAGCCGTCCGAGTAGCGGGTCGACGCATCGAACCGGCCCTGAAAGCTGAGACGGTTGAAGAGGGTCTTTTTCAGGGGGATGCCGTAGTCGACCCACACGTTGCAGGCGTGGCAGTCGGGAAACGGCTGGTTCACATAGTGTTGCAGGATATATTCGGCTTCGGCGCTCCATTCCCCGCTGGTAAAAGAGATGCAGGCGTCGGTCATGTTCATTCTCACCGCCTCCGGCTTCACCGTCTGCCATCCCCCCGTGATGCGCACCGGACCCACCGGCACCTCCGCCTTGACCGCATAGTGGAACGTCTTCGACCAGTGGTTCTGGTCGGTGATGGCGTTCGGACTGAAGATGCCCGCCGTGATGACGGCCGCCGTCTGTCCCGGCACCCTGTAGGAGGTCTGGAATCCTACCGCCCGGATGTCGTCGATGTCCCGTCCGATGAAAGAGCGGTCGGCGAAGATGTAACTGCCCGGCCCCCGAAACGGGTCCACCCCGAACGGGATGCGGAACTGGCCCGCCTGCATGGCCACCCCTTTGCCCACATCGAATTTCGCATACGCATCCAGAAACTTGAATTTCCCCTGATCGCAGAGGTCGGTCGACACCACATAGCTCAGGCGGGGGATGATGTTGCCCCTGACCCATATCCGGGCATTCCGCACGGCCAGGCGGCTCCGCCCGTCGGTGGTCATCAGCTCGTACCGGGCCCGCACGACGCCTCCCACGACCGGCACCGTCGGTTTTTCGGCCGGCGCACCGAGTGACAGCACGACGGAAAACAGCAGGGCCGCCCCCCGTTTCGTTCGCTGTTCAGAAAGAAAAAGCAGATTCATAACCGGTGAAAACAAGATTGGTTTCTCACCCCCAAAAGTCTGCAATTCATGTTACAGAATGATGACCTTTTTGTTACGTTTTTGTGAACTTTCCGCCCGGCAGGACATTACAGATTGATACCGCTCGCCGAAAAAAATGCCGCCGCTCCGGGAGGGAGCAGCGGCGACACATCGAAAATAAAAAAAAATCAGTCACGGGACAGATATCCCCGTTAGCCCGAACCGGAACGTAAGCCCGCCCGCACTCTCCGCCCGGATGTCGCCCCCGTGCAGGGCGACGGCGTTGCGCACGATGGAAAGCCCCAGTCCCGTGCCGCCCGCCGCGCGGGAACGCCCCTTGTCAACCCGGTAGAACCGTTCGAAAATGTGCGGCAGATGCTCCGGTGCGATGCCGCAGCCGTTGTCGCTCACGGTGAAACGCCCCTCGCTGTCGGCCGAAATACGCATTTCCGTCGCCCCGCTGTAGGCGATGGCGTTGTCGATTAAGTTCCGGAAAATCGACTCCAGCAAGATGCGGTTGCCCCGTATGGTCAGCTCCGGAATATCCAGCCCGATGCGCAACGCCGTCC
>JAFLRV010000137.1 GCA_022511245.1 Coprobacter sp.
TGTTGTTCACGGGTTCGGTCTCCCGGACATGTCACGACATGTCCCTACATGCGGCGGGTCCGAATCGGTGGTGTTGGCGGTACGAAAATATTCCCTCCGCATGGGGTCATATCCGGGCCCGGAGGATTTCCCGCTTGCCGCCGACGGGACCGGGCAGGCGTTCGACGGTGAACCCGGCCCGCTGCAACCGCCGCCGCACCTCGCCTTTGGCGCAATAGGTGCCGAGCACTCCGCCGGGTGCGAGCGCCGCCGCTATGCGGACAAAAATCTCTTCGTCCCACATCTCCGGCTGTTTGTCGGGGGCGAAGGCATCGAAATAGACGACATCGAAGGTGTCGGTGAACCGATACCGGGTGAGGTCGGTCTCGACCTTGCGGAGGGTAAATCCGGGCGTGAGGGTGACGGCCCGGTTCCAGTCGGCTTCGTGCAGCTGCCGGAAGAGCGGGGCCTGCTGCGGGTCGATGTGTTCGGGGTATCGCAGGGCGGCGGCGGTTTCCCACGTGAGGGGATACCGCTCCAGTGCGGTATAGATGACCGGCCGGCCGCTGTGCCGTGCGTCGAGGGCGGTGAGAAAGGCATTTAGCCCGGTGCCGAACCCGATTTCCAACACCCGCACGGGGCTGGCCGTAGTGGCGTGCAGCGCCGTTTCGAGATAGACATGCCGCGCCTCTCCGACCGCTCCTTTGACGGAGTGGTAGTGCTCGTCCATATCGGGAAGATAGAGGGTGGCCGAGCCGTCGGCGGTGATTTCGGGTATCGGTGGGTGCATGGTCGGTTGAAAAGACAAAGATAGGGCTTTCCGGAGAGGTTTTTGCCTAAAAGAACGTTAATTTGTGGGTCGGGTGCCCGAAGTGCCCGCAAAGTTTTTTTATTTTTGTAAACCGATAACGGTTTCGATATCAAACAAGCGCAAAGAGGTGATGAAAAAAAGCATACTGATATGGGGCGGATGGTTGTGCTCCCTGCTGTGGCAGGGGGGCCATGCCCAGATTTTGTCCCCGTCGGAGCGGCCGGAGTGCCGGCTCGAACGGGGCATAGAGTTGTTCGATGCCCGCAACTATGCCGGGTGTATCGACCTGTTGACCCGGTTTAAATCGCTGTCGTCCGATGCGGATGCGATACGGGAGGCCGATTTCCGGATAGCGGCGTCGGCTTATTACCGGAACGATGCGGATGCGGTGCGGCTGCTGCAACGGTTTGTCCGGACTTATCCGGGTGCGCCGCAGAGGGCCGAAGCGGAGCTGCTGTCGGGAAACTGGTATTTTTTTGCCGGTGAGTATGCGTCGGCGTCGGCTTGTTACGAGCGGCTGGACATCGGGGAGCTGGTGCCGTCGCAACAGGGGGAGTATCTCTTCCGGAAAGGGGTCTCTTACTTGAAAACCGACCGGCCGGGTCTGGCCCGACCCTGCTTCTCGGCGCTCTCGGCCGTAGGGCGGGACTACCGGGATGCCGCCCGTTTTTATACGGCTTATATCCAGTATGCGGAGGGTCGCTATGACGAGGCGCTGCCGGGCTTCCTGGCTGTGCCGCCGGATTCGGAATACGGCTCTCCGGCGCTTTATTATATCACGCAGATTCATTTTAAGAACGGGGCGTATGCCCGTGCCGTAGAGACGGGGGAGGGGCTGCTGTCGAAGGGGGGCGTCCCCGAATTCGGTACGGAGCTGTACCGGGTGCTGGGCGAGAGCTGCGCTTATCTGGGTGACGATGCCCGTACGGTCGATTACCTGTCCCGTTATGTGCAGCAGGCCGATGTGCCGCTGCGCAGCAGTCTCTACCGGCTGGGGGTGGCTCACTACCGGCTGGGGGATTATCCTGCCGCTACGGAGGAGCTGCGCCGGGTGACGGCGGAGACCGACGGCCTGATGCAGAGCGCTTATCTCTATCTGGGCCAGTGCGGCCTGAAAACGGGTGACCGGAAGGGGGCTTCGATGTGTTTCGACATGGCTTCGCAGTATGACTTCGACCGGCAGATTCAGGAAACGGCGCTGTACAATTATGCGCTGTGCCTGCACGAGACTTCGCAATCGCCTTTCGGGGAGTCGGTGACGGTGTTCGAGAAATTCCTGAACCTGTTCCCGTCGTCCCGGTATGCCGACCGTATCAACGACTGCCTGGTGGATGTCTATTTCAATACGCACAATTACCGGGCGGCGCTGACTTCCATCGAGAAGATAAAGAAACCCGACAGCAAGATTCTGAAAGCGAAACAGCGCATCTGTTTCGAACTGGGTACGGAGGCGCTTATCAATGCGCAGCCCGACCGGGCCGAATCGTGGCTCACGCAGGCGATTGCACTGGGAAACTACGATCCGGAAGTGAAGGCTCAGGCTTGTTTCTGGCGGGGCGAATGCCGCTACCGGAAAGGGGAATATGACCGGGCGGCGACGGATTACCGGGCTTACCTCTCGACGACCGGCGAGCGGGGGAAACCGATTTATGCGCTGGCCCGTTACGATCTGGGGTATGCTTATTTCAAACAGCACCGCTTTGCGCAGGCGCTGGAGGAGTTCCGCCGCTATGCGGGGAATCCGGTGCCGGGAAATGCGGCGGTGGCGGCGGATGCCTGCGCCCGTATCGGGGACTGTCTCTACTCTTCCCGGCAGTATGGGGCGGCCGAGTCGGAGTATGCCCGGGCGGTATCGATGTATCCCGCTACGGGGGATTATGCGCTTTTCCAGCAGGCTTTCATGTCGGGATTGCAGAAACGGTACGGGGAGAAGATAACGACGCTGGACCGGCTTTTGTCGGTCTATCCCCGTTCGGAGTATGCCGATGATGCGGTTTTTGAACAGGGGCTGACCTTCTTGCTGTTGCAGAATACGGATGGGGCGATACAGTCGTTCGACCGGGTTATCCGGGAGTGGCCGCAGAGTGCGGCAGCCCGCAAGGCCGGCGTACAGCTGGGGATGATTTATTTTAACGGGAACCGGCTCGACGAGTCGATAACGGCCTACAAACGGGTGGTGTCGTACTATCCGGGCAGCGAGGAGGCCCGCATTGCGGTGGACGACCTGAAATCGGTCTATATAGAGAAAAACGACGTGGCTTCTTATGCGGCGTTCCTGCGTTCGCTGAACGGAACGGTGGCTTATGAGGTGTCGGAGATAGACTCGCTCTCCTATCTGGCGGCGGAACGGGCTTTTATGCAAAGCCCCGACCGGGCTTCGGTGCAGAGCCTGACGAGCTATCTGCAAAGTTTCCCCGACGGGGCGTTTGCGGTTCAGGCTCACTATTATGCGGGGTCGTTCTATTTCGACAACGGACAGTATGACGAGGCCTGGCGGGAGCTGACGGAGGTGCGCCGGCATACCGACAGTCCTTTCGAGGAGGATGCGCTGTCCAAAATGGCCGAAATCAAATATGTGACGGCCCGGTATGCGGAGGCTTTGCCGCTGTACAGGACGCTGGAGAGCAAGGCGTCGTCGGGCGAGACGAGAGTGGCGGCCCGGTTGGGTGTCCTGCGGTGTGCCCGGCAGACGGGAAACACGGCTGAAACGCTGGCGGCGGCGAACCGGCTGCTGGCCGACGGGAAACTGTCGCCCGATGTGGCGGGCGAGGCCCGTTTTGCCCGAGCTATGGCTTCGGCGGAGAGCGGCGCGACGGATGACGCTGTGGCCGACCTGACGCTGTTGGCGGCCGACCCCCGCACCGCCTGCGGGGCGGAGGCTTCGTACCGGCTGGCTCAGCTCCGGTTCGACCGGAGTGAACTGGCTGAAGCGGAGGCGGTCGTGAACCAACTGATTGAAACCGGAACGCCGCATGCGTACTGGCTGGCCCGGTCGTTTGTGCTGCTGGCCGACATCCATATGGCCCGGAACGACAATTTCCAGGCCCGGCAGTACCTGTTGAGCCTGCGCAACAACTATACGGCTCAGGATGATATCGAGGGGTTGATTTCGTCCCGGCTGCAACAAATCGGACAATGAGAAACAAGTATGGAATTATGAGAAAGAGAATCCTGTATATGGCTGTCTCCGCGCTGTTTGCGGCGGGTGCTGCGGCCCAGACGGAGGACGGTTCGCTGAACCGTGAAATGACGATAGAGAAAGATTTTACCCCGCTGGTGCGGGATGCTTCGAAAATCAACCTGCTGCCGGCGGTCGAGCCGACGGCTCCCCGCCGGACGAATGTGCAGTTTTCGGACTGGACGGTGCCGGTCGTGCCCTCGCCCGTGTTGCAGCCGCTGCCGGCTGCCGTGCCGGTTTCTGACGAACCGTTTTACCGGAAACGGGGTTATGCGGACATCGCTCTGGGCAATTACTGGAACGCTTCGGCTTCGGCGGGCTACCGCTTCTTGGACAACGGGAAAGACCGGCTGAACGTGTGGTTCCGGCACTTGTCGACGCACGGCAAGACGGGCTTTGCCGACGGGGAGGGCCGAACTCACCAGCGGCGGAGCGACAACCTGCTGCATGCGGGCTACCGTCATCTGTTCGACCGGGTAATCTGGATACTGGAGGGCGACTACCGGTTCGATACGTTCAACTATTACGGCCGGGTGACGGCTCCGGCTGCCGACGCCGCTCCGGACCGGAACCGGATGCAGGAGGTGCACCAATATGGTGCCCGGACGGAGTTCGTTTCGCCGAAAGAGCCGGCAAGGGAGTGGTATTACCGGCTGTCGGCCGGGTATCACCGGTACCAGAACCGGATGGGCCTGTGGTATGGCGAGAAGGGGGTGGCCGAGAACCTGACGGATGTCTGTTTCGAACTGAACGCTCCGATAACGGAGTCGCAGGGCATTGCGCTGGAGGGCCGGCTGGACAACCTGATATATGACAACCGCTGCGGGGCGGCTTACCGGGCTTCGTGCCCCGACAACTATTCGATGGTGTCGCTGAATCCCTATTACCGGATGGAGCGTGACCGGTTGAAACTGCATGCGGGGGCGACGGTGCAGCTCTCTTTCCACAACGGCGCTCTCGTGCGGCTGGCTCCGGATGTGCGCCTGAGCTGGGAGTTTGTCCGCCGCTTCTTCCTCTACAGCGATGTGCTGGGCGGCAAGACGCTGCATACGTTTGCCTCGCTCTCGAACGGGAACGGCTATATCGACCCTTCTCAGCTGCCTCATAACAGTTATGCGCCGGTGGACTGGAAAGCCGGTCTGCGGGCGAATGTGCTGAACTGTCTGTGGGCAGACCTGTCGGGCGGCATTCAGTGTGTCGAAGGGGACTTGTTCGATTTCAGTCCGGCGGGCGGCCTGTATGACGATGCGGGCCGGGTGACGGCTCCGGTGCGTCCGGTGGCGGGTTATATCAACCGGGACGCTTTTGTGTGGCATGTGGGCGGCGAGGTGAAATATACGTATGACAAGAAGGTGGATGTGTCGGTTGCCTGGCGGCACGAAATCCGGAAAACGGAGTCGCTGAACGGAACGGGGCGGACGGCGCTGAAATCGGGCCGGCCGACTGACCGGCTGACCGTGCGGGCGGAGGCGACGCCGATGCCTTCTCTCTCCCTGTATGCGGACTATTTCATGGGTCTGGGTCGGGGTGTGCTGCTGGGAACGGAAACGGGACTTGTCCCGGTGCCGCTGCGTGACATCCACGAATTGGGCGCGGGTGCCCTCTACCGGATTTGCGATGCGGTGCATCTGCGGGTGCGGTTCGACAATATCCTGAACCGGAGATACAGCGTTTATTACGGCATGCCGGCGCAGGGCTTCCGCTTTATGGCGGGTGCGGGCGTCAACTTCTGACCTTTCCCCTCCCGGTATGATGAAAGAGGCCGCCTGAACGATTCAAGCGGCCTCTTCCGTGTTGTCTCACCAGGATTCGAACCTAGACAGACAGAACCAAAAACTGTAGTGCTACCATTACAC
>JAFLRV010000138.1 GCA_022511245.1 Coprobacter sp.
ATTAAACCTAAAATCAGTCATGGGACAAAACCGGTTTTGTCCCATGACTGTAAAAGGATGTCAGCTGTTTTTTACTGAAAACCGTTGGTAGCCACTTCCCGGTTTATTTTCTTTACCAGTCCTTGCAGTACGTTGCCGGGTCCTACTTCGGTAAACGAATCGGCACCGTCGGCAATCATGTTCAGCACCGACTGTGTCCAGCGAACCGGAGCGGTGAGCTGGGCAATCAGGTTGGCTTTGATGGTTTCCGGGTCGGTTTCGGCTTGGGCATTCACATTCTGGTATACCGGACATTTCGGGGTATAGAACGGCGTATTGGCAATCGCTTCGGCCAGTTCGGTGCGGGCCGGTTCCATCAGAGGAGAGTGGAAAGCTCCGCCCACTTTCAGTTTCAGTGCCCGTTTGGCTCCGGCGGCCAGCATTTTCTCGCAAGCCTCGTCGATACCGGCCATGCTGCCCGATATGACGATTTGTCCCGGACAGTTGTAGTTGGCCGGGACAACGGTTTCTCCCTCAATCGAGGCGCAGATTTCTTCCACCTTCTCATCGGGCAATGCCAGAACGGCCGCCATCGTCGACGGGGTCTGTTCACACGCCTTCTGCATAGCGAGAGCCCGTGCCGATACCAGACGCACGCCGTCTTCGAACGAGAGGGCTCCGGCGGCTACCAGTGCCGAGAACTCACCCAAAGAGTGACCTGCTACCATATCGGGGCAGAAATCGTCTTTCATCGTTTTGGCCCGTATGACAGAGTGCAGGAAGATGGCCGGTTGAGTTACTTTCGTCTGGCGAAGGTCTTCATCGGTGCCTTCAAACATCAAATCGGTGATGCGGAATCCCAGTATCTCATTGGCTTTTTCGAACATCTCTTTCGCTTCGGGATGGTTTTCGTACAAGTCTTTACCCATTCCTACAAACTGCGCTCCCTGTCCGGGAAATACGAATGCTTTCATATAAATTCTGTTTTTTGTTAAGTTCTGTTATCTAAAAACAGGGACAAAGTTACTCTTTTTTGCGGGAAAAAGAGATATATTGTCGGCATATTTCTTACATTTGTAAACCGTTATCGGTTATTGTATCATTCAACAAAAGAAAAAAACAGTATGAAAAACTTGTTGTTTCTGAACTTGGGAACCGGTGAAATCATCGTCATCGTTTTGGTTGTGCTGCTGCTTTTCGGCGGTAAAAAGATACCCGAACTCATGCATGGGTTGGGCAAAGGCGTCCGTAGTTTCAAAGAGGGGATGAAAGATGCCGGAGACCAGCTGAAAGATTCGGACCCGGAAGAAAAGAAATAAACCGGGCGGGCCGACGGGTAGCGGAAGTTGTCGCCACCGGTCTTTAAAATCGTATCGGGTATGGAGGAAATGAACTTTTGGGAACATGTCGAGGCTTTGCGAAAAGTGTTGTTCAAATCGTTGTTTGTCATCGCTTTGCTGGCCGTCGTGTTTTTTTGTTTCATGACCGAAATTTTTGACAAAGTCATTCTGGCTCCCTGTTTCTCCGATTTTTATCTCTACCGCTTTGTCTGTCATCTGAGCCGTTATGTATCGGTGCTTCCCGATTTCTGCAACGACGGTTTTCAGGTCGAGTTGATAAACATACAGCTCCCCTCCCAGTTTTTTATACACATGAGCACCTCGTTCTGGTTAGGGTTGCTCTTTGCCTTTCCCTATGTGGTGTATCAGTTATGGTCGTTTGTCAGCCCGGCTCTGTACGAACGGGAGAAACGACATGCCCGGTTTGCCTTTGTTGTGGGAAATACGATGTTTTTTGTCGGGGTGGCGGTCGGTTATCTGCTGGTGTTTCCGCTGACGCTCCGTTTTTTGGCCGGATATCAGATAAGCGTGCTTATCCCCAACCAAATTTCGATAGATTCTTATATCGGCAATTTTCTGGCGATGATTTTTATTATGGGGCTGGTTTTTGAACTGCCTTTGCTCTCGTGGCTGCTTTCCCGTTTGGGGTTGCTTACCCGGACGTTTTTCCGGAAATACCGCCGTCATGCCATTGTCGCACTGCTGGTGCTGGCCGCTGTCATTACCCCGTCGGGCGACCCGTTTACGCTGATGGTTGTTTTCCTTCCGATATATATGTTGTACGAAATCAGTGCGTTGTTTGTCCGCAAGGTCGATTAGGAAGCCATCCGTGCAGAGCCGGCAGAAATATAAATATTGTTAATACGAAAAATTTTCACCGAATAAGTGTATTTTATACATGAAAAAGCTATATATTTGCATTGTGTTTTTCATAGTATTAGATTTAAGGTTAACGAAGATTGGTTGTCGCGAGACAACCATTTCTTTTTTCTGCCGTTTCAAATAAAAAAAGGAGGAGACGAAGCTCCTCCGGATAATCGGGATTTCTTTTTCAATCAATCGATTCTGACAATGCGGGCATTGGTCTCTTTGAACTGGGGCATAGCCTGGCCGATATCGGCATTGATGTAGGTCGGATCGCAAACGACATACCGCCGGTTGTTTATGGTAAAATAATCTCCCCGTACTTCACTGTCGAAACATACGGCCGATGCCAGATGTCCCGGATAGTAAACCAGCACAACATCCAGCCCCAACAGTTCCCGTACCAGAATTGAGTATAGGATTGCCCGGTCTTCACAATCGCAGTAGGGATAGAACAATGTCTCATCCGCAAAGAACGGCCTTTCGTATCCGAACTGTTCTTCGTCAGTCTGATATTCGAATGCCGTTTGGATAAAACGTAGCAGTATATTGGCTGCTTCGGCTTTTTCTTTTCCGGAAATAGCCTGTTTCAATACCGGGTACAACTGTTCCTTTGCGTAGTCGCTCAGCGAGGCCGAAGAATACAGATTCCACTTGTCACTTAGCGGATAATCGTTCAGAAAGTCGGTCAAGTTGCGGTTGGTCTGTATATTCACCGACAGACCGGCTCCGAATTTCGATATCAGTTTGCGGGGAGAACTTGAGGTAACCGGCAACACCGGCAGTTGATTCATTCTTAGTGAAAAGAATTGTTCTTTTGGAAACTCCCTGTCGAAAACATTGAACGAAGCCCGTTTCAGCGATTTGTCAAAGACGTAGTAGTTGCAGCCGTTAAGTGTAAGATATGAATATTGGTAAACCGGGTCTTTCGAGGGCAGCAGCAACACCAGTTTGTTTCCGGAGCGGGCGATGCGCACTTTGTATCCCGATTGTGTCAGGATGAACATCGACATCAGCCGGGCTTCGTTCTGCCGGTCGGACGGGAAAAAGGACGAAGTCGCTTTGTCCACGAAAAGCACATATCCCCAGTCGCAGAGTTGCATCTGTTCCCGGTAGGCCAGGCACTCTTTCACTACGGGCAGATATATTTCGTCCGAGAGCTTTTTCCAGCCGTTGGCCACACCGTTTTCATCGACAGCCGACAACGAGAAGCGGTGTTTGTTCTCAAGCGGGAGACGGCAGGTCTCTCCGTAAAACCGGAACGAGAAAGTCGGTTTCGGTGTAACGGTCGGTTCGGGAATGGGGACGGGCGGCTGGGGTGGTGTAACCGGTTTCGGAGCCGGTATCACCTCGTCGTAAGGTATGGGGTCGTTCGAGGGCGGAGTGTCCGGCTCTTTCACTACGGGCTTGGGCGGTTCGGGCGAAGGAGGCACCGGTTTTGCCGGCTTGGCTTTGTATTCGGGCCACGTTTGGCGCATATATTCGGCAAACTCGGCATTGATACGGTCGCGGTATTCTTTGAATTCTCGTTCTGTGTCTGATTTGTATTGGTTAAACTCGCTCTGAATACGTTTTCTGTATTCCTCGAATGTCTGGGCTGTCGCACCGGTTACACAGCATGACAGGAGACCGATAAGCATAAGGTGTTGCGATATTTTGTTCATATTATTTTAATTTCCGCAAGTATAATAAAATTTGGTTGAATGAAGAGATTCCTGACCACTCTTTTTTTTATAATTTTCCTCATAAGCATAGATATGGACCGATGAATGGCCGGTGTTTTCAAGTCGTAGCGTGATTCTGCTCAGTATTTCGGTTTCTTCCGCTGAACCGATTGAATTGGTCATTTCTTGATATTCGAATGACAGCTGCTTCCCTTCCGATATAGATAAACATATCGTTTCCCGACCGTCTTTAATACTGTCTGATACAATCTCCAATGAACACGTCCCTGTTATAGAAGAGCCTGTTTGTTGGTTATGAGCTACGGCATATTGTTGAAAAGCAAGAAAAAGGGCTTTGTTGTGGCGGGTTATCGGGTCGGGATGGGAAGATGTTCCCCAAAACAAATCTTGTGCAGTTAAATGTTCCGTTATAACAAATGCGAAACAGAAGGTTATCCATACAATACGTTTCATGGCTTGGCTTTATTTAGGCGTTAAAAGTGGGCGTCAAAAGATAAATCAAAAAGCGATGAAGGATTCCCTTCATCGCTTTTGTCGGAGTTGTCAGAAGGTTACCAATGCGGTAATTCCCGGAGCACCCTCCTCAGTCACTGTGGGCAGGAGAGCGTATTTGTTTCCGTTGGGCCGTTGTTTCACGATTACGCGGCGGGCACCCGGAGCGACAATCGCATCTATCAGGTTATACACGTAAAGAGCCGCCCCTGCGCCGATGCAGATGTTTCGACCCGTTGCGAAATGGTCCCGCTTGGTGGCGTAAGCCCGTTTGATATTGGCGTTGTGCGTTTTGGCGATTTTACCTACATAATCGCTTCGCTGGTTTTCGGTAAATATGATACCGCCGACCAATACGACAGTTCCGCCGAGAATTAATCCGCCTTTGAGGTATGAACCTTTATGGAATTGGGCTGCACCGGGTATCAGTGCCAATCCCCATGTAGCAGGGTCAGACATGTAGCTGGTGGTTAACTCTACGTCATCATAAAGTGGCATCTTTCCGAGTTCCGATTTTGCGTATAAATGATGCACATGATAAAGCCCGTTATTGTCGCGAGTCCAGTATTCATCGATAAGTGATGCATGGAGTGGAACTTCGTGCCCCTTGGCTGTGTTAACTGTTTGCATATCATTTTTTATGACTTCTTGAAGTTTCCCGTTTTCCCATACTTGAGATACGGTTTCTGTGGATTTGTGGTCAGACACGATAACAACTCCGGATTTCATTCCAGCATCGCTTATGAGAGACTGTAAGGTCATTGATCTCGCATCCTCAAGGTTGTAGGCCGATGAAGGAACTACTTGATAAATAAAGGTCGGGTTTGTCGGGGTGGGACGTTTGTGTAACCACTTTGGTTTGAGCGGATCAGATGCCGTTTGTGCAAGAGCAATAGCCGCATTACAAATAATTGCAGCTATTGCTAAGAATATAAAACGGATATTCATGATTTTCTATTATTTTCTTTGTATTCTTTGAGACCCTCTTTCATCTCTTCTTTGAATTTATTTTTGTTGAATTCTACCTCAAGTTCTTCATCTTTGTCAAGAACATTCTTTGCTATCTCTGCTGCTTTCTCCAATACATCGAAACCTGCTACAACCTCAACGCATGCATATACTTGAATCTGCCCGTCAGAAAGATCGTACACGGTAGTTTTGATAACTTTGGAATTTTTGACACATTCGGAAAAGAATTGACTATTGATTTCTTCAGAAATACTTTCGGAAGTCGATTTTTTATTTTTCGTAACATTACGCAGATAATCTCGTGCGGCACCTTCAACAGCAACTTGCATCATTCGTCCCAATTCATAACGGGCATCGCGGATAGCTTCGTTTCTGGCTACTTTTTCATTGAAAGAAGTGGCTGTTCCTACAGCCGCAAAGTCGCGATCCCATGCAAGTTCTTCGCAAGGTTCGGTAGGACGAGCTTTACGGG
>JAFLRV010000139.1 GCA_022511245.1 Coprobacter sp.
GAACGGGGTTCATCGGGACCCCACGGGTCGGTCTCTTCGGCATCGCTCAGGTAATCGATAGAGAGATACCATTCGGTGGTGTACTCCTCGATGTTGCCGCTCATGTCGTAGATACCCAGCGAGTTGGGGTTTTTCGTACCTACGCAGCGCAAGGTGGCCACACCGGCTATGAGCGAGTTGTCCCACATCCAGCAAACTTCGTTGATGTCGTTGCTGCCGGAATAGTAGTACTTGTCTTTGTTGGGGCCGCCTTTGGCGATGTACTCGTACTCGGCGTTGGTCGGGAGGCGCCAGCCGTTGGCCGTTTTGTTGCGTTTCACCGTCGCTTCGTACAATTCCTGATGGTCTTTTACCGTCACATAGTATTCGTTACTGAGGGTATAAACCGGAGTGAGTCCGTCCCGTTCGCTCAGCTTGTTGCAATAGAGCATGGCTTCGAACAGGGTGACTTTGTGTACGGGCAGCAGGTCGTCGTCGTTGATCGGAGAGGGATTGTAGCCCATAATCTGCTGGAACTCCCGCTGGGTCACCTCGTATTTGCCCACTTTCAGGGCCGAAATATTTACTTTGTGGGTATTGGTCTTGTCGGCAAACTGGCCGCTCTCGTCACGTCCCATCATAAAGGAGCCGGCTCCTACGCTGACATGGTCAAAGGCTACGTAAGCGGGATTGTGCGCTCTCGCATCGTTGTCGCCGCTTCCACTGCCGGCTTTTTCCAGCGTAACCACTACGGTGTAGGTCTTGGTTACGGTGCCGTCGGCCGACGTTACGGTATAGACGACCGGATTGGTGAAATCCTGTGCCACGAGATTGCCGGGCGTACAGGTCGCTCCTTCGGAGAGTTCGAGGATGGGGGTCAGGTTGGTCAGGTCGGTGCCGGCGGGCATCACGACGGTAATAATGGTCGAGTTAATCGCCGAGCTTACCTGTCCCTGAATGAGGAACTGTTTGATATCGGCCACCGATGTGGTCGTTCCGGGTATATCGGAGGAACCGGAGGTGCCGTTCTGTACGATAACCAGTTCATAGGTATCCAAAACCACGCCGTCGGAAGCGACAGAGATTTCAACGGTCGTCTGACGGGAATTTTCGGAGGTGTTTTTGGCAATGCTCAAGGCCAGCCGACGGGAGCTGCAGGTAGCGACGCACCAGGTTTTGTCGCCCGAAACGGCGGTCATCTTGAAATTGCTCAAATCGTTGCCGTTGGCATCGGTAAAGGCGAGGGCATTGTTCTGCGTACCGGCGGCCGATACGGTCATGATGGCAAATTCCTCTTCGAAACTATCGAGGCCTTCGGGCTGGGAAGTCAGCTGCGCCGTGAGCTTGACATCGGGCAACTTATCTTCGTCGTCTTTGTCGCAGGAGGTGGTTGCAAATGCTATCAGGGCAACGGTCGCCAGCAACGTATAAAATTTGTTCAGCAGTTTCATTTTTTTCTTTTTTATATTCGTATCGCCCCCTCTTTGCAGAAGGGAGCGACAGAGATTCTTATTATTTTACATTTCTTACGACACGGAAACCGATAGTAGCCTGCGCTTCTTCGGGCGTATATTTATCTTCGGTATAGCAGCAGCCTTTGCTGTTGTAGGTGGTGTAATACCCTCCCCGATAAGACTTGCTGTCGACACCGGCAGAATAGGGAATTCCGGTAGGATTGGTTTCGGGTTCGGTCACCCGGTCGTAACCATAGGGAACGCCCCAGTCGTAGCACCATTCGCCCAAGTTGCCGCTCAGGTCGTAGATACCGAGCAGGTTGGGTTTCAGCTGGGCCACTTCGTGCAAGGCATAAGAGCTACCTACTTTGGAGTTGTCCTGCCACCACCCTACTTCGCTGTAGTTGTCGCTGCCGCTGTAAATCGTCAGGTTCAGACAGCCTTCGTTACCGCCTTTGGCGGCAAACTCGAATTCAGCATTGGTAGGCAACCGGTAACCGTTGGCTTCGGGGATATATATATAATCCTGGAAATCGAAACTGCTCCAACCCCATGCATCGGAAATCTTGATAATATCGCCTTTTTCGTAAGCGGGGGTCAGGCCGTCGAGCAGACTCAGTTTGTTGCAGAACTCACAGGCCTGGCTCCAGGTTACATACATCACGGGATAGTTGTCGCCGATAAAGGTTTTAGCCGGGTTGGTTCCCATGATTTCTTCGTAGAGTGCCTGCGTGGTTTCGGTGGTGGCCATGTAGTAGTTGCTCAAGGTCACTTCATGGGCGTAAGCGGCCGAATAATCGGCTCCGCTGGTGCTCTTGCCTTGACCATACATGAACGTTCCGCCTTCTACCAACACCATTTTCAGTCCGTTGTGAGCCGAGAATGCGGCACGGGTCACTTTCACTTCGAGAGACGAAATCGTCGTGTCTGTAGAATCAGCTTCGAGCGCAGAGAAGGCTCTGAGCGTTGTATCGGCCTCGAGCGCAGGGATAGCTTTGAGCGTAACGGTGACTTCTGCTACTTCTTCATCGGCCGTAGGTTTCACGACAGTAATCAGTTTGCTGTCGGTCACGGCAATTTCCAACCAGGCGGGAACTTCGCCGCCGGCCAGAGCGTAAGCTACTTTAGCATCGGCATTAGTGAAAGAGAGAGCCACTTCGGCTTCACCTCCTACATAGGGGAAGGCGATGGTATTTCCGTCCTGTGTTACGCCGTCGGAAAGCGTGGCATCGCCCAGCACGATTTCACCTTCAAAGGGATTGGTATCGCCATCGGTAACACCACCGGTAGGACCCGGAGTCGGTTCATCGTCTTTGTTGTCGTTGCAAGCCGGCAACAGCACGATGGCGCCAGCCAAAACGGCCATCATGCCCAGTGTTCTGAATGTTTTCATCATAACTGTTTAATTTATAGGTTTATATTAGGATAATTAGTTGCTGCTGTTGAGCGGGTAATAAATCACGTTGCGATAGAGCGTAAAATAGTTGTCGGGGTCGGAGTTGTCGACAAACTTAATCCATTTCGGGTCTTTCTTGTCGTCGGTCGTGAGCGTAAAGGTGCGCTTCTTCTCGTTCCCCAGCGGGGTGAGCAGGAGGTTGAACTTGTGCTCGGTATAATACTCTTTGGCGGTGATGTTGCCTTCTTCGCCGAACTGGAGGGCAATCTGGTCTTCGCCGATATATTCGTAATTTATCGAGAGGAATCCTGTACCGCTGGTACACAGGAAATTGAAGGCAAAGTAATCGCCGTAGATATTGGATACGTTTCCGAGATGGCAATAGGTCATCTTCTCGCCCATTGCGTCGAGTTCGTCCCGTACCTGCGCCCACAGCTCCTGTCCCCACGGACTGAAATTGTCGATGCCGAAGAACCAGTTTTTGGAGGTCACCATTTCGTTCAGCGACGGATAGGTGGGAATGAACATGCCGGAGGCATCGTCGTTGGTGGGAATGAATGCGCCGTCTTCGCCTATGCCGGGATTGAAAACAATGCCTTCGACCCGGTCACCGCCCAGCGATACGGGGGTATAGAACTTACATCCCATGAGCGTGACGATAAAGGGGTAATAGGTGTTCCGTTCTCCGGAGCCGGAAAGGACATAGAGCAGGTGGTTCGACATGCGGGCTTCATAGATATCGCCGTCGCCCCGATACTGCAACCGGTAATAGTTCTCCAGGAAGGTGGTCTCTTCTCTGATTTCATCCAAATACTCTTTCCATTTCATGCTGGGAGAGAAGGGGGTCATGTAGGCATAAGAGCCGGTCTTCTTGCCTTTGAGCACGATTTTGTCTTCGGTGGCACTGACCACGAGAAACTCGAAATCGCCTTCGAATCCGTAACCGACGCCATATCCGAATCCGGTTTCGGGTTCGGCATAGTAATGGAAAATTTCGTTATAGGTGTCGAACGCCAACACACTGCCGGCACTCTGTTTGAGCGTATAGGTGCTGACGGCGGTCTTGTCGGAGGCGAACGATTCGCTAGCGACGGTCACCTTGTAGTCGGGGGTGAAGGACATGAGGACATTGAAGCCGCCGAAAACCCGTTCGGCGGAGGGGTAATACTCCATGAGCCAACCGTTGGCAGGGCTGACCAGTATTTCATAGATGTTTTCCAAATCGGCGTCGATGCGATTGGCCGAAGTGTCGTCGAAAACACTTTCTATCTGAGGTGCACAGGCACAAAAGAGCGTCAAAAGGGCAGACAGTCCTATATTTTTACAAATCGATTTCATAACGGGACGGTATTAAAGGGTGTCTAAATCTATTTTGGTAATTTCTCCGGAGCGGCGCTGCACGATATCCCGCAGCTTGTCGAGGTCGATATTCCAGCTGCTTTGCAGGTACTCCCGCACAATCCGGATTTTGGCTTCCAGTTTGACGGCGCCTTCCGTTCCGGCTTTGGCCAGCAGGCTGTCCCAGTAGGTCTCGTCACTGGTAATGTAACAGGAGATTATCTCGACAAAATCTTCATCGGGTGCAGAACTGGCATAGGCTGTTACAAATCCCATCTGATGGGCTTCGGAGTCGTCGAGATTGACCCAGCTCGGCCCCTGATAGTCGGTAGAGATGAGATTAAAATCGGTGGAGTAATTCTTGGTCTGATGCAGGATGTGACAGAACTCGTGGTGCATGGTATGGAAGAACCAGGTGTTGAGGAAGTCGATACTGAGGCTGTGTATGTTCAGTTCGTTGACATTGTAGAGTGTTATTTTCTGTCCGCCTTCGGCCGTACCGAGCACGACGGAGCCTTGACTGTTGAAGGCTTTGGAACCGATAAGCTGCACCATACGGGGGGCATATTGTCTCATAAAATGCTCGCCCAGCAGTTCGTCGTAGGATTCGAGCCAAAGGTATTTGATGACTTTGGCCATGACAATGCTTTTTTCCCGTTCGGCCGGCACCAGATTATAGGTGTTGTCGGACTCCCGGTCGACATACTTGTAATTGAACTGGATATTGTAGGGTATGGTATAATTGAAATAGAGCCAGTTGTCGAAGGCATCCCGGTCGGGTGCTTCGGTATCGAAAATACTTTTAGGATTCAATTCATCCTTGTTGCATGCGGTGAAGGCGAGGCAGGCAACGAACAATATAAAATAGGTTATCTTTTTCATATCTGCTGTTCTCTTTATTTGTTACGGGGATTGGGTTGCAAACCGGCCGTGATGACTTCCTGCGGGAGCTGAATGGCCCGGCGGCGGTCGTCGACCGTAAGGACTTCATCGGGGAGACCGTCCCGTGTATGGGTGACTTCGATGCCGTAGCGCTTGATATCGTTCCAGCGAAGCCCTTCATGCACGGTAAGCACACGGCGCAGATGGAGCACGCACTGTATCATGTTCTCGACATTTTCGTCGGCAAAGGTGAACCCCTGCGGATTAAGGCGTTTCTTTATCGCACGTTCGCTGTCGCTCTTCAAGGTGGTGGGCATAAACCGCAGATTCTTGTAATAGGTGACGATTTCTTCGGAGGTCTTGGTGATACCGGCCATAGAGTTGAGCAGCACATTGATGTCGGCCATAGCTCTGTCGATGTCGGGGGCATCTTTCAGGAGTGAGGCTTCGGCCCGGCAGAGCACCAGTTCGTCGGTGGTGAATACGGGATTGACCATGTGCAGGAATCCGATTCCGGCGGTCTTGTCGGTGTATTCGAAATAACCGATAATCTTCGGCAGGGAGTATTTCTGCTCGAATCCCCAGATACCGTTTGTCATATAAAGCGACCCGGCAGCGCCCCACGGGCCGGGCAGAATCTCGCTCGTCATAATGGGCTGTGCGTTTCCGTAACGCCGCCCG
>JAFLRV010000014.1 GCA_022511245.1 Coprobacter sp.
GAGCGCTTTTTCAATGGGCCGGAAGATGAGAGTGAAGAGTTTTCCTTTCTTGGGATTGAGCCGCAACAGCTGCGAACAGAGCATCGGGGTGAGCGACAAGGCTCCGACGGTGGATACAATCATAATGATGCTTACAATCCAGCCCAACTGACGGAACAGGATTCCGGCCATACCGGTAATCATGGTCAGGGGCAGGAACACGGCCAGCATGGTAAGCGTCGAGGCGACGACGGAGATGGCGACCTCGTTGGTTCCGTGTATGGCGGCCTGCTTGGGCTCACTTCCCCGTTCGATGTGGTTGGTGACGTTCTCCAGCACCACAATGGCATCGTCGACCACCATACCGATAGCGATACTCAACGAGCTGAGCGAAATGATGTTCAGCGTATTCCCGGATACCAGCAGGTAACAGAAGGAGGCTATCAAGGATATGGGAATGGTCAGTATGATGATGAAGGTGGCCCGCCAGCGTCCGAGAAAGACGAGTACGACGAGCATCACGATGATAAAGGTTACGGCTACGGTCTCGACGAGACTGGCAATCGTATTTTCGATGTTGGTCGAGGTATTGACGATGATACCCAATTCCACGTCGGAGGGCAGCGATTTCTGTATGTCGGGCAGTTTCTTCAGCACCTGTTTCGAGATGTTCACCGAATTGGCTCCCGATTGTTTCTGTATCACCACCATACCGCCCTGATTACCGTTGCTGTAGGCTTCCTGCGCCCGTTCGGCAATGGTGTCCTCGATGCGGGCGACATCGTGCAGGAATATGTTTTTGCCGCCGAAGCTGCCGATGACCAGATTTTCCATCTGCCGGGCGTCGGTGAATTCGCCCTGCACCCGGAGGGTATAGGTGTTGGAGCCGATATCGAAGGTTCCGCCGGGTGTATTGCGGTTTTCCTGTGCAATGGCACCGGAGATGCCCTCGATGGTCAATCCGTAGGCTTCCAGTTTATGGGGGTCGCAGTAAATCTGTATCTCCCGTTCCGGTGCTCCGGTAATGGAGACGGCCCCTACTCCGCTGATGCGTTTCAAGGGATTGGCCACCTTGTCATCCAGAATCTTGTAGAGTGCAGGCATGCTCTCTTTGGCGGTCACGGAAAGGATAAGGATGGGGATATCTTCGGTTCCGAATTTGAAAAGAATGGGATTCTCGACATTATCGGGCAGGGCGGATTCGACCATATCCATCTTGTCCCGCACGTCGTTCGTGGCAACATCGATGTCGGTACCGAACTCAAATTCGAGGGTCACAATGGATAGGTTTTCTTTCGATTGTGAAGTAATGTGTTTCAAATCGCTGACGGTATTCAGGGTGTTTTCCATTACTTTCGTCACATTGGTCTCGATATCGGCGGCACTGGCTCCGGGATAGGCCGTAATCACCATAATGGAGTTGGTTTCTATCTCAGGCAACAGGTCGATAGAGAGTTTGCTCAACGAAAAAAGGCCGAGAATGACAACCGCAACAAAACATAAGGCTGTTGTAATGGGTTTCTTTACAGCTGTTGAATATAGGCTCATAGCTTGTTTTCTTTTTACTGTTATTTATCGTCCGGACAGGTTATCTGAACCGGTTATTTCATTCTTCGTTTTCCACGTTGACTTCGGCTCCGTTGGACAGGCGGCTCTGGCCTGCCACAACCACCCGGTCGCCGTTTTCAAGGCCCGAAATGATTTCATAGGTAGCTCCCAGCTGACGTCCCAGTTCGACTTTGTTATAGGTCACTTTCCCGTCTTTGTAGACATAGATGTACCGGTCGCCGGAGCCGGCCTGCTTCACCACAGCCTGGTCGGGAACCACGATATAGTCTTTTTCTCCGAAATTCATCATGACCCGGACAAACATTCCCGGCCGCACACGCTGGTCGCTGTTGGTCAACAGCACTTCCACCGGAAAGGTACGGGTCTGCGGGTCGACGGTGGGATAGATGAGACTCACTTTTCCGGAAAATTCCTCGTCACCGAACGCTTCTACTTTTACTTTCACCGGCATGCCTTTGGTGACTTGGGTATAAAAACTTTCGGACACGTTCACCAGCACTTTTACGGGCGAAATCTGCTGAACGGTGACGACCGGATTTACGCCGAACATGTCGCCGTTATCGTAATTGCGGGCGGTCACTATACCGTCGATAGGGCTTAACAGCTGGGTATTGTCGACCAGATTCTGATAGGCGGTGCGGGCGACATCGAGTTGTGTTTTCTGGGCATCCAACGCCTGTTTCGAGGCGCCGCCGACTTTGTAGAGTTCTTCTACCCGGTTGTATTCGAGTTCGATATTGTCGAGCTGGGTCTTGGACTGTACCAGATTGGTTCCGTCCATGACGGCGAGCACCTGCCCCTTGCGCACCCGGTCGCCGACTTCGACCAGAATTTTCTGAATACGCAACGGCATGGAGGGTGATATGTTGTTTACAATGTTGGCTTCTACCGTTGCGGTGAAGTCCTGTGTCTGTTCTACCGGCTGAACGTGTACGGTTTCGAGCCGCACAAGCGGTTTTTCGTCTGCCGCTGCGGCCTCTTCCTGTTTTGAATTGCACGACATCAAAGCACTGGTCACGGCGATTGCCCAAAGGCTGATTTTCTTACTACTTTTCATCTTGATATTCTCTTTTTATCTATTTACATTTTTACGGATTCTTGTCATCTGGCATTTTTTTCGTCGGGAGATATGCGGTTACCGAGAATCAAATCGAGTTCGGATTTGGCGGCCAGGTAATCGTATATGGCCTGATAATAGGCCAGACGGGAATTGGTCAGGGCCAAATCGGCATCGTTGAGGTCGACAAAGGTGGCGGAGCCGATTTCAAAACTTTTCTGCATGATGCCGTAGGCTTTTTCGGCCTGCTTCACTCCTTCCCGGTTGGAAGCTATCTGCTTTACGGATTTCTGTATGTTGTCGACCGAAGCCTGTACCTGCATCGAGAGGTTGCGCAGCAGGTTTTCCCGCTGATAGGACATGGCGGCTACGGAGACTTTGGCCTGTTTCACCTTGTAATAGCGGGTAAGTCCCTGAAAAATGGGTATCGACAGGGAGAGTCCGACGGTGGAATAGGGATTCCAGTGGCTGTCGCCGTATTTTCCGTTGTTGAACATATCCAGCCAATTATACATCGCTGTCGCCGACAAGGTGGGATACCATGACATTTTCTGCACTTCGAGCACCCGGCGCAGGTAGTCGGTCTGCAAATCCAACTGCCGCAGGTTCGTGTTCTGGGTCAGCACGGTATCGATATTCAATGTTTCGGCATACATGTCCGCCTCATAGTCGGAAAGGGTGTTGGCGACCTCCAAATCGACCGACATATCGAGGCCCAACAACACTTTCAGCTGCATTTTGGAGAGGGCGATGGCATTCTCGGACTGCAACAGACCCGGCTCCAGATTGCGCACCTGCACCTGCGACCGCAACACATCGTATTCCGATGCGGTTCCCTGCTTGTATTTGTTTTCATAGTTGGCGGCATTGAGCTTGGCGTTGTTGTAGCTCTGCCGGATAACGGCATAGGAGTCTTTGGCCATGAGGACGCCGTAATAGGCTTTCTCGACCTGATTGACCAGCGACAGTTTCGACGAACGTGCGGCTTCGAGCGACTGCTCGATATCGGTCTTGGAGAGTTTTATACTTTTCCACAGCGACGGGGCGATAATGGGGAGCTGCATATTGAACCCGAACGTGAGCGTGTTGTCACGTCCGATTTCCATACCGTCGTCGGAACCTGTCTGTGCGGCTCCGGGCATCTCCATCTCTTCGCCTCCGGGCATAAGGGACGACATGTCGAAATCCATGTACATCACCTGTTTTTTCAACGCATAGCTGTAATCGGCCGATGCGCCGATACGGGGAAACAAGTTCCCGACAGCTTCTTTCTTCGCATAATCTTTTCGGGTAATTTCCATGTCGGCCACCTTGATGGTGGGATTCTCACTCAAGGCAATCTCAATGGCTTTGTCCAAATCGACCGTCAGTTGCGGAGCGGAGGTCTGTGCTCCGGCTCCTACGGAGAGAAAGACAAAGAGCATACCCGCTCCTGTTTGCTTCAATCCTCTGTTCATACTTGAATTATCTACTTTATTTATTGTTGTTTTCATTCTTGATGCTTGGCTATAAATTCTTCAATAAAGGCGGCTCCTTTTGCGGTAGCGATGCCCCGAAAAAAGTTCATGAATATCGTCTCAAATATCTCGACGAAGGAGTAACGGGAGGTATCGAAATCATCGGTGTTCCGCCATATCTCGAACTGGGCTTTCAACAGCATGGAGACAATTTCCAGCTTGAGGTCGGCCCGGATAAGCCCTTCTTCTTTCCCCTGCTCCATGAGCCTGGCGGCATTGCGCAGGTGCTCCCGGCGGTCGTCCTCGAACATGACGGATATCGAAGCGTGGTATTTCTTCATGTCGCTGTAAAAATTGCGGTTGGTCGTTCTCAATTTGCGCAGCATATAAAAGAACACCCGCAACAGAATTTCCATCGAATTGGAGGAGGTTTTCACAATCCGGTCGGTCTCGGCTTCGGTCTCCCGGTGCTGGTAAACGAAACACTCCATCAGCAACTCGTCTTTGTCTCTGAAGGTTTCGTACAGCGTCCGTTTCGAGATGCCCATCTGCCCGGCAATCGCATCCATCGTGACCGATTTTATGCCATTGCGCTCGAACAGGACCGATGCGGTCCCGACAATACGTTCTCTCAATTCCGTATTCATAGTTTTCGATTTTTCCGGGCGCAAAGATAGGCGAAAACTTTAAACACTGCAAAAGTTTTCTTGCCTTAAAAGTTAATTATATCTAATTACCCGAACGGGGTATATTCATCGCAAAATTTTAGTGTTATAATTTGTATTTTTTATTTACCGGATGAATATAAATTATTAGCTTTGCAGGGAATTGTATGATGAATACATATTAAGAACAAGAAATAACCTTATTTTGTATGGGAAAAGTGACAAAAGAAGCTGCTCTGCTGTATCACAGTCAGGGCAAACCGGGAAAGATTGAAGTAGTTCCCACAAAACCTTATAGTACTCAGCTGGATTTATCGCTCGCTTATTCGCCCGGTGTGGCGGAGCCTTGTCTGGAAATCGAAAAGAATCAGGAAACTGCCTACGAATATACCTCGAAAGGAAATCTGGTGGCCGTCATCTCGAACGGAACCGCTGTTCTGGGATTGGGAGATATCGGGGCGCTGGCCGGGAAACCGGTTATGGAAGGCAAGGGGCTTCTTTTTAAAATATTTGCGGGCATCGATGTTTTCGACATCGAGGTAGACGAGAAAGACCCGGAAAAGTTCATTCAGGCGGTCAAAGCTATCTCGCCTACGTTCGGCGGCATCAATCTGGAGGATATCAAGGCTCCCGAATGTTTTGAAATCGAAAACCGGCTGAAAGCGGAGCTCGACATTCCGGTAATGCACGATGACCAGCACGGTACGGCGATTATCTCCGGAGCCGGACTGCTCAATGCGCTGGAACTTCAGGGAAAGAAAATCGAAGAGGTGCAAATCGTGGTGAACGGCGCCGGAGCTTCGGCGATATCGTGCACCCGCCTGTATATGATGCTGGGGGCCAGGAAAGAGAATATCGTCATGGTCGACAGCAGAGGGGTTATCAACGAATCCCGCTCCAACCTGACCGAATCGAAAAGACAGTTTGTCACTCACCGCAACATCAGTACGCTGGAAGAGGCTATGAGGGGTGCGGATGTATTTCTGGGGCTTTCCAAAGCGGATATACTGACCACCGAAATGGTGCAGTCGATGAACGACCGTCCTATCGTCTTCGCTCTGGCCAACCCGAATCCCGAAATCGCCTACGAAAAGGCCAAAGCGTCCCGTGAGGATTTGATTTTCGCCACCGGCCGGTCGGACTATCCGAACCAGATAAACAACGTACTGGGATTCCCGTATATTTTTCGCGGGGCTCTGGATGTCCGGGCAACCAGCATCAACGAGGAGATGAAACTGGCGGCGGTCTATGCCATCGCCGAACTGGCCAAAAAGCCGGTGCCGGATGTGGTGAATGCTGCATACAATATTAAAAGAATCAGTTTCGGTCCCGATTATATCATTCCTAAGGCTCTGGATCCGCGCCTGCTGACTACGGTTGCTCCGGCGGTTGCCAAAGCGGCTATCGCTTCGGGTGTCGCCCGCAAAGAGATTAAAGACTGGGACGAATACAGGAGCCGTCTGCGCAGCATCATGGGATATGACGACAAACTGATACGCCGCTTTACCGAGACGGCGAAACAGAATCCGAAACGGGTGGTTTTTGCGGAGGCGAACCACACCAATATGCTTACGGCGGCTTCTTTGGCTTATCAGGAGGGGGTCTGCTACCCTATCCTGCTGGGCAACGAAGAAATCATCTCGAAGCTGGCGGCCGAAACCGGTGTCAGTCTGGAGGGTATAGAGATTGTCAACCTGCGCAGCGAACGGGAAGCTGAACGGCGTGACCGGTATGCGGCTATTCTGGCTCAGAAGAAAGCCCGGGAAGGGTTCACTTTTGCCGAAGCCAGAGAAAAAATGTTCGAACGCAACTATTTCGGCATGATGATGGTCGAGGTGGGCGATGCCGATGCGTTTATCACCGGCACCTACACCAAATACTCGGAGACGATTGAAATCGCCAAAAACATCATCGGCATACAGGAGGGTCACAAGCATTTCGGCACCATGCACATCATGAACACGAAGAAAGGCACTTACTTCCTCGCCGACACGCTGATTAACCGCCAACCCGACAGCGAAACGCTTATCGACATCGCCCGGCTGACCCGGCATGCGGTCAAGTTCTTCGCCCACGAACCGGTTATGGCGATGGTTTCACACTCGAACTTCGGGGCCGACTCCAGCGGCAGCGCCTCTTCGATTCATGAGGCTGTGGCCAAAATGCAGGAGAGATATCCGGATCTGACCATCGACGGTGAAATGCAGGTGAACTTTGCACTGAACACCGAACTGCGGGACAAGACTTTCCCGTTCAACAAACTGGCGGGCAAAGAGGTCAACACGCTGATTTTCCCGAACCTGACTTCGGCCAACACGGCATACAAGATGCTGCTGGAGTTCGGCGCTTCGGAATGTATCGGCCCGATTCAAATGGGTCTGAACAAACCGATTCACTTTACGGACATCGAAAGCCCGGTGCGCGACATCGTCAATCTGACTACGGTGGCCGTACTGGACGCTCAGGTTCAGGAGGAAATCGAACGCATCAAAAAATGCAAGTAAAAGCGATATGATTCCATAGAAAAGAAAATCCCGAAAGCATCAGCTTTCGGGATTTCTTTTGTTCTTGCGTCGTGCTTTTATCTGGCGACTATCACTTCTATTTCAATCAGACTGTTTTTAGGCAGCTCTTTCACGGCAACGGCCGAACGGGCGGGACAGGTTCCGGGAAAATAGCGGGCATACACGGCATTCATCGGGGCAAAGAGCGACATGTCGGCGAGAAAGACGGTCGTTTTTACAATCTGGTCCAGCGTGCAGCCGGCTGCTTCCAGCACCGCCGTGATATTTTTGAAAATCTGTTCGGTCTGGAGCGACACGTCGTTCTGTACCATTTCTCCGGTAGCGGGGTCGATGGGCAGCATGCCGGAGAGGAAAATGAGATTGCCGGCTTCTACGGCCTGGCTGTAAGGGCCGATTGCGGCCGGTGCGTGGGGTGTTGAGATTACTTTTTTCATACGATTTATTTTTTTGTTTTTCGATATTCGACTATTTATTCGACCAACCGGCAACGGGAGTGCAGGGTGTGGGTGTAGGTATCAAAATCTTTGCGGTATATGCCCCGCTCATCGAGCGTGTCGATGCGCACACTGCCGGAGGAGTGTATCAGCGTAGAGGGGGTTATCACGATTCCGACATGAACGACCCGGCCTTCGGCGTCGGAGAAAAAGGCCAAATCGCCGGGTGCCGAAACTTCGTCGGGGGCCAACCGGCGGCCGCACAATGCCTGGTCTCTGGCGTCTCTGGGCAGTTTTATTCCCTGAATGGCAAAAACGGTCTGTATGAACCCGGAGCAGTCGGTCCCCAGAATGTGACGGCCTCCCCACATATAGGGGGCGTTGAGCCATTTGCGGGCATCGTTGAGCAGGGCTCCTGTCCCGCGCCAACGGGGGTCGATGACGGAACCGGCAATCAGGCGGCCGGAGAGCGGACCCAGCGAAAAGGTCTGCAACGTATCGTCATAGGACGGCAATCGGCTTCCGGAGGAGAGGATGACGGTAGTGCCGGAAACGGTATCGTATATCTCGGCAAAGGGGGAACTGACGATAAAACAGGTCTCCTGCGACGACTGCCATACGGCCTCATCGACAATACAGGTCATTTTGCGGTCAATCCAACCTCGATAACCGTCGACCGCCGACTCGACATAGCTCCAGCGGTCTTCTTCCTGAAGAATGGTAAAGGCCTCGCCGTATATCAGCTGATTGACCATCTCGCTGGTTTCGGATTTGGCTTTTCGCATCGGGATTACCGGATATTTGGCTATTGCTTTCTGCATACTCGGAGAATATATTATTTAAATCGTTTTACAATTTCTTCGTTCGACAGGATGGATATTACGATTTTGCCGTCGGGGGTATAGTCCGGCATGACCGATGCGAGCAAATCTTTGACCAGCTGCCCCATTTCGGCGGCCGACAGCAACTGCCCGTAAGGGATAGCGGCGGCCCGTGCCAGCACCAGCGCCAACTGCTCGTGAAGCTCGGTCTTGACATCCCGGCCTTTTTCGGTCGCCGTCTCTATCATGCTCCATATCAGCGTCTCGACATCGACGCCTTCGATTCCGGCGGGGACTGCATTCACGGCAAAGGCATTACCTCCCATATCGGAAAGGTCGAATCCCAAATAATTCAAGTCGTCCGTTATGTCTTGCAGAATGGCCGACTGGGCGGCGGTCAGCTGCAGGATTTCGGGGAACAGCATCCGTTGCGAGGCTCCCTGCCGGGCTTCGATACAGGCCATATAGCGGTCAAACAGGATGCGTATATGGGCCCGGTGCTGGTCGATGAGCATCAGTCCCGATTTGACTTGTGTAGAGATGTACTGTGCCCTGATTTGCAGATATTCACTGCCGGTATCGCCGTTGTCCGGAGTGAGCAACAGTTTTTCTTCGGCATCGTCGGTATCGGGCTCCGGGTCGTTCCGGTCTATGGCCGACGGAAATATGCCCATTTTCTCGTCTTTGTCCAGCTGGTTGTCTTCTCCGGAGGTGAACCCGGTATAGAGTTTTTCCCAGTCGAAATCGGGACGGCGGGCGGCGGCGGTACTCTTAAAGGGATTGTACGAGGGGTTGAAATCTGTTCTGGGGGGTGTTACCGGTTTGTCTTTGTGGAAAACCGGAATCTCCGGCGCATCGGTCATGTCGAAATCGATAGAGGGCACGGCACTGGATTTACCCAGCGCCTCTTTGACCGTCGCCGATATAATCTGCCAGACGGCGGGTTCATTTTCAAATTTAATTTCTGTCTTGGTCGGATGTATATTGACATCGATTTGCGCCGGGTCTACGGTAAAGGAGATGAAATAGTTGGGCATCTCTCCTGCCGGAAGCAGCTGTTCGTAGCTCTGCATCACGGCTTTATGAAAATAGGGATGCCGCATGTACCGGCCATTGACAAAAAAGTATTGCAATGCGTTGCGCTTGCGGGCGGCTTCGGGTTTGCCTATATATCCCGATATTTTCACCAGCGAGGTCTCTATTTCAAGCGGCAGCAGCTGCTGATTCATCCCTTTTCCGTAAATGGCGATAATGCGCTGACGGAAATTTCCGGCCTGAAGATTGAACAGCTCGCTGTCGTTGTGAACGAGTGTAAAGGCTACGGAGGGATTGATTAAGGCAATGCGTTCGAACTCGTTGATGATGTTGCTCAATTCGACTTGGTTCGATTTCAGGAACTTGCGGCGGGCAGGCACATTGTAAAAAATGTTTTTGATGCAAAAGTTTGCCCCGACGGGACACGAAATGCACTCCTGCGACTCGACGACGGAACCGGCCAACACAATCGAGGTTCCGGTCTCGTCTTCTTTGCGACGGGTGCGTAATTCGACTTGCGCAATAGCGGCGATGGAGGCCAGTGCCTCGCCCCGAAAGCCCATAGTATGCAACGAAAACAAATCGTCGACAACTTTTATTTTCGAGGTCGCATGCCGTTCGAACGCCAGCCGGGCATCGGTGACCGACATGCCTTTTCCGTTGTCTATCACCTGTATCGAGGTGCGGCCGGCATCTTTAAGAATCACCTGTATGGAATCGGCTCCGGCATCGATGGCATTTTCCACCAGCTCCTTCACGACCGAAGCGGGCCGCTGTATGACCTCTCCGGCAGCAATCTGGTTGGCAACGGAATCGGGTAATAAATGTATAATGTCACTCATCGCTCTTCTTTTTAACTTTTTCTACTGGGTTCCGAAACGGCGTTTCTTCTTTTTGGGCTCGTCGCTCTCCGGCTTCTCCACCGTACGGAATATGTCGTCGGGGTCTTTGGGCCGATAGGCTTCGAACCACTGGTAGTCGGGCAGGAACAGCTGCCCCCGCCTAATCAGCGGTACCGGCGTAAGAGAACCCTGCACTTCGGGCCACATAATCAGCTTGTCCATCTGCTGGTCTTTCAGATACATGGTGAGAAAGCTGCTTTCGGCCTGGTTGAGACCGGTAAAGGTCGAGTCCCGCTCCTGCGGATAAAAGATGGTCTGTACGTTGCCGCTGACATCGACTTTGTACAACTCCCCGTCCATAAAATAGGCTTTGAGGTCTTTCCCGGACAGCTGGTCGAAAAACAGCGAATCTTTCTGCTGGGCGGCAAAGGCAAACTGGGGGATGTGCACCCAGTCGACCGTACTGTCGTTCATAAAGACCTTTATCGTGTCGCCGAAAATCTGGTAACTGTCACTCCAGACAATGGGGTCTTTGTACATATACAGGGCCGAATCTCTGGTAAAATAGTTCATCGAGTCGCACACGCCCTGTATGTCGTTGCGGAAAAAGCGGGTCCCGTAATAGGCTTGCAGCTGCCGGGTAGAATCGGGCAAGGTGAAGCCTTTCAAGGTGTCGGCATGGAGGTAAAGGGTGTCGCCTCTGGAATATTCCAGCGCCCGTGCCCGGTCGGTGGCGAAAGCGAACTCGGTCTTTTCGTTGTAAAAGCCGTACTGCCCCTCCATAATCACCATACGCAGGGTATCGTCAAGGAACATATTGCCAAAGACTTCTCCGAACCCTTTCTCCCGGTCGTAGAATATCGTATCGCCGGTGAGGTGCTGACTTTTGCTGACGATAATGGAACGGTCGTACAGGGTGGAGAGATTGTTCTGGGTATCGTACCAGCCCCGACGGGAATAGATGACATTGCTGTCGGAGACTATCACCGACGGGCCCAGTATATCGGCCACTTTGGTCAAGGTGCTGTATTCCAGCGTATCGGAATAGAGGGTATAATCGGGGTTAACCAGCTGTACGTCGTAATTGAACACGGCCCGTTTGGTGTCGGGCGAATACTGTCCGTAAATCGAGGTGAGTTCGTTTTCGCTGTCAATCAGTTTCCCTCCCTCGAAAAAGTAACCGATATTGGGTACCAAATCGTAATTCAGACTGTCGGTAAAGAGCACCATATCCTGATTCTCCATCTTCACGTTGTACCGGAGACGTGCAATCTGGGTCATGCCGTCGTAAAACATGACATCGCTGTACACGAACAGGGTGTCGCCCTGCTCCATGCGCACGTTGCCGAATGCGTCGAGCGAGTTGCTCTGCTCATAGAAATAGGCGCTGTCGCAAAACATGTACATGCCCTCTTTGCGGAAGCGTACGTTACCGCGCAATATCTGATAATCGGCACTCTGTTTTTCGTCGAAATCAAGGGTCTCGGCATATTCCAGATAGACTTTCTTTTCGGAATCGCCATCGCCCGCCGTCCTGGCCAGATGCTTCACCTTCGGCGTATCGGGCATATGCGCCCAAACGCAAAACGAGAACAGGCTCAGTATCGCCAATAGAATCCTGGTCCTGCCCATATCCGGTGTTTTCTCCTGTTTATGCATCCTGCCGCTTCGTAGAGGTTACTGTTTTACCCATCCGTCATACCGGAATTCGCAATTGCGCCAGCCTTCTTTGATGCGGATATAGGTCTCTTTCTGTTTTTTCTTAATCCAATCCTCTATCAGTTCGTTCTGCTTTACCATCTCGACAATGTTTTTCAAGGCCTGATAGTCGTCGGAGAGGTTGGCCTTATGCCCTTCGGTGCGGGATTTGAGTTTGACAATGGCTACGACTTCCTTACCTTTCGACTGGTTAATCATCGTAAACGGCACCGAAATATCCCCGACGGCCATTCCATCGACCATCTTGGCAATTTCCTGCGGCAGTGCCTGCATCTCAAATTTCGTCGTACCGTTCTCCGGATTCATCATCAGCCCGTTGTTGTTGCGGGTATCTTTATCCTGCGAGATATACATGGCGGCTTCTTCAAAGGAAAACTTGCCGGAGGTTATGTCGGCCCGCACCGAATCGAGACGGGCTATGGCGTCATTCCGGTCTTTCTGCGCCACTTCGGGTTTCAGCAGAATGTGCCGGGTATTGATGCGGTCGCCCCGCTTCTCGATAAGCTGGATAATGTGATACCCGAACTCGGTCTCCACAATTTTCGACACTTTCTTGGGGTCGGTCAGGTTAAAGGCGACATTGGCATATTCGGGCACCAGACTCCCCCGCCCCATGAAGCCCAATTCACCGCCCATGCGGGCCGAACCGGAATCCTGCGAATACATAATGGCCAGCGTCGAAAAATCGGCATCGCCTTTCATGACCCGGTCGCTGTACTCTCTCAACCGGGCTTTGATATTGTCGATTTCCTGCTGGGGAATCTTGGGGTTAATCGTGATGACCTGCACCTCGACCTGAGTGGGGATGTAAGGGATACTGTCCTCCGGCAGGGTGCTGTAATAACGGCGCACTTCGGAGGGGGTAATCTTGATATCTTTTACCAGATGCCGCTGCATCTCCTGCACGGTGCCCTGCTCCCGCACCATATCGGTCAGCTCTTCCCGTATCTGGGTAATCGATTTGTTGAAATACTCCTCGACTTTCTCTTTGGAGCCGATATTGGCAATAAAATAGTTCAAACGGGCCTCTACTTGCTGTAAGACCTGCGAATCGGAAATGGAAATACTGTCGAGCTTGGCCTGATGCAGGAAGAGTTTCTGTATCGCCAGCTGTTCGGGAATGACACAATAGGGGTCTCCGTCGATGCGCTGCCCCTCGTACTGCAAATTGCGGTACTGCTCTTCTACTTCCGATTTCAGGATTGCATCGTCTCCTACAATCCAAACGACTTCATCTATTACATTATCCTGCGCAACGACAGATGAAACCGACATTCCCAGCAGGCACACCAGCCCTGCAACCTTTATCTTTTTCAACATGTTCTATTTTTTATTTATCGAACTTCAAATTTACATTTTATTTCCAGCTTCCCGAAATTCTATCTCTTTTCTTTTCAGCGCCGACTCGTAAAGGTCTTTCTGCATATCCCGGATAAACTCATTTTTACGGCGGGTCAGCAATATTTCTTCAATCTGTTTCCGGGCAAAATCAATCGGCATCGCACGCCCCTCTACCAGCACATCCTTGATATTGAGCAAATAGACATAGAGGCTGTCTTCCCATTCTATCGTGCGGTGTGTCTGCAAAAAGGCGGTTTCGTCGCCAATTTCACAGGGGATGTTGTTCATCACTTCCCGGAACGGCACCCAGCGGTCGTAGAAATACTCATAAATGACGGCATTCCGCAAGCCGTATTTCTCGATATTTTCCACCGCTTCGGGCTTATCGGACTTGTACCATTTCTTCAGCGAACTTATTCGGGGGGCATTTCGGGGGACTTTCAGAAACAGACCCTTGACAATGCCGGACTTGAGCCGGAACCGTTCGGGGTCGCTGTCATAATAGGCTTGTATTTCCGATTCGGGTATCGTGCGGGAGAGTTTTTCGTTCATCAGCTGTTTCTGATACTCGAAAATCACCAACTCCCGCCGGAACTGTTCGGTCATCCGGTCGATGCGGGCCATGCCGGGAATGTTTTCGGCTGCGACATCATACAGCAGAATATCTTCGACCCATGCCCGGATAAATTCAGCGGCAAACGAGGCGCTGTCAGCAGGCGACAACCCGACCGGCATGGCATCGTCCAGCTCTTCCTGAGTAAGGCGGTGCTCCCCTACTCTTACCAAAACATTATTCCCATCGCCGCCAACTCCGTCTGCACCCCGACAGCCTCCCAAAAGGCACCCGGCAGCCAAACTTATTGCCAACCATGAGAATAATCTGTGCATAACCAAATTTTTGCTGTACGTTTATTCGGGTATAAAAGTACAACGAAATCTGCGGATTCTAATGTTTATTAACTGTTTTTAGAACATCTTCATGTATTTCAACCGGATATTTCCGGCTCAATTCCTCCACCCACTGTGTTTCGAGATAGTTCTGGTAGTCTGCGGTAACGGCTCCCCGTACATCGGTATAGGATTCAGGGTTCTTTTTGAGCACTTTGCCGGAAACAAAACTTACGGGCAAATGGGCGTCGACCGTTGCGGTTTTGTCTTTAAAGGCATGACGGTCTACGACCGGATTGTCGCCCCGCAGATAGAGCCCTTTTTCTATCGATACCACCACCGTGCTGTCGGTATTGAACTCTTTCTGAACGGCGGCAACCAGCGATTCTTCGGGGAGGTTCTTCATTCTCTTTTTCACGGCGTCGGCGACCGTCTGATTCTTGCAGCTCACGACATAGCCTTTGTACATCGGGCTTTCGAGGGTATAGTGTTTTTTGTTTTTCTTAAAATAGGATTCCAGTCCGGCTTCATCTCTGGCGGCTTTGTCCCACACTTCCCGGTTGCTGATTTCAAACAGCATCATCCCGTCCCGGTATTCGTTCATCAAATGGCGGAAATCGGGGTATTTTTCTTCCAGCCGGGAGTTTTCGTACCGGATAATCCGGTCGGCGACATAGATGTCGACAAAACGGTCCAATGCCGTGACAGCATCGGATGATACATTGCGCTTGCGGAGATTGCCTGCCAGCATGTAGGCGGCAAAACCGGAGACGGGATACTCTTTTCCGTTCAGCGTAAAGAGGGTATTCCGGTTGTCTTTTATCGTGGCCGCAAAGAGGGAATCGGCAGGAAACATTGCGACGGCCAGTTTTTCGAGCCGCTGCAGCTCGTCGGTGTTCAGCGTATAGCCATATTCATCTTTCAATTTTTCCACCCAGACATTGCGGGGATACTGTCCCCGTTCATCCATCGACATGCGCAGCTGAATGGAGGCTTTCATCTCTTCGAGCGTTTTGGCTTCGTGCCGGTCGAGCAGCTTGATGATGTGCCAGCCGTAGGGCGACAACACGGGTTCGGAAATATCGCCTTTGTTTTGCAGGGCAAAGGCGGCGTCTTCATACTCTTTCACGGCGGCACCGACACTTATCCAAGGCAACACCCCGCCTTTGTCGGACGAGGTTTTGTCGTCGGAAAAATCTCTGGCCATCCCGGCGAAATCGGCTCCCTGCATCACCTCTGTATATATCTCCTGCGCCCGCTGTGCTTTGGCTTCTTTAAAGGCATCTGAAGCGTTGGCGGGTATCAGGAGCATTATCTGGGCTGTCAATATTTCGCCCCGATCTGTCCGCCGGCCGGAGACTTTTATCAAATGATATCCGGCAGAGGTGAGCACCGGCTCGGACACTTCGCCTACCGGCGTATTGTAAGCGGCTGTTTCAAAAGGATATATGGTCCTGAATCCGGAGATATACCCCAAATAGCCGCCATTTTTAGCCACAGAGGTATCGTCTGAATATTTCCGGGCCATTTCGGCAAAATCGGCTCCGGAACGAATCTGATCCAACACGGAGAGGGCGGTCTGACGAACGGCTTCTTTCTGTTCGGGGGTGGCTCCGGGTGCGACTCTGAAAAGGATATGGCTGACTTCTACCGACTCTCTCATCCGGTCATAGGCTTCTTTCAGCAACTGTTCTTCGAGACGGGTGTCGACCAGATACTGTTTGGCCAGCTGGGCCCGATAACCGGCCAGTTCATTGATGAACGCCCGTGTGGTGTCGATGCCGTTCGCTTCGGCTTCGGCCACTTTCAGCTTATAGTTCCGGAACAGCGTGACGTATTCGTCGAGCGTTTTTTTGTCGAGCTGCTGCTGGTTGTTTTTATTGTAGATGTATTCAAACTCAGAGCGTTTGACACTTTTCCCGTTTACTTTCATCAATTCGGGATCTTCGTTTTTGTCCTGAGCCGTACAGACCAGCGAGCTGCCTATACACCAAAACAGGAATAGCCATTTGTTTTTCATTGTCCTTTTCTTCTCTGTTTTTAACAATAAGTTGTAGCACCCTTTTTTTCCGTTATCTCCGGGCTTATAAAAAGATAACACTAATTTAACGAATCCAATATAAAAAAATTATATTCATTCGGATAAATTAGTGTTTTTATCTTGTATTTCCGCTACCGGAAACTTACGAAATCGAACGGCTGCTGTAATTGGGCGATTCGCTCGTTATGGCCACATCGTGCGGATGGCTTTCGGCTACTCCGGCGTTGGTGATACGGGTAAACTTGGCCTGATGCAACGCATCGATATTGGCGGCACCGCAATATCCCATTCCGGCCCGGAGACCGCCTACCATCTGATAAATCACTTCGTAGAGGGAGCCTTTATAGGGAACCCGGGCGGCGATACCTTCGGGAACCAACTTTTTCACGTCGGTTTCTCCGGCTTGGAAATAACGGTCTTTGGAGCCTTTTTCCATCGCTTCGAGCGAACCCATTCCCCGATAGGATTTGAATTTACGTCCATTGTAAATGATGGTTTCACCGGGAGATTCTTCGACTCCGGCCAACAGACCGCCCAGCATCACCGAATATCCTCCGGCGGCCAATGCTTTCACGATATCGCCCGAATAGCGGATACCGCCGTCGGCTATCAAGGGAACTCCGGTGCCTTCCAGCGCTTTGGCTACATCGTAGACCGCCGACAACTGGGGTACTCCTACTCCGGCAATGACACGGGTGGTACAGATAGAGCCCGGTCCGATGCCGACCTTCACGCCGTCGGCGCCGGCCTCCACGAGGTAACGGGCGGCTTCGCCGGTTGCGATATTGCCGACTACGACATCAATCTGGGGATAGGTGGCTTTAATCTGTTTCAGCACGGAAACAACGCCTTTTGAATGGCCGTGTGCGGTATCGATTACAATGGCATCGACTCCGGCTTCGACCAGCGCGGCGACACGCTCCATCGAATCGGCGGTCACGCCTACTCCGGCAGCAACACGCAGACGGCCCAGTTTATCTTTGCAGGCGTTGGGTTTGTCCTTCGCCTTAGTAATGTCTTTATAGGTAACCAGCCCGACGAGCTTGCCGTTTTTGTCGACAACCGGCAGTTTTTCAATTTTATGGTTCTGCAATATATCGGCGGCCTGCTGCAAATCGGTAGACTGATTGGTCGTCACCAGATTTTCCGATGTCATCACCTCATCGATTGTCCGGTCCAGATTGCGTTCGAAACGCAAATCCCGGTTCGTCACAATGCCTACCAAATGGCGCTCATCGTCTACAACGGGGATACCGCCGATATGATATTCGTGCATCAGCTCCAACGCATCTTTCACGGTGGAACCTCTCTTGATGGTCACCGGGTCGTAAATCATACCGTTCTCGGCCCGTTTTACCGTGTGCACCTGCTTGGCCTGCGCCTCGATGGACATGTTTTTGTGGATAACTCCGATACCTCCTTCCCGAGCAATGGCAATAGCCAGCTGGGCTTCGGTAACCGTGTCCATAGCGGCCGACACGAGCGGGATATTCAACTGAATGTTTCTGGAGAACCTGGTCGTAAGATTGACCTCTCGGGGCAATACCTCAGAATATGCGGGGATTAACAATACATCATCGAACGTCAATCCGTCCATTACAACTTTATCTGCAATAAATGACATAATAGAAGAGTTGTTATTAATTTATTGCGTACAAAGATAATCATTTTTCAATGAATATTTTTGCATTCTTTATTTTTTTTCGCTTTTTTTCTCGCCGGAGCCTGCTCTCTGCCCTCCAGTGCTGTCAATTGCCCAATTCTGAAAGGAATTTGATGCGTACCAGCCGAATCTCTTCTTCGGTGTAATCCCGGTCCAGCTCTTTTATGGCCTCTTCGAGGCTGTCGGTATCGGCCTCCTTAAAATAGCTGAATATATCTTCGACATGGTCTTCGTCCATTATTTCTTCCAAAAAATAGTCGATGTTTATCTTGGTTCCGGAATAGACGATGGCTTCCACTTCATCGAGCAGGTCCGAAAATTCGAGGCCTTTGGAATCGGCCAGTTCATCCAGGGCGACCTTGCGGTCAATCCCCTGTATAATGGAGACTTTCAACTTGGATTTGTTGGCGACGGTGCGCACCCGCAAATCTTCCGGACGTTCTATTTCGTTTTCGTCACAGTGGATTTTTATCACTTTGATAAACTCCTCTCCGTAGCGTTTGGCCTTGCCGGCTCCCACACCGGGTATATTCTGCAACTCTTCTATGGTTACGGGATAGGTGGTAGCCATCGCTTCCAGCGAGGGGTCCTGAAATATCACATAGGGCGGAAGTTCAAGTTTCTTGGCTATCTTCTTCCGGAGATCTTTCAATATCGAATAGAGTGTCGGGTCAACGGCACAGGTGGCTCCTCCTTTCATGGGCACTTCGTCCTCCGTCTCTTCAAAGTCGTTGTTTTCGACAATCTTGAAGGATTCCGGTTTTTTCAGAAATGCGTGTCCGGCTTTGGTCACTTTCAGCAAACCGTAATTTTCGATATCCTTGTCAAGATAACCGGCAATGAGGGCCTGACGGATAACGGCATTCCAGGTTTTTTCATCTTCACCTTGTCCGCAACCGAACGCATCGAGTTCATCCTGATGATACGACAGTACTTCGGTCGTCTCTTTTCCTAATAAAACGTCGATAACATGATCGGCTTTGAACTTTTCTTTCAACGCAATGACAGTTTCAATAACTGCACAAAGTAAATCTTGAGCTTCCACTTGTTTCTTGGGATTTAAACAATTGTCACAATTTCCACAATTTTCCTCGTTATATTCTTCACCGAAATAGTGCAACAACAATTTTCTGCGACAGACCGATGACTCGGCATAGGCGGCGGTCTCCAGCAGGAGCTGTTTCCCGATTTCCTGCTCGGCTATGGGTTTGCTCTGCATAAACTTTTCCAGTTTTTGCAGGTCTTTGTTGACATAGAAGGTTATACATTGCCCCTCTCCGCCGTCACGACCGGCCCGGCCGGTTTCCTGGTAGTAGCCTTCGAGGCTTTTGGGGATGTCGTAATGGATAACGTAGCGCACATCGGGCTTGTCGATACCCATACCGAACGCAATGGTGGCGACAATGACCTCCACTTTTTCGAGCAAAAAGGCATCCTGATTCTGTGTCCGGGTGACCGAATCCATTCCGGCATGATAAGGCAGGGCGTTGATACCGTTCACTTTCAGCGTTTCGGCCAGCTCTTCCACCTTTTTACGGCTCAGACAATAGATGATGCCGGATTTGCCCGGCTGATTCTTGATATAGCGGATAATGTCTTTATCGATGCTTTGGGTCTTGGGTCTTACTTCGTAATAGAGATTGGCCCGGTTAAAGGAGGATTTGAACACTTTGGCGCCGGTCATTCCCAGATTTTTCTGAATATCGTGCTGCACTTTCGGGGTTGCCGTAGCGGTGAGCGCTATCAAGGGTCGAGACCCGATTTCGTTGATAATGGGCCGTATGCGCCGGTATTCGGGCCGGAAATCGTGCCCCCATTCCGAGATACAGTGCGCCTCGTCCACTGCGTAGAACGATATTTTCACCTGTTTCAGAAATTCGATATTCTCCTCTTTGGTGAGCGACTCCGGTGCGACATAGAGCAGTTTAGTCTTGCCGGAAAGGATATTGTCTTTGACCTGGTCGATAGCGGATTTGTTGAGCGAGGAGTTGATAAAATGAGCGACGCCGTCTTCTTCGCTGAAATTGCGCATGGCATCCACCTGATTTTTCATCAGGGCAATCAAAGGGGAAATGACGACGGCCGTACCTTCGAGCAGCAGAGAGGGCAGCTGGTAACACAACGATTTTCCACCACCGGTGGGCATCAGTACAAAAGTGTCTTTTCCTGCCAGCAAATTTTCGATAATCGCCTTCTGGTTGCCCTTAAAGGTGTCAAAACCGAAATATCTCTTCAACTCTTCTGTCAAGTTCATTTCTTTAGCCATGCCACTTTGTTATTACATTTATATTAACTCCGCACTTGAATTCGAACTATAACAAATTTACAAACAAGTATCTCAAATAAACAACTATTTTTCGATTTTTTTTCGCCCCGAAGCGAAATTTGTGGCCAAACGGCTCCCGCCCGCCTGTTTCCGGGAGAGAAACAGGGCTTCAATGTACGGTCATCAGATGGGCTCCGGCCAGTTTTTCGGCCGCATAGGCTCGGGTGACGACCAGTGTTTTTTCATCGGTCGAGGGCATATCGAACATGGCATCCATCATGATGCTTTCGACAATCGAGCGCAATCCGCGCGCCCCCAGTTTAAATTCTATGGCTTTTTCCACCACATAATCGAGGGCATCGGCTTCGAAAGAGAGTTCGATACCGTCCATTTCGAAAAGCCGGACATACTGTTTCACTATGGAATTGCGGGGTTCCGTGAGGATGCGGCGCAATGCGGCTTTGTCCAGTGGCTGGAGATGGGTCAGGACGGGCAGCCGGCCGATAATTTCGGGAATCAGTCCGAAGGCTTTCAAATCCTGTGGAGAGACATACTGCAATAGGTTGTCCCGGTCGATTTCTTCCGTTGATTTTCCGGCGGTATAGCCGACTACTCTGGTATTGAGACGCATGGCGATTTTCCGTTCGATTCCGTCGAAGGCTCCGCCGCAAATAAACAGGATGTTCTTGGTATTTACGGCAATCAGCTTCTGTTCGGGGTGCTTGCGTCCGCCCTGAGGCGGCACATTCACCACCGACCCTTCGAGCAGTTTAAGCAGTCCCTGCTGCACGCCTTCGCCGCTCACATCCCGTGTAATCGAAGGGTTATCGCTCTTCCGGGCGATTTTGTCTATCTCATCGATAAAAACAATTCCCCGTTCGGCCGCTTCGACATCGTAGTCGGAGACCTGCAACAGCCGGGTAAGAATGCTTTCGATATCTTCGCCCACATATCCGGCTTCGGTGAGCACGGTTGCATCCACGATGGTGAAAGGCACATGCAGCATGCGGGCGATGGTTTTGGCCAGCAGGGTTTTTCCGGTACCGGTGGGCCCTACCATTATAATATTGGACTTTTCTATCTCGACATCGTCTTTTTTATTGTCCTGCCGGTTCTGCAACAGCCGTTTGTAGTGGTTGAACACCGCCACAGACAAAAAGCGTTTGGCGGCATCCTGCCCGATGACATATTCGTCCAAAAAGCTCTTTATCTCACGGGGACGGGGCAATTCTTTCTGAGTAAAACCCAACGAGGATTCTTTTTTCTTTTGTTTCAGCGTCTCACCGACAATGAGATAGGCTTGTTCGGCACAATCGTTGCAAATGTAGCCGGTCTGTCCGGAGATGAGCAGGCTCACCTCTTTTCCTGAACGACCGCAAAAACTGCATTTATCCTTATGTTTATCCATTATTCTCTTTCCGTAATCTTCTTCACTTATTTATTGCGTACCAACACATCGTCAATCATGCCGTACTCTTTCGCTTCGGCCGAAGTCATCCAGTAGTCCCGGTCCGAGTCTTTCTCCACCCGTTCGAAGGTGTTGCCGGAATGGTCGGCGATAATGGTATAGAGTTCTTTTTTCAGTTTCTGTATTTCCCGTGCCGTAATTTCAATGTCGGAGGCCTGTCCCTGTGCACCGCCCATCGGCTGGTGTATCATCACCCTCGAATGGCGCAGCGCGAAACGCTTGCCTTTGGTTCCGGCCACCAGCAGCACTGCTCCCATCGAGGCGGCCATACCGGTGCAAATGGTCGAGATGTCGCTGGCGACATACTGCATGGTGTCGTAGATGCCCAGTCCGGCATAGACGCTGCCGCCGGGCGTATTGAGGTAAATGGAGATGTCTTTGCCGGGATCGGCCGAATCGAGGTAAAGCAACTGCGCCTGTATTACATTGGCGGTATAATCATCGACTTGCG
>JAFLRV010000140.1 GCA_022511245.1 Coprobacter sp.
CCACAGGGTGTAATTGGGGGGGATGATGCGGGTGGTGAATCCTTCTACGAGCTTGCCGGGCGGATAGATTTCGTGCTGTTCGATGGCGTGGTACAGGAACTGCAACGCATATCCGAGCAGCACCCAGAAGAGGAAGGGTATGAGGATGTTGTTTGTTTTTTTGACGGTAAAGGCGGTGATGTCGCCGCCGGGTTTGAAGAAGAGTCCCGACAGGGCGAAATAGAGGGGCATGCGCAGGGCGCTGAAATTGGGTATCCCGAAAATCTGGCCGTCGAGATGGTAGAGCACGACAAGCAGGATGCAGATTCCTTTGGCCAAATCGATGAAAGCGATTCGGGGGCGACCGGCGGAACGGGCGGTGTCGGGGGTTTCGCCGGTGTGTCGGGGCGGAATGAACGAATCTTGAATGAATTCCCGGAGGGCGAGAGATTTCATGGGGTGATATCCTTTGCTGTCAGATTAAACCGGGTGCAAAGATAGGCAATTTTTGCGAAAAGCGAGGGTTATGGGTCATTTTTAGCTTCTTGGCGGCGGGCTACCGGGTGTTGTGCCCGGCGACGGCGATATGGAACGCATCGGGGTCGAGGTATCGGACGGCGAGCTGCTGCAGGGTTTCGGGGGTCATGCGGCGAATGGCGTCGGCCTGCCGGTCGAAATGGTCGAAGGGGAGCCGGGCAAGGAGCATGGAGATGCAGGTGTCGGCGATGGTGAAGGGGGTATCGGTGATGCGGATGAGTTCTCCGGCCATATAGCTGCGCACCTGATTGAGTTCGTCGGCTCCTACGGGTTCCCGGCGCAGGCGTTCCATTTCGGCAAAGACGCCGTCAATCAGGGGTCGGGTGTAGCGGATGTCGGTCTGGGTGGAGATGGTGAGGCAGGCGGCTTGCTGTAATCCCACGAGGGAGGAGTGGATGCCGTAGGTATAGCCTTTTTCTTCCCGCAGGGTGGTCATGAGGCGGCTGCCGAAGTATCCGCCCAGCAGGGTGTTCAGGATGCGCAGTCCTTCAAAATCGGGGTGGTCGCGCTGCACGACAAGGCGGCCTATGTGCACGGCCGACTGGAGGGCGTCGGCTTTTTCTATCCAGTTTTCGCGCGGGCCTTCGGGGGTGACGGGCGGCGGGACGGCGGCGGGAAAGGTTTCGGTGGCGGCGGGCCGGCTGCCGAAGAGGCGGTCGAGCTCGCCGAACATGTCGGGGGTCACTTTTCCGGAGAGTACGAGGATGCTGTTTCCGGGTGTATAGCGGCGGCGGTGCCACTGCTGCAAATCGGTGAGGGCGATGTGGTCGTAGTGGTCGGCTCCGGTGGTGCGGCCATAGGGGTGTTCGGGGCCGAAAAGGCTGGCATACAAGGCTTTGGCGGCGAGGTACTGGACTTTTTCCTGTTCTACGAGCAGGTGTTGCCGACGACGGGCGGTGAGCACGCTGAACTCTTTGGCGGGGAAGTCGGGGTTCCACACGAGGTGGGCGAGAATGTGCCATGTTTCCCGGAAACAGCGGTTGAGCGACCAGAGGGTGATGCGGGTGTGGTGGTACATGGCGGATGTTTTTATCCAGGCGCCGTAATAGTCGAGCTGTTCGGCGATGCGTCCGGAGGTCATGCCGCCGGCTCCTTCTTTGAGCATGGCGGCGGTGAGGTCGGCGGTGTGGGGTTTTTCTTCGTCGTACCGGCCGCTGGTGATGATGACGTCGAGGCGGTTCACGTCCTGGTCGCCGGTGTCGATGACATAGAGGGGTATTCCGTTGGCGAGGGTGCTCTTACGGGGTCGGGGCAGGGTGATGCGGCCGGGCGGGGTGATGTGCGGGGGCCGGGTGCGGTCGAGGGGTTCGGGGTTGTTCTTTTTCATCGGGTTCAGGGTAACAGGTCGAGTGCTTTCCGGAGGTCGTCGGGGGTGTCTATGCCGATGGTTTCCTGCCGGGTGATGCCGACTTTGATGGTATATCCGTGCTGGAGCCAGCGGAGCTGTTCGAGCGACTCGGCGAGTTCGAGGCTGCTCTGGGGGAGCCGGGTGATGGCGTGCAGGATGTCGGTCCGGTAGGCATACATCCCGATGTGTTTGTAAAAGGTGTGGTGCGAGAGCCACTCTTCGGGGGGGACGCCCCGCAGATAGGGTATTACCGAACGGCTGAAACAGAGGGCTTCGTTCTGGTCGTTGAGGAGTACTTTGGGGCTGTTGGGGTTGTGCAGGGCGGCTATGCCGTCGTCGGGGGTGAAGGGTTTGACGAGGGTGGCTATCTGGGTGCGGGGTGTGTCGAAACAGCGGATAAGGGCGTGTATCTGGTCGGGGTGTATGAAGGGTTCGTCGCCTTGTATGTTGATGACCACGTCGCCGGTTTGTCCGCAGAGGCGGAGGGCTTCTTCGCAGCGGTCGGTTCCGCTGCGGTGGCGGTCGGAGGTCATGACGGCCCGGCCTCCGAAGGCGGTCACGGCGTCGAAAATGCGGGTGTCGTCGGTGGCGACCCAAAGGGTGTCGAGTGCTTGGGCGGCTTGTTCGTAGACGCGCTGTATCATGGGTTTGCCTTTCATGTCGGCCAGCGGTTTGCCGGGAAAGCGGGTGGAGGCGTAGCGGGCGGGGATGATTCCGATAAATTTCATGGGGTTCTGTTTTTTCAGGGTTGGGGTTGAATCGGGGTTACATAGAGCTGGGCATTTTCGGTGCGGACGACCCGGACGGGGGTGCCTTTTTCGATAAAGGTGCTGTAAAGGGCGATGGCGTCGTAGTCTTGTCCGTCGATGTGTACTTTGCCGGAGGGGTGCAGCACGGTGGCGGTGATGCCTTCCCGGCCGACTTGCGAGTGGAGCTCGCCGGGCACGCCCACGAAGCCTTCGTCCGGCTCTTGTGTCTGGTGCAGGGCGAGCTGGTAAAAGGGGCCTTTCGTGCCTATCTTCCGGGCCAGCAGCAGGAGGGCGGCGAATCCGAGTATCGCTCCGGTGAGCACGGTGAGTATGCTCCGGCTGGCGTCGAGGGGGGCGACGGGGGTGAAATCGAAATCGATGTTTCCTATCAGGGCGAGGATGAGGGCGGCCAGGAGGAGCAGTGCTCCGGAGATGCCGGCGACACCGAATCCGGGTATGACCAGAAATTCCAGCACGAGGAGGATGACGCCGAGTATGAAGAGGAGTATCTCCCACCCTGCGGCAAAGCCTTCGATGTAGAGGGGCGTGAAATAGATGAGGGCGGCGATGAGGGCGGCGGCGAGGGGAAAGCCCACGCCGGGTGTCTGCAACTCGAACCAGATGCCGCCGATGATAATCATCACCAGAAGGGCCTGCAAGGCGGGATTGGTGAGGAATCCGGCGACTTCGTCGAAAAGGCGGGGCCGGTACTCTTCGATGACGTAATCGGTGTAACCGAGCCGGTCGGCTATTTCGCCGACATGATGGACTATGGCTTCGCAATAGCCGTTCTGCACGGCTTCCCGAGCGGTGAGGGTGAGCACCTTGCCGGCTTCGGAAAGGTGGGGTATTTCTATCTGCTCGTCGACCATAGCTTCGGCGATGAGGGGGTCGCGGCGCCAGCTCAGGAGGGTGTCTCCGGCGGGTGTGACGGTTGTGTCCTGCCCGTGTGTTTCGGCGGTGGAGCGGATGATGGCCCGCATGTAGGACTGGTATTTGTCGGGGGCGGCGTCGCCGGTCTGGTTGACGACGGTGGCGGCGCCGATGCTGGCTCCGGGCCGCATATATATGCTGTCACAGGCAATGGCGATGAGTGCTCCGGCGGAGGCGGCGTTGTTGTCGATGAAGGCATAGACGGGAAGGGGGGCGTTGAGCAGCAGGGTGCGGATGGAATCGGCGTGCACGACGGTGCCTCCGTAGGTGTTCATATGGAGCACGACGCAGCCGGCGCCTCGTGCTTGTGCTTCTGCCATGCCTTGCCGGACATAGCGCCAGGTGGTGCTGCCTATTTCTTTTTTCAGGTTTATCTTGTATATTTCGGTTCCGGCGGCTGCGAGCGGGAACAGCGAAAGAATGAGCCAACAAACGGCGATGCTGGAGAACCTTTTCATTTCTTCTTCTGTTATATCCATACGAAATTACGCTTTTTCTTCGAATTTATAAAACCAATTCGAAAATGAATGAAAAAAGATTTCGGGAAGGATGGGTTTTCCTGTTTTCCGAAATGGGACCGAATGGTCTCATTTTCAGCGTTTTTTCGTTTCTTTTTATTCGGGTTAAATAACATATTTTTAAATGAGGCTATTCATTATATAGTTATTTTTGTATAGGGTAGTGGCATGATCAGCGATTACTAACTAATATTTTTTATGTCATGGGTACTGATAATTTTCAACAGCAACTGTTGGAATTACAAGAAAACTTGCTCAATTTCGCCTACATGCTCACCTCGAACCACGAAGAGGCTAAGGATTTGCTTCAGGACACTACGCTCAAGGCGCTCGACAACGAGGATAAATATATCGACAATGTGAATTTCAAGGGTTGGGTGTTCACGATTATGCGCAACATCTTCATCAACAACTACCGGCGCATCGTGCGCAACCAGACGATTGTCGACCAGACGGAGGATTTGTATCACCTGAACTTGCCGCAGGAGTCGGGGTTCAATACGCCGGAGGGTACTTACACGGTCAAGGAGATTACGAAGGCTATCAACAGCTTTTCGAACGAATACAAGATTCCTTTTTCGATGCATGTGGCGGGATTCAAATATCACGAAATCGCCGAGAAAATGGGTCTGCCTCTGGGTACGGTGAAGAGCCGCATCTTTTTTGCCCGGCAGCGGCTGCAGGAGCTGCTCAAGGATTATAAATGAATCGGGGTTCCGGTTTTTGTTTTTTGGGGTGCCTGCTCCGGCGGGTAATGGTTGTCTTTTTTTTCTGCCTGTCATGAAATCTGTCTGTATGAGATTGTACTGGCTCTCGTTGCTGACGGGGGTGCTGACGGGGGTGGTGACTCTCCCCTACCGTTATGTGCTGGAACGGGCCGACGGGTTCCGCAGTTATTTTTTCGACCGGCCGCATGCCTGGTGGTTCCACTTGCTCATGCTGGGGGGCATGTGGGTGGTGGCGTTGTGCATCGACCGCATCGTCAGATGTTTTCCGGTGGTGTCGGGCAGCGGCATTCCGCAGATCGAGGGGGCGATTTACGGCCGCTTCCGGTTTTTGCGGCCGGGCCGGGCGCTGCTGGCCACGTTTGTCGGGGGTGCGGCGGGTATCGGCATGGGGCTGTCGCTGGGCCGGGAGGGGCCTTCGGTGCAGATGGGGGGCTTTGTGGCGCGCCTCGTGGGGAGATGGTTCGGGTCTGATGCGGCGGAGCAGCGTTATCTTTATACGGGGGGCGCGAGCGCGGGGCTGTCGGCGGCGTTCTCGGCTCCGCTGGCGTCGTCGATTTTTATCGTGGAGGAGGTGATGCGGTTCGACTCGGTGCGGATTACGGTTTCTTCGCTGCTGTCGGCGGTGGTGGCGGGGGGTATGGCCCGGATTGTGCTGCGGGGCAATGTGTTCGACGGGCTGTCGACGGTGTGGCCGGAGGGGATGGCTTTCTGGCAGCTGGGGGTGGCGCTGGGGTTGTTTTCTGTGCTGCTGGCGGGCATGGGGCTGGTGTTCAACCGGTCGCTGCTTTCGTTCGGGCTGCGGTACGGGTTGTTGAAAATAGGGGTGGCGTGGAAATTGCTGGGGGTGGTGGTCCTGACGTATTTGCTTGGCTTTTTATGCTCGGACTTGCTGGCGGGGGGCGAACGGTTTTTGCTGCGTGAGGGGTTGCCG
>JAFLRV010000141.1 GCA_022511245.1 Coprobacter sp.
TTTTCGTTCGAGAGCGTCACCACCGGCTCGTAGTCGTCGAGCAGGGCTTTGGGCGAAACGGTGAACCAGGCTACATCATCTGCCTTGTCATACGATTGGAATGTTTCGGCTTCGGCGGTCACCCCTTCGGGAACACCGGGCTGCACCGTCACTTCGGCTACGGCATATTTTCCGTTGACCAGCGTGGCCCGCAGTTTGGTCGTATAGAAATCGGTCGTGCCCCGCTCCAGCGAGCCGGCCACACAGACCAGCGCCGTATCGCCCAATATGTTGACAACCGATTCGTCGTCGAGCGACCAGGTTACGGGCGTTTTCACCGTCTTGCCGGCGGTATTGATTACAGTGGCCGATATGGGCAGCGTATCGCCCACCGAAAGGACGATGCGTTCGGGCAGAATGTCGATATAGACCTCTTTGGAGTTTTCCAGCGTATCGTCTTCGGAGCAGCCGGTCACCCACAGTCCGGTCAAGGCGACAGCGGCCAGAATAAACAGTCTTTTATACAGTTTCATCTTCTTTGTTTTTATTGTCATTCGTTACACTCGATTTATCGGTTAAAAGTTTTTGGGCACAATCATGGCGGCTCCGCCTTCGCCCGGCTCGCCCCGTCCTTCGGTGGGGACATCCCAGAACACCCGAAGACCGGCATTCTTCTGGTCGCCGCCCAGCGCAGCGTTCAGCGTTGACAGCTCGTCCATGTTGTTGGTCTCTTCCTTCAGGGGAATGTGACGGATTTGAAGCTCGACATCCACGCCCGTAAGATTATTCAGCTTGGGGGGAAGCAGACGGGGATAGCCCGTCCGGCGGAAGGTCGTCCACGCTTCGGCACTCATCGGGAAGTTGGCGATGTATTTCTGCGTGATGATTTTCTCCAGTTTGAGTTCGTCGTCGTCGGATTCGTCCCATTTCACGTCGATGGAGACACGGCCCTCCATGTTGTTTTCGGCGTTGCGCGGGTCGACATAGGGGGTTTTCTGACCCTTCATCGAGGTGCTGTTGACATAGGTTTCGTATCCCAGTTCCTCTTCGGTGGTCGTCTCCGTGCCCTGAGCGGCCAGACAGTAGACGACGTCGGTGAAGAGCATGCGGATGCCTTTTTCATAGAACTCTTGGGCCGTGCCGCCCATGTTCCAGCCCCGCAGGGCGCCTTCGGCCCGCAGGAAGAGGGCTTCGGCCCGCTTGAAGAAGGTATGCGGCAGGTATTGCAGTGCCAGCGTGGAGAAGGGGCCGTACCCTTTGTCGTAGCCGGTTACATTATCCATCTGTACACTCGGACGGATGCCATAAAGACCCGGAGCCGCAGCTACCCCTGTATATTTATCGGTTATCGTATAGCTTCCCCCGTTAAATATGTAGGTAAAGAGCGGGTGGTCGAAGTGTTTGAGGATGTTCTCCAGCGAAGCGCCCAACCGCAGGTCGTGCCAGTCGTGGCAGATTTTGTAGAGCGAGTGGGACGTGTTCGTCTGCTCGAAATAGTATCCCATGTCCCGGGCATCGGTCTCATCGAACACGCCGTCCTGTACGGCTTGCTCGGCTTGCTGCCGAGCCTTGTCCGGGTCGTATTTGACGATGTTCATCGCCATCCGCAGGCGTATCGAATTGGCAAATTTAACCCAATATCGCCAGTCTCCCTGTGACAGGGTCGTCCCGGCATCTTCGATTTTCTGCAACTCGGTGGCCGACGGCATCCGTTCGTTCAGTATGCTCACGGCTTCGTCCAGGTCGGAAAATATCAGGTCATAGACCTCTTCGCCACGCTGCCATTTGTTGGGGGGCGTTCGGTTCACGTTCCGCCAGTCGGTGTAGGGACATCCCCCGTAGAAGTCGGTCACTTCGTGACCCACGTAGGCCTGGCAGATCAGCGCCACCGCCCGCCATTCGGGCTTGCCCAGCTCTACGGCATGGAATATCGCGTTTTTAGACTGGGTGAAGACCGAGTTGTCGCTCGGTCCGCCCAGATAGTCGTTCGGATAGGAATACAAGGGGTCGAGCGGACCGCCGAAGGCGAAGGTCTTTTTGGTCGTGCACCAGTAGCCCGCGTAGTTGTCGATGTTGTTGGCACGCTGGTACTGGTAGTTGTGCGGGGCCCAGCTCCCGTCGGGCTTCCGGTAGGAGATCATCAGCGGTATGGCTCCGCGCAATTCCTGCTCCAGGTAGTTGATGTCGGTCGCGCCCAAGCCTTCGTCGTCGTCGTTCGACATCTCTTCCTGCCGGCCGACCATCCACGGATATTCTTCCTGAAACTGGTCGCCGCAGGAACTCAGTATGCTGCACAAAACGGCCCCGCACAAAACGGGGATGATTAATGGTCTGTTCATAATATTTTCTTCTATGGTGGATTCTTTGTTTGGTTAGAAATTCAGTCGCAGGGTAAAGGCGTAGCTGCGGGTCGTCGGCAATGAGTAGGAGTCGATGCCGCTGAAACCGTTCGCTGCCGTTACCGATATGTCGGGGTCAATCGGGGCGTTCTTGTACAGGAAGAAGGCGTTCTTCACCGAGAACTGAAGCGTCAGGTCTTTCGTCCGCCCCAGCAAATCGGGGAAGACATAGCTCAGCGAGATGTCTCTCACCCGGAAGCTCGTGGCGTCATACACGTAGTCTTCCTGCGGATTGCCGCCGATGGTCTCGTAGTATTTCTGTACCGACACTTTGTTCCCGGAGCCGTCCGGGAGTTCTTTGAGCACATATTCCCGGCCCGTGCGGGGGTCGGTGAACCGTTCTCCTTTCAGCCGGTCTTCGGCCGACCGAAGGGAGAGGCCGAACTGTTCGAGGTCGGGCTCCGTCATCGACAGCACCTTGCCGCCTACGCGACCGTCTATCAGAAAGTAGAGGCTGAGGTTCTTCCACGTGAGGGTGTTGTTCCATCCCAGCGTAACGGGGGAGGTCGTGTTTCCTACGTAGGTCGAGAACTGACCGGAGGCCATCTGCGGTGAGGCGTTGTCGTAGCTCCCGCTGAGGATGTTCCCGTTTTCGTCGAATTCTACTTTGTTGTTGACTTTGATATAGCCGTTTTCGTCCCGCTCGAACGAGTTGACGTAGATGTCCCCGTAGCGCCCGCCTTCGAGGTATTTGATGTGGAACCGGTTGTTCCCGGCTTCATAGATATAGGAGCTTCCGTTCTCGGTCTTGTATGTCTCCAGAATCCGGTTGTCGTTCCAGGCGATGTTGAAGCCCGTCTGCCACTGCCAGTCCCGGTTGATGGCCCACCGGTAGCTGGCGGCGAATTCCAGCCCGTAGTTCCGGATTTTTCCGGTATTCACCGGACGGCTCTCGCCGGAGGCGGTCGAGACCCGGAGGAACTGGTTCCGTAGTACGGAGTTGTAGTAGGTCAGGTCGAAATTGAATTTGTTGTCGAACATCCATACGTCGAAGCCGGTCTCGAACGAGGTCGTGGTTTCGGGTTTGGGGTCGTCGAACAGCGGCGGGCGGGAGGTGATGGCGCCGGTCGAGAAGTTATAGCTCTGCCGGCCGAACAGGGTGTTGGGGATGGGGTTGCCTACGACCGACCAGCTGCCGCGCCATTTCCACTGGTTGAGCCAGTCTATTCGGGGCAGGAACTTGTTCAGCAGCACGTTGACGCCGGCGGAATAGTAGTCGAACGCTTTGTAGCCGCCGCCTTGTGTAAATTGCTGGAAAGACTGTGCCCACTCTAACCGGTAGCTGCCGTCGATGTAGACTTTGTCATAGAGCCCGATTGAGGCGGTCGCAAATACGGCGGTGCTCCAGTCGTTGTTGTTCCACGAGTCGGTCGCTCCGGTGGCGCTCCCGTTCGGGTTGTTCGGGCGGCTGTGCTTGCTGTTCTGCGGTACGAACGCGTTGGGTAGTCCGCAGGTGTCGATATTGGTGGTTATCGAGGTGGAACGGTCGTAGTGCCGGGTGAAGCTGGTGCCCACGGCTACGTTCACGTCGATTTTGTCTTTGAACCGGTCGTTCCACGTCAGCAGGTGGTCGTTGTAGAGGTCGCTCGATATCGAACTGCTGCTGTAGTATTTCCCGCCTACGCAGTTCTGTGATTCCCGGTTCATCGAGGCGTATTCTTCGTTCAGGTTCCGGTTGTAGATGTAGTCGACATTGAATCGGGTCTGGTACTTGATGTTCTGCCAGATTTTCCAGTCGAAGGTCAGCGTGCCCAGCATGCGGTCCCGGATCAGGGTGTCGTCGATTTTGTTCGTCACCCAGAAGGGGTTGTTCAGATACTGGTCGTACCAGTGCCAGGTCTGGATTTGCTCGCCCAGCAGCTTGGGGTTGCCTTGTGTGGGGTTGCTTACGATGTTGTCGTTCATCGTTCCCGCGTGGGAGTAGTGGGTCTTGAAATAGCGCATGTCAACGTCGGCCGGTGTCCGGTAGAGGGCGTACACGGAGCTCAACGCTTTTCCGGCGACCGGCGTGTTGTTCGTTTTCTGGTGTATCCAGTTCAGCCCGAAGCCCAGATTTACTTTCTTGTTGAAGAGGCTGAAGGTTTCTTTGAGCATGAGGTTGTTCCGCAGGAAGGTGTTGTTCGGCACTACTCCGCTCTGGTAGGTGTTGTTATACGAGAAATAGGTCCGGCTGTTCTCGCTGCCGCCGTTGACCGTCACTCCGTTGTTCAGGGTCACCCCTGTCTGGAAGAAGTCTTTGACTGCGTTGCGGGCCGTGTTCATCAGGTAGGGGGCGGAGGCGATTTCGTCGGCTTCGCGGGTGCCGATGCGCGGACCCCATGCGGACCACTGTCCGTCGGTGCTCAGGCCGAAGGTTTTCTGGGTGCGGGGGTAGTGGGAGATGGTTTCGACGGAGGTGGTGCTGGTTATGTCGACTTTGGCTGTTCCGCTCTGGCCGCTCTTGGTGGTTATCACGATCACGCCGTTGTTGGCTGCGCTGCCGTACAGCGCGGCGGCGTTCGGCCCTTTCAGGATGGTCATCGATTCGATGTCGTCCGGGTTGATGGTCGAGAGCAGGTCGTCCCGGCTTCGGGCGCCGCCGTATTCGAGGCCGCTGCCTTCGACTTGTGTCCCCATCCCTTCTTGCATCGGGATGCCGTCCAGTACTATCAGCGGCTGGTTCGTTCCCAGTATCGAGGTGGAGCCGCGCAATACGATTTTCGAGGCGCCTCCTCCGGCGCCGGAGTTGTTCGGCGTAATGGTCAGTCCGGCGCTCTTCCCTTTGAGGGCGTTGATGAAGTTGGTCTCCTTGATGCGGGTCACTTCGTCGTTCTTGATGGTCTGCGTGGCGTAGGTCAGCGTCTTGGATTCGCGCGTGATGCCCATCGCGGTCACCACTACTTCTTCGAGTTGCTGCGAGTTTTCTTCCAGCGTCACCTTCAGGGTGGTGCCGGTGGCTTTTACTTCTTTCGTGGCGTAGCCTAAATAGGAGAATACGAGCGTGCTTCCCGTATTGGCTTTGATGGTGAAATCTCCGTCAATGCCGGTCGAGCATCCGGTGGTCGTCCCTTTGACCAGTACGCTCACGCCGATTAACGGCTCGCCGAGCTGGTCGGTTACAACGCCTGTTATGGTGCCTGCCTGCTGCGCGCTTGCGCTGGTGACTGCGCCGAACAGGCTCAGCAGCACCATCCATAGCAGGATGGTTTGCTTGATGGGTTTCAATCGTGTCTGCATTTTTTTCTATCTAAGGTTGTGTTCGTTTGTTCCTTTGTTTTTCCTGCTTGGGATGTACTTCTCTTAGAAAGAGAGACACGTTTTTTATAAGATGTTGTGTCTCTGTTGATTAAT
>JAFLRV010000142.1 GCA_022511245.1 Coprobacter sp.
GCCGCTGGCACGTCCGCATGGTTTTGTGCAATGGGCTCGGTCTCCCGGACATGTCTTTACAGCAGATTCCGTACCACCCGCCACAGGAGCATCGGCACGAGGCAGGTTCTCTTCGTGCCGGGCTGTCGGCTGCGGGGTCAGCGCAGGCGGTTGGCGGGCAGTTCGTCGAAATCGATGTCGAGGTAGTTGATGTCGATGTCGGCGCCGGCTTGGGCAGAGAGGGCCACGATGTAGTATTTGTAAGGCTTGACGGTGTGTCCCCAGAGGAGGTCCCGTCGCTGGCGGGCGGTGCCGGCGATGCGGTTGACGACCTGAAAGCGGATGCCGTCGTCGGAGCCGAGCAGGAATCCTTGCAGGGGTCCGGTGAAGAGTCCGCGCAGGAGGGTCCGGTTGAGCCGTTTGTAGTTCTGCCCCGACAGTTTGAGCGGCCGGGTGACGAGGGTGACAGGCCGGGTGTCGCCCTCTTCGGCAGAGAGGTTGAGCACGTGCCGGGCGGTGTCGATGCCGTACAGCACGGGGTAGTTGTCGATGAGGGTGTCGATGCGTCCCTGCCGGCGTGCCCAGTGGTTGTTGCCGGTGGTGCAGGCGTAGTAGTGGTCGTAATCGGGGTTGGTGATGTATATCTCTTTTTCGGGGTAGTTGTAGCCGATGCGGGCGGTCTGGAGGTATTGGGCAAACGGGGGGATGTCGGCGGCGGGCGTGTGTGTCGGCACCCGGAGCGAGCCGGCGGCTTCGGCCGGCAGTTCGAGGGACACGGGGGCGAGGTCGATGGCTTCGGAGAACGGGATGATGCGGCTTCCGCTGAGGAACATCAGCCCTTTGACCGTAGCGAAAACGATGGCCGAGTCGAGCGGTGTGATGCTGTCGGGATTGCTGCATATGTCCCGGCTGAGCGGGGTTTGCCGGGCATAGACGACCGTGTCGGTGCCGGTTTCGAGTGTCCAGATGCCGTCGGTGGTGAAGATGTAGAGCGGGAACTGCCCGAATTGTCCCTGCGAGAGGGCTTCGGTGGCGGCGGCCATGCCGGTGATGATGCCGGTGCCTACGGTGTAGGTGAGTTCGACCGGGAACGAGAAGGGGGAGTCGAGGGCCGATACCCGCAGTTTGTTGCCCTTGTATTCGATGTTGTTCTGTTCGGCAGGGTACTGGAGGAGGCCGGTACGGATGGAGTATTCGGTACACAGCGGACGGAGGTCGGGGGAGACGTAATAGGCGAGGTTGAGGCTGTTGCTGGGGGTGAGGTCGAACTCTTGCTCGACGTATTGGCTGGTGCCCAGTCTGCACACGATTTTCATGTAGAAGGCACGGGGGTCGGGATAGGAGAGGTAGGCGGTGGTGCCGTACAGTTTGAAACCCGATGCGGGCGATATGACCCGTGCGATGCCGGTATCGGTCTTGATGTGGGTCTCGATGTAGGAGCCGGTGACTTGTCGGCTGTGGGTCGCACCGCTCTGCGGGTCGGGTATCTCCACACCGTTGTACCACAGCTGGTTGGTGTTGAATACGTTGAGGTTGAATCCGCTGAACAGGCGCGTGGTGATGTTGCCCAGATGCAGCCGGGAGTTGTAGGTAAAGGCGGTTTGCGCCGAAAAGGTGTTGTGGGAGAATTCGTCGTCGGGGAGCCGGTCGTGGGCAGAAAGGTTGGTGAGTTTGCCTTTGAGATGGAGGACCCGGCTGATGTTCTGGCCGAGTTCGGTCGTCTTGATGCTGTCGACCAGCCGGAAATCGGACTCCTGAATGATTTTTTCCCGGCGCTGGCTCATGGCAAACGGGGTGTAGTAGCGGTCGATGGTGGTATCGCCGTTGTCTCTCTCCAGATAGCGGTTCAGGCTGTATTTGTCGGTATTGTCGAAGGGGGATACGTCGGCCAGAAAGATGTCGACCGACTGGATGATGTCGCTGTTCCGGCTCAAAATCTCGTTGGCTTCGATATCGACGTTAATCTGGTAGGCGTAGGCGTGGATGAGCCAGTAGTGATGGTCTGATTTGGTGTGGTGACTCTCTTCGAGATAGAGGCTCCTCTCGCCGAACCGTCCGATGACCAGAATCGGGGGCGACTGGCAGATGTAGGAGCCGTCGTAGAGGCGGTAGGCGTAGCGCAGCAGACACTGGCAGGGGATGAGGCCTTCGGTGCGGATTCGGTCGAGAATCAGGTACATGTCGCTGTGTACGGGTGTGCTGTTGGTGATGATTTCGGAGGTACCTTTGCCGTCGTAGAGTTTGATGTACCGGTAATGCAGCGCAGGCAAGCCTTCGGTGTAGACGGGCTCGGCGGTGAAATGAATGTTGAGCGGACTGCGTATCTCCTGTACGGGGCGGTATTCTTCGGTGAATAGGAAGTAACGGATGTCGTCGGGCAGGATGCAGATGAGGATGTTGCCTATCGACTGGATGTTGCCGGGCCGGTCGGTGTCGGCAATCTTCTGGGCGACGGGGACAAACCGGCCTTCTTCTTTCTTCACTTCATACCAGAGACTGCCTCCGGCATACGATATCCAGTGTTCGTAGTTGTCGGTGTGGTGGATGTAGAGCAGCTGGTAGTCGTCGGGGAGTGTGTGGTCGGGCAGAGCGTCGAGGAGCGCTTCACCGGCGGTGAACTCGATGCGGTTTTCCCGCACGGGGAGGTATCGGCCCTGTTTCTGGCGCAGGTTGAGGGCTTCCCGCAATTCGCCGTCGGCGGCCGTTTCGAGGGCGGTTCCGGTGGTGATGCCGCCCAGCTGGATGCTTCGTATGGTCATGGGTGCAGGGTTTAGGAGTGGCGGTTATCGGGTGTTTCGTCCCCAGAGGAGGGCCTCTTTGAGGACACGGGCATATTGTTTGCGTTCGCGGCGGGTGAGGAAGTCGACCCGTGCGGCGGCTTGTCGGGTGAGGTTGTCGATTTGTCTGTTGGTTACAGGTGTCATGGCGGTTATCGGTTTTGTTCGGGTTAGGGGGGATGTGTGCGGGGTGGTTGTCAGCGGCGGCGGGGCGGCTTCGGGTGCAGTGGGCTTCGGGTGCGGCTGCCCCGACTCTCCCCCGAGTTTCGGGCAGCGGGCCGTTTCCGGGTTCCTCTCTCTGCGGCATCCCCCATACCGGGAGGGGTTTTTGTTCCGGAACCGGCGTCGTACCGGGTCGCTTTCCCGTACCGGGAAGCCGGGTTCCCCGCCGTCGGCTGATAACAGGAGCAAAGATAATGCTCTCCTGCCGCCGGACGAAATATCGGGCCGGGTATAAACCCACTTGTGCGGCGGGGTGGCTTTTTATATTTTGGAGTGAGGAAATATTTTTTGTTTTACTTGAATTTTATATCTTTGTTTTATGAGATTTTTACTGTGATATTGAAAAATAAACACTTCTTTAACAGGCCATGAATCGAATTTTTAATATCTATTGCGATGAAAGTTGTCATCTTGAACATGATGGTCAGAAGGCAATGACTATTGGTGGAATATGGTGTCCTGAAAATAAAAAAAAGGAAATATTTCGCCGCATAAGAGAGATTAAGGTGGAGCATGGATTAAATCCGTTTTTTGAGATTAAGTGGAATAAAATCTCTCCGAAGAAATTGTCTTTTTACATGGATATTGTTAATTATTTTTTCGATAACAGTGATTTGCATTTCAGGGTATTGGTAATTCCCGATAAACGGGAATTGAATCATCATGCGTTCAATCAGACACATGATGATTTTTACTATAAGGTATATTTTGATATGTTGAAGGCTGTATTCCGGCCGGATTGCGGGTATAATGTTTATATAGATATCAAAGATACCCGTGGGCAAAAAAAAGTGGATAAGTTGCATGAGGTGTTGTGTCATAGCCAATATGATTTTGATTGTGAAATTATTCGAAGAGTTCAACAGGTAAATTCGCGGGAGATAGAATTGGTCGCTTTGGCCGATTTGCTGGTAGGTGCTGTTTCATATCTTCATCGGGGACTGAATAGCAGTGAGGCGAAAATGAAAATTATAGACCGAATCAAAAGCCGCAGCGGATATGATTTGTCTAAAAATACGCTTTATCTGGAACAAAAGTTCAATGTCTTTATTTGGAAAAGTGGATATGGAAGATAATGTTGAATTGCCTCAGAAGATTTATCTTACCGATTACGGCGGTGACTATAATAAATACATAGATGCTGTATATAAAATTTTTGAGAAAGATTTTATTCTTCATAAAACTTGCTTCGGTTCGCATCCGTTGAGATTGAAGGTACATCCCGAATTTCAGGAACGGGCTTATACGTTTTACCATATGACGCATAAAGGGGAGGATGAAGCTAATCGAATCCCCGATTTACGACGGTGTGAGTGTATGCCTTGGGCTAAGCCGACGATTGAGAATGTGACTTTATGGAATTTAAAATTTTGGAGACAGTCCCGTCGACGTTCAAATAACAGAATCTGTATTTGCATAGAGGGTTATGACGATACCGATTATTTTGTTGTATTGGAAGTTAGGTCTACTTATGTTTTGCTTTGGACGGCTTTTGTCAGTGAAAGGTCTCATGAAACAAGAAAGAAAATGCGTGAATATGAGGAGTGGAAATCTCATGAAGGTGCTTTTATTCGCACTCCGGATGAATTGATTTCTTGTATACAATATGAAATAAAAAACAAGGAGCGATACTAAGTACCGCCCCCGTAACTCCTTCAACACGTGGTTGATGAGATGATGCAAATGTAACATGTTTGTTGTAAAAAAACAAATATTTTCTCCTTAATTTTTGCAAAAATAGCTCTGTGTGGTTTTTTATTTTGTTGATAGTGAGTTATCTGTGTTAATTAGTAATATTCATATGTGAGGGTTGATGTTGTATTCGGTTGGTTGGGATATACACTGGGGTCGTATTCTGTCCGTTGTGTAATGGTTACAGTTTTTCCGGAATAGTTATAATTGTTTGTTTGTGTAAAGCCGTTATATATGTTTTTATATGATTGGATACGCCCTTGCGAATCGTAAGTATATTCATAATTAAATCCTCCAACAGTAGCATTTGAATGCCATGTCTTTAGTCTTGAGTTGATATTACCGCTTCTTGAAAAATACAGTCCGTCGACATAGAATTCTCCTCCGGATGTGGAAGATGTGCTGCCGTTTTGTTTGAGGTTGTCTATTTCAGTTTTCAGCTGGGCAATCTCCTGCTGTTGCCGGTTCGATTCTTGTTTCAGTTGTTCTGATTCTTGTTTTTGTTGTAAATTTTCCTGTTTCAGCTGTTGTGTCTCTTGCTTTAAAGAATCAAATTGGGCTGTGAGGTTTCGCAGATATTGCCACAACTCTTCGGTATCGCCGGTTGCAGGAATATCTTGGCTTGCATTTCCACTGTTTTCTCCGCTTTGTGTTGTGGTGCGGTTATCGTCGTCAAAAGGGGTGTCACCACAGGATTCGTTGATAGACAGTCCGATAAGGAATGCGGCAATAACGGCAATTGATTTAAATACGTTGCGCTTCATTGTTTTGAGTATTAAATGTTATATGGTTGCAAATATAGCTGTTTTTTGTTTTCCCGGAGGGACGGGCGTCAGTATGTTATCCGGTAGTAGTCGAGGATGTTTTTGTAGCGGTCCTGTGCGGTGAGGCAGGTGTCGGTGAGGTAGCCGTCGAGATGCCCCCACTGCTGCAGGCCCCGATAATAGTAGAGTTTCAGGTCGTCGGTAATGATGAAGGGCACGATGTGGTTGGCCAGACACTC
>JAFLRV010000143.1 GCA_022511245.1 Coprobacter sp.
TGCTAAACTGTCGTACCGGTTACGGTACCGGGGGTTCGAATCCCCCTCCTTCCGCTACAAAAAAAAGCTGTAACGTCCGGTTACAGCTTTTCTGTTTTTTATCGGAGAAAACGGTTCACTCATCCTCCTGTACAGGTTCATGCACCGGAATGGTGAAATCCTTGTCGGCAAACAGCGAGGCCAGTCCCGATATCTGTTTCAACCGCAACAGTTCGTCTTTGTCCATTCCGATATGCCGTTGTATCCACGCATCGGTCATGCCCGCCTGCGTCAGTTCCGACACGATTTCGCACATCAGTTCCACACTGTGTGCACCCCGTGCCCGGTTATGCCGGATAGTGGAAGCCATACGGTTCGACAAATCTTTTTCGATAACCACGACAGGAAGCAGTCCCCGTTCCCGTTCATAAATCCGTTTCGACGTTTTCAGCACCGAGTACCGGTGAAACCCGTCGACCAGCTCATACATATCCTCATCGGCCACATAATAACATACACAAGGCATCGTGTACCCATCCTCCCAAATCGACAGTTCCAGCAATTTCATCTCAGGAGGAGGAACAATATTCGGATTATAGTTGTTGGCTCTCACCTTTTCGACCGGGACAGCCTTCACCCGATAAACAGGGCTAAAAAATTCTTCCATAAGTTTCGGTTACAATAGCTCTTTATATTTTTCCATGATTCTTTCTTTCCGTTCCCGTTCGCTTTTATTCAGGGCAAATCCCATATACTTGCAGGCATGGTCATTTTTCAATATACAGATGCACATTCTTTTAAATGTAGGAATCTCCTTAAACTCCGGTATATCGATATCATCGATATATTCCATTCTTACCGGTTTCTTGCTCGTTTTATAATTGGTATCGGCCATCACCGTAATCGGTATGCCGGCATCCCGCAGCTTCCGGATGGTTTCATCGGAAAGACAACCTCCCTTCCTGCGCCAGAAATCCATGCTCACGGCCAGTTTCTCCAGATAATTTTTCCGGGCCGCTTCAGGAAGGGTCGACAGCAAAAAATACATATAACTTTTCCATGTATGCCCTTCCGGCAGTTTCACCGACTGCCATCCTACGGCCGTCGTCCCCCCGTACAGACCTAAAAAATTCACACCGTTGACCCGGCCGACCAGGCGACCCCACGTGTTGGGGTCGATAACCCGGTACAGGTGCAGACTCTCCTGTGCCGGCGAGATGAACGGGCTGGCCACCCGCTGTTTGTCAAGGCTTACTCCCGCTTTGTAAAACAGGTCATACAACCGGTTGTAATCCCACCCGAATTTCCCGTTGGCCGTCCACACATCGGTCGTTTGCCAGTCATAAATCGGGTAAACGTTATAAATATTGTCATACAGTTTTTTCGTCCATTTCAGCCCCATGAACTTGCTGTATACGTTTTCCCGGTAAATGGTTCGCCACCGGTTCAGGCTCTCCTGCGTACGGATGCCCACCAGACAACAGGTCCGTTTCGCTTTTTTCTGCCGGTGGAGCCACTCCCCGAATTTGAACTGGAACTCATAATCCCACATATCGGTATCGTAAAAAGGGAAATCCTTTTCGGTATAACAGCCCTCCGGCATCCGGCGCACCCACAGCTCCCGCTGCGATGCCTCCCAAGGGCGCCAGTAACTCTGATACATCGAAGCGCAGGTAGGCACCTTGAACGGGACACAAATCCGGTATATTTCCAGAATATCCCGATTCTGAGAAAGCGTCCGGTCGACATATTCCGTTGTCATGGTATACTGTGCCTCATAGTCCAGATGCAATACCCCGATACGCCTGTTCAGCCGGTGGGAACGGATATAGTCGATGCACAGATTCAACAACACCCCGCTGTCCTTTCCTCCGGAAAACGAGAGATATACATTATCAAATTCCGCAAAAATATTTTCTAATCTTCGTTGGGTCAGCTCATAAACGTTCCTGCGCAGTGTCATAGCTCCACTCCATTTTTACATACTTTTTCCACTCCCGAACGGTATTGAACCCATTTTTTTCAAAAACATCGATATGAGGTGTCTGCACGACAGCCTCCAACACATAATGCTCTCCCAAAGCCGCTTTGATGGCGATTAAAAGGTCAGTAAATATTTCCGGATTATCCCCAGCCACATAATAATTGTTCAGTACGGCCTGCACCTCTTTCATTTCAACGGGAACAAAACCGACGACCGTATCGTCAGTATCTTCCCAAGCGACATACCAGATAAAATTTTTCGATGTTTTAAACGGATAGTTGTTATTATAACGAAGAACCCTCGGATTCATAGTTAACGGAGCAATCACCTGATAAAGGCGGGATTCCAAGCCTTGTAAAGATTCTATCTTTATCATAAACTTATATTAAATAGTACATACTTCAAACACCACTTACAATACACCCTTTTCCTGCAAAACGGCACGGGCCGCATCCGGAGCAGACATTCCCCTGCACCGTTTATTTTCACAAACATAATAAAAAATCCTTAAATTCCGCATTGCCCCCTCCACATTCCCGGCAAATAAACCGGAGATTATTTCCCCAACGCTCTGAAACGTCCTTTTCAAAACCCATAAAACAAATTATATATCAACGTATTATACATCATTTATAGTATATAAAATTATTAATTTTAATAATCTTTTCTTATATATTTTTATAATTTAAGTTACATCAGTTAAAAAAGGTGTTGTCGAATGAAAAAGGAATTATTTGTCAGATAAATTTCCTTTTTATACATTCGCATATATATTCTATAATATAATGGATTTTATAAAAACGTCTTTTCTGTCCATACTGCTCCTGTGCGCCACCCTGTCGGCGACACAGGCTCAGCAAGATACCCTTATCCCCGTGCTTTCCCGGTACCACACGCCGCTCATCAAACCCTTTCCCAAGTGGCAGCAGTTCACGTCCGGCAAATTTTACCAGACGACATACATCAGTATTCCCCTGATAGCCGGCGGAATGCTGTTAAAAAACGAAAGCCGTCCTTTCCGTACGTTGCGCAACGACTACATCCCGCATTTTCATTACGAATACGACGATTACCTGCAATACGCTCCGGCAGCAGCTATGGTGGGAATGAAGTTAGGCGGCGTCAAGAGCCGCCATTCGTGGGGGCGCATGCTCACCGCCGATGCTTTTTCCGTCGCTTTTATGGCCATCTGTGTCAATTCGGTCAAATACACGGCCAAAGTACAGCGGCCCGACAAATCCAACTACAAGTCGTTTCCTTCGGGACACACCGCCACGGCCTTCATGACGGCCACCATGCTGCACAAAGAGTATGGTCTCACCGTCAGCCCCTGGATTAGTGTCGCCGGTTATACCGTAGCCACTGCCACCGGCATCTCTCGCCAACTCAACAACCGCCACTGGCTTTCCGATGTCATGGTGGGTGCCGGCATCGGCATTCTCACCACCGAACTGGGCTATCTGCTCACCGATGCCCTGTTCAAGGACAAAGGCATTACCCGGCCCTATCTCCAGACCGCTATCGACCCTTACCGCAACCCCTCCTTTTTAGGCATATACATGGGCCTTTCCCGACTTCCGGCCATTTCCCTCACCGACCAAATCCGGTTAAAATCCGGTACCGGCTCACATGCGGGTGTTGAAGGGGCGTGGTTCTGGAATCCGTATGTCGGCATCGGCGGGCGGCTGGCCGTTGCCACCGTCCCCGTCAGTTCCACAGACAGCCGACAGGAGATATACGACCCTCTCGACACCCACATGGGACAGGTCGGAGCCTATGTCTCCTATCCGTTCAGCCTGCGCTGGCAGGCCGGAGCCAAACTGCTGGGAGGCTACCATTTCACCACCCGGAGCGACATCATACCAGACAGACTCTATACCACCAAACGGTTTCAGCCCGGCATGGGAACAGGCTTGTCCCTCTCCTATACCGCCAAAGAGCATTTCGGAGTACGGTTCTTTTTCGACTATTCGCTCTCTTCCGCTACATTCCGGCTCGAACCCGACCCGGCACTCAACTTCACCCGGCCCCAGAGCCTGCACAAGCTCCTGCACCTGACCACTTGGGGCGGTGCAGCCCACATCCTGTTCTGAAAAAACAGACGGGCCGAATCCTTCCGGATTCAGCCCGTTTTGTTTAAATAAGGCACCCGTTATTACTGTGCCTGCTGTATCATTTGCGGCGAAGCCGTAATATAAATTTCCACCCGGCGGTTCTGGGCTCGCCCTTCGGCAGTCGCATTGCTGGCCACCGGATCGTTCCACCCGAATCCCCGTGCCGAAATGCGGCTCGCCTTCACTCCGTCGCTTGTCAGGTAGTTGGCTACCGACTCGGCCCGTTCCAGCGAAAGGCGTTCGTTCAGCTGCTGGCTTCCCGTGTTGTCGGTATAACCGAATACCTGGACATTTGTTTCGGGATTCTGATTCAGATTGCGGGCCAGTTCGTTCAAATCCTGTTTCGAGGCTGCGCTGAGCTGGCTCGAATTGATGCCAAACAGAATACCGTTGTCAAACGTCACCTTTATCGCCTGCAGGTTGTTGCTGTCTTTCACCTTTTCGATTTGGGCGTTTTTCAGCTGCTGTTCCAGTTCGGCCTGCTGCTTGTCCATCCGGCGGCCCACCAGAGCCCCCGTACCGGAGCCTACCGCCGCTCCTACCAGTGCACCGATCCAGGCCCCTTTTCCACCACCTGCCAGCGCACCCACTCCGGCTACTAAGGCAGCACCCGAACCGCCGCCCACAGCGGCACCTTGACCCGTTTTACTCATTCCTTTCCAAGCCGAACATCCGCTTGAAAAAATCATCGACAGGCAAAGGAGAACAATCACTCCAGCCTTTATTCCTTTGTTTGTTTTCATAATCAGGTAATTTACATGCTACCGATTAAACATCCCGGAGGCGCTAAAAGTTTGCCCCGACCGCCGGAATTCAGGAATATTACCAGCTCCCCGCTCCGCAGCGGATACAAAAAAAAGCTCCGGTGGCAATGGCACCGGAGCTTTCACAACCGTATATAAATCGTTTATTTTTTGTTCTGCATATGTTTGGCATAACGGCTCATGAACTTGTCCACACGACCGGCGGTATCCACCAGCTTCTGTTTGCCGGTAAAGAACGGGTGCGACGAACTGGTGATTTCAAGTTTCACCAAAGGATAAGTAACCCCGTCAATTTCGATGGTATCTTTTGCAGCGATGGTTGAACGGGAAATAAACATATCGTCATTCGACATATCTTTGAATACGACCGGACGATAATTTTCGGGATGAATACCTTTTTTCATTGTTATATGTTCTTTTTAAATTTTATCAGTTAAATTTCCACGTTGGTAGCGTGTAAACTTTGTAATGGCTCGCAAATGTACACATTAGTTTTGATATAACAAAAATTTTTATCCGATTTGTAACAACAACCCTGCACTTCCAAACCGGAGACGGCTTTATTTTGTTGTTCATACCGTACTTTTACAGAAAATCTTTACTTTTGTAACTGAAAATACGAAACGATATGTTCAATTTATTCAGCCGAAAAAAAAACGTTCAGGCCTCCTTGCCCTATCATACCGACCTGCATTCCCACCT
>JAFLRV010000144.1 GCA_022511245.1 Coprobacter sp.
AACCAGCTGTCGGCCGCCGCACCGTGCCAGTGCTTCACGTTGGCCGGGATGTGGATGACCGTACCCGGAAGAATCTCCTGCGCCGGTTTACCCTCCTCCTGGTACCAGCCCCGTCCGCCTGCGCCGATGAGCATCTGTCCGCCGCCCTTCGTGGCGTGATGGATGTGCCAGTGGTTGCGGCAGCCCGGTTCGAAGGTGACGTTGGCGATGTTCACCTGCTCCGACGATACCGGCGCCAGATAGCTGTTGCCGGTAAAGTACTGTGCATAGGCCGTGTTGGGTTGGCCGATGGGAAAAATCATCTCCCGCTGGAACTGCGCCCGGTCATCGTCGCCGGTCGCATCGTCGGCCCATACCTCTTTGGCCAGCCGGAAAGCCGCCCATGCTTTGGGCCAACCCGCATAAAAGCCGATGTGGGTGATGATTTCGGCGATTTCGGTACGGGTGATGCCGTTCTTTTTGGCCGTTTGCAGGTGATATGTCAGCGAGCTGTCGGTCATTCCCTGACTGATGAGAGCCGTAATCGTCACAACACTGCGGTCGCGCAGACCCAGTTTGTCGGTGCGGCTCCACACCTCGCCGAAAAGAATGTCGTCGTTCAGTTCCGCAAATTTGGGCGCAAACTCACCCAGCTGGTCGCGTCCCGCCGTCTGTTTTATTTTCTCCTGTGCCATAACCTGAAATGTAAATGCGGTAAATACTATGATTAAAAGTTTTTTCATCGTTTTTCGGGTTGAAGAATAATACAAAGATAAACATATTTCCCGTATCCCGTCAAATCCGGTGCCGGGAAATTGCGGTTTTTACTATCTCAGCACCTTTCTCACCCACCGCAGTTTGTTCCCGTAAGGGGCGAATTTGAGATTCAGGTCGAAGAGGGTCGAAGTCGTTACGACCGACCGCATATGACTGAACGTATCGAAACTGTACTTGCCGTGATAAGCCCCCGTTCCGCTGTGGCCCACTCCGCCGAACGGCAGGTGATGGTTGCCCACCTGCGTGACCACATCGTTGATGCAGGCTCCCCCCGATGAGGTGTGCCGCAGCACATGGTCCGCCCTCTTTTTGCCCTTCCCGAAATAGTAGAGTGCCAGCGGTTTTTCGTTGGCATTGATGTAGTCGATGACCGTGTCGATATCGTCGAACTCGAGTACCGGCAGGATGGGGCCGAAAATCTCTTCGCTCATGACCCGGTCGCCCGGCCGGATACCGTCGATAACCGTCGGGGCGATATAGAGGTCGTTTTCGTCGCACGCACCGCCGGTGACGATATGCCCCTGTTTGAGGAACAGCACGAGCCGGTCGAACCGTTCCCGGCGGATGATGCGGGGATAATCCGGGTTGTGGCGGGGCGAGGTGCCGTACTGCCGTTCGATTTCCCGTACCAGCGCTTCCAGCAGCCGCTGTTTCACCGACCGGTGAGCATAGAGGTAATCCGGTGCCACGCAGGTCTGCCCGCAGTTGACGAACTTGCCCCACACGATGCGGCGGGCTGCCGTTTCGATGTCGGCGTCGGCATCCACGATACAGGGCGACTTGCCCCCCAGTTCCAGCGTTACCGGAGTCAGATGCCGGGCAGCCGCCTCCATGACCCGTTTCCCGAACGGTACGCTGCCCGTATAAAAAATGTAGTCGAACCGCTCTTGCAGCAGTCGGACGGTCTCCCGGTTGTCGGCCTCGACAAAAGCGACATGGTGCGGAGCGAACGTTTCGGACACAAGTTGTTTCAGTACCCGGTTGGTCTGCGGGGTGTAGGGCGACGGTTTCAGAACCACGCAGTTTCCGGCGGCGAGAGCGCCTGTCAGCGGCGAGAGTAGCAGTTGCACCGGATAATTCCAGGGCGAGAGCACCAGAACGACCCCGTAAGGCTCCGGTTGCGTCCGGCTGCACGACCCGAAGAGGAACAGCGGTGTGCGCTGCCGTTTCGGCCGTGACCACCGGCCGATATGTTTCAGCATGTAGCGGATTTCGTTCAGTACGATACCCGTTTCGGTGGCGTAACTCTCGAACGGCGCTTTCCCCAGATCGGTCCGCAAAGCCTCCGTCAAAGCCCTTTCATAACGTTTGACCGCCTGATACAACGCTTTCAGCGACGCTTTCCGGAAGGAAACCTCCCGGGTCGTCCGGCTGTTGAAAAACGAGCGTTGCTCCTGAATCAGTAATTCGTAATTCATTCCTGCCGTAAACAAAATTCTCTTTGCGGTTTGCGGTGGCAAAGGTAGTTATTTTTTAAGAATAAGAACGGTTTGACAAACTCTTTTGCGTAAACAAAACCTAAAATCGTTTGTTATTATCCCAAACAAAGATGTATGACCATGCAACGGAAATTTTTTCGGGTTGCAGCCGGAGTGGCAGGTATGCTTTTCTCCTTTTTTTCAGCGGTGGCACAGCAGGACACGGCCTGGCTCGACCGTCCTTTGCCTCACCGCTGGGAGCCCGATACCCTTTTCATCCAGCAGCTGCCGGTCGATGACCGTTGGTGGCAGGAGTTGGGCGATGCCCGGCTCGACTCGCTCATAGTCACGGCTGTGGCCAACAACAACACCCTCTTGCAGGCAGCCGACCGCATCCGGCAGGCAAGAGCCGTGTGGAAAGGGGAGCAGTCTGCCTTTTATCCCGGCGTCGGGTTTACCGCCGGCTGGATGCGGCAGCAGGCGAGCGACAACTCCTCGCCGCTGGCCGAATACGGCGTGAACCGCATTACGCAGTACGCCTCGGCCGATGTGTCGGTCAACTGGGAAATCGACCTTTTCGGTTCCGTGCGCAACCGGGTGAAATCCGAAAAGGAGCTCTACCGGGCGGCACAGGAAGATTACAACGCCGCTATGGTTTCGCTGTGCGCCGAAGTCGCCTCCGCTTATGCCCGGCTGCGGACCGCACAGCAACAATATCTGGTGGCACAGCAGAACATCGCCTCGCAGCAGGCCATACTGCACATTACCGAAGTCCGTTTCAATACCGGGCTGGCTTCGAAACTCGATGTTGCGCAGGCCAAGTCAGTCTATTACAATACCAAAGCCTCACTGCCGTCGATAGAAGCCACAGCCGAACAACAAATCAATGCGCTGGCCGTTTTGCTGGGACTCTATCCCGAACACCTTCGCCCCCTCTTGCGGGAACCGGCTCCGCTGCCCGAATATTTCCGGCTGGTGCGGGTCGGCATTCCCGCCAATCTGCTGCGGCAGCGCCCCGACATTCGGGCCGCCGAACGTACCGTTGCCTCCTATGCCGCCCTGCTCGGAGCCTCCAAAGCCGATTACGGACCCAAATTCTATCTCAAGGGCAGTTTCGGTTTTGCCGCACGGGAGATGGACGATTTCTTCCACCACAAAAGCCTCACCTATCAGATTGCCCCCACGCTGACGTGGAATCTGTTTCAGGGAATGCAGCGCATACAGGCCGTCGCCGGAGCCCGGGCGCAGCTCGACGAGAGCATACGGCAATATAACCAGACCGTGCTTACGGCGGTGCAGGAGGTCGACAACGCCATGACCGGCTACACCCATTCCCTCCGGCAGGTCGTCGCTTTGCGGGAAGTGGTCGTGCATGGCGAAACCAGCCTGCAGCTCTCTCTCGATTTGTACAAACGGGGGTTGGCCACCTTCCAGAACGTGCTCGATGCCCAGCGTTCGGTGCTGAATTACCAGAACTCGCTCGTGTCGGCCGAAGGAAACGCCCTCTCTTACCTCATACAGCTTTACCGGGCCGTCGGTGGCGGCTGGGTGACCGAATAACCCGAAACAATCCCTAAAACAGAATCGAATATGACAAAACCTCTTTTTCCGTATGGTTGTCTGGCGACGTTCGTGCTCCTGTCCCTGTTCACCACCTGCCGTTCACGGGAGCAAAAAGCCTCTTCGGAGGCGGCACTCCCCGAAATTTCGGTCGCCCGGCCGCTGGTGAAAGCCATTACCCTGCACAAGAGCTATCCCGGTTATCTGGAAGCGGAAAAGACCGTCGATTTGGTAGCCCGTGTCGCCGGTTATTTGCAACAGGTCAGCTACCGGCCCGGAAGCGTCGTGCAGGAGGGCGATTTGCTCTTTACGATAGAACCCACACTCTATCAGGACCAGCTGTCTCAGGCCGAAGCCGCTGTTCGGTCGGCCGAGTCGAAACTCTCCTATATGCAGAACAACTACGCCCGCATGAAAGAGGCCGCACAGAGCGATGCCATATCCGAGATTGACCTCATACAGGCCGAGTCGAACGTTCAGCAGGCTGAATCGGCCCTCAAGGAAGCCCGTGCGCAGCTCTCTACGGCGCAGACCAATCTGGATTACTGTTACATCCGTGCCCCCTTTGCCGGTCGGGTCTCCCGCAACCTCTACGACGAAGGCAGCTACATCGACGGATCGGGTCAGGCCGAGACGCTGGCCACCCTCTATCAGGAAGGGCGCATGTATGCCTATTTCGATATCGAGGACAACCAGTACCTCAAAATGATAATGGCCTCGCCCGAAACTGCCCGGCAGAACCGCCTGCCCCGTGAAGTGGGACTGGAGTTCCAGCAACCGCTCTCCCGTACTTATACCGGACGGCTCGACTACCTTTCGCCCAATGTCGAACTCACCACCGGAACCCTCAGCCTGCGGGCCGAAGTCGACAATCCCCTGCGGGAACTCAAAAGCGGACTCTATGTCACGGTAAACCTGCCTTACGGACGCAACGACAGCGCCCTTTTAATCGATGATGCTGCTATCGGGAGCGACCAGTCGGGCAAATATGTCTATCTGGTCAACGATTCGGACAAGGTCGTCTACCGCCACATCGAAACCGGTGAGCTGGTCGATGACACCCTGCGTCAGGTGACGGGCGGACTGCTTCCCGGCGACCGCTATGTCACCAAAGCCCTGCTCAAGGTGCGGGACGGGATGCAGGTAAAACCCCTTGAGGAAAACCGATGAATCGTTATTTGCCGAAAAACAAACCGTATGATTTCAAAATTCTTTATCGACCGCCCCATATTCGCTACGGTTATCGCCATACTCATGGTGCTGGCCGGAGCGGTCACGCTCCGCACCCTGCCGGTAGCTCAGTTCCCCGATATTACCCCGCCCACCGTACAGGTGACCGCCACCTATCCCGGTGCCGATGCCCAGACCGTCGCTCGCACCGTCGGTGCCCCGATTGAAGAGCAGGTCAACGGAGTGGACGGGATGATTTACATGAGCTCTTCCTCCTCCAGTTCGGGGCAGTACACCCTCACCGTCACCTTCGAGGTCGGTACCGATATCGACATGGCCACCGTACTGGTGCAGAACCGGGTCAGCATTGCACAGGGCAGCCTGCCCGAACCCGTCATACAGCAAGGTATCATTACCCGCAAGCAGTCCACCGATATCGTGATGTTCCTCTATCGCGAGGATTATTACAAAGAGGATTCTGAGCAGCATAATATTG
>JAFLRV010000145.1 GCA_022511245.1 Coprobacter sp.
CGCCGTCGACATAGCAGTTGCTGATAGATACATTCCCCGATGCAAACCCGACGATAGCCCCTCCGCCGTGATGTCCTTTGAAATCGATGTTTCTCAGCCGGACGTTCTTGATAATGGCGTCTCCGCCGACTTGGCCGAACAGCCCCACCGGATACCATTGCGGATTGTCGTACCGCTCGTTGTTGGAGACGGTATTGTTGCCGGTTATATCTTTGTACGCATAGTGCACTACAGAGGAGAACTCTCTGTTTTTGAGGTTGCTGATGGTCAGGTCGTTTCCGTTAAACGTACCGCAGAACCCCACATGATACGGAATATCAGTCGAGAATTTGCTGCTGTTTTTACCGTCATTGAACCGGCAGTCGAATCCGATGGGAATCCACTCATTGAAAACGGACATGTCGATATCGTTGGTCAGCCGCACGGTGGCTCCTTTGAAATGGAAGTTGTTGTTGGCCGGCCATGATTCCTCGTGTGTGGCTTTCAGAATACGCTTTTTGAGAAGTTCCTTTTCATTTTCGCTCAATCGCTCGTAACCGGCCGCCCCGCTGGTCGGGTCCTCGATGCCGTTGTCGGCAAATATTTTGTTGTAGTAGCCGGCATTCGCCATTTTGCTTATTTCCGGGTCTGCAATGTTGCTGTCGGGCAGGCTGTTGTCCTCATCCCAGATATAGTAGCTGTATTTACCGTTGACCATCTTGGCGAGCCACATCAACCCGTTGGCATTGGAGATGAGGATTTCATCGGTCTCCACATTGTAAGATACACCGTCATAAAGGGCACCCGACCACGTTGTCTGGTCTTCGGTATTGAACTCGCCGCTGTAGAACGGACTGATGTCTATCGTGAGACGCTGTTCGGCAGTCAGGAGGTTCTGGCTGATAATGTTCGTGCGCCAGTTGCGCCGTACAGGGACTTGAGTCAGTTCGACGACGGCCGCCTCGTCGGCGCCCTCTTCCGACGTGCCTAACCACACCCTCACATTGTCGAGCGTGGCGCTGCCGCCGTTTTTGTCAGAGGGAACAAGCACATAGCACATCGACAGGTATTTGAAAGTCTCTGTTTTCTCTCCGTCCTTTTCGTCTAAGTCGGCATACGGCAGAATTTCTTCGTTCTGGTCGAGGTCGACTTCCAGAAACTCTTCTCCCTCTACGGTATGGGAGGGGTCATCGGTACTGACGTTTACATAAGCCGGTATTTTGGCCCAGCCGAAATCGACTTCGGAAAGCACTTCGGGAAGACTCTCTGTCGTATCATCTTCGGTGGTCGATTTCAGTACCTCATCGTTGACCACGTCTAAATAACGGGCCACACTGCCGAGCTGAATTTTCGAATAGATATATTTCTTGCTGTTTTCGCCACGGGTGACAATCTCGTAGTCATATCCGGCCGTACCGACGTTAATCTGTGCCAGAGGACGGTAGAGATAGATGTTCTTGGTAACCGCTTCCTCTGCCGTAATATCTTCCACTTTACAGAAAGCGTCACGCAGTTCGTCGTTGTTCGGTGTCGTGGTGTTGGTTTCCGTCGATTCGTTCGACAATTCGCTGTAAATCACCTCTACCTTTTTCAGGTTCTGGGTGTTGTAGGCCTTGCATTGGCTGCTTTGGGCCCAGAAAGCCAGTTTGTATTTCTGTCCGCGTATCAGACGGAAATTGACGGTCACGGGGAAAGTGTCTATTTTCATGACCGTCTGGCCTGTACCGGCCTGAAATCCGGGCAGATTGCCGATGACACCCCGTCCGTGCTGGTCCAGCAGGTTGCCGTTTTCGTCATAGACCGCATAAATCAGGACATCCGCTTTCGAACCGTCGCTGATTTTGGGATATTTTTTCGGACCCTCAGGGTTGGGATACTCTACGGAGCGGGTTTTCGTTGAAATGTTTTCGGGTGCGAGGGTCAACGATACCGTTACCTCATCGCCTGTCGATTCGGGACCGAACAGGCTGTCTTCCACGCAGGAGGTTGCAACCAGAAGCCCTGCGGCTGCAATCCATCCCCATATTTTGTTGCTCATTCTGTTTTTCATTTTTCTTTGGATTTACTGATTGCTTTGATTTTCTTTTTCAATTTCTTTCCATTTCGGTTCCCCGTTCTCGTCTTTACCATCATAATTGTGTTCGCCGAAGTATTCGGGTATGATGTCTATAACGGCCTGATAGGGGATGGTCAGCAGTTTTTTGCCTACGATGTTCGTCCGCCAGTTGCGCTGTACGGGGACATTGCACAGGTTATCGATGGCGACGATTTGGTTGTCTCCTTCCTCCGAAGTGGCCAGCGATACCGTTATGTTGTCGACAGTCGTGCCGTAAGCGTCGGCCGAGCCGCTGGTGTCAACCTCATGTGCCGGAACCAACACGTAACACATCGACAGATATTTGAATATCTCCGTATCGGGAGAGGGCATCTTCTCCGACTCGTCTTTTTTCACGTCGTCCCAGCTTACATACGGTAAGTAACCGGCCTCTGTGTACAGTTTGACACGCAGGAACTGTTCCTTGTATGTCTTGTAATCGTTTTTGTTGTCCGGGAACTGGGCCTGGTGGAGAATACCCTTCAATGCCTCATCCTCCATGTCGGCATAATTGACATAAGCCGGTATGCGGCCCCAGCCGAACGAAATTTCGGTAGTGGCCTCGCCGGAAATTCCACGTTTGGACAAATCATCCCCATTCAGCACTTTGTTGTCTACCACGTCTAAATATTGGGACACCCCATTGATGCTGATTTTGGAATATAAATATTTCATGGCGTTGACTCCGCTTACGGCGCACTCGTAGTCATAACCGGCCGTACCGACGTTGATTTGTGCCAGAGGACGAATCAGCAGGATGCTTCTGGCATCATCGCCCGTAACCGTAAATGACTCGGTATGGCAGAAGACGTCACGCAGTTCGTCGTTGTTTTGAGCATCTGCATAACTCACTTTTACCGCCTGCAGGTCTTGGGTGTCGTAAGCGTCGCAGTCGATGTTCTGGGCCCAGAAAGCGATGTGATAGGTCTGGTTGCGCATCAGACGGATTTTAATTTCAGGCGTCGGAAACTCCTCTACATACATGGCCGTCTGTCCTTTTCCGATAGTTATCTTATCCAGCTTTTCTTGGGTCGCTTCATCTATCACGGCATCTTCATTCGTGATGATTGTAGCATGCCCGTACTGATCCAGCAGTTTTTTGTCGTTGTCGTAAACCGCATAAATCAGCAGGTGCGCTTTCGTACCGTCGCTGATTTGCGGAAATTCACCGGTTGCCGGATAATGCACTTCACCGGAACGGGTCTTTACTTTTTCTTGTGGAGACACGAAGAAAGAAACCGTGACCTCTTCGCCCGATACATTTTGGTCGGGAGCCGGCATATCGTCATTTGTGCACGATGTGGCGAACAATACGCCGACAGCGGCCAGCCATACTGAAATTTTTTTGTTCATAATACGCATTTTTTATTCTGTTTTTTTATTTATAATTTCTATAATCATTGTCAAGGGTATGTGACGTTGTGGTCTCCCTCATATCCCGGATCGATGCCGACCCCGCCATGCGCTATGCCCGACAGGAAGGCGCCCCGCATGACCGTGTGGTGGTCACGGCGCAGCGGCACCGATATCTGACGGGATTGCGCCACAAGCTCTCCCGCAGCGTCATACACCGAAATCATCGCCAGTACGCTCCCTTTGGCGATGTTGTTAATCATTACATAATCGAATCCGAGAGAGGCCTCGCTTTCGCCCGTAATGTTCACCTGCGAGACGAACTGTACGCCTGAGGTGGCGTTTTCCAGCCGGTCCTCGATGACACTGTAGGAACAGGGCAGGTATCCCGTATATTGGATGATGACGGTATAATCTTCGAGACGGGCACGGGTAGAAATCTTCCGGCGGGTGGTTTCCCGTTCCAGAAACTCCGACAGGTCGGTGGTAATGAATTCGAATTTTCCCATCGGCCGGCGCATCGTGACGTCGAACTGCTCCAGCTCGGCCTCCGGAGAATCCGGAGCTTTCAGCTTGATGGATTTCCGGCCCCGATAGCCATCCCGGTAATCGGTGTTGGCCCGGTAGTTGTCGCTGTACAGCAGCGCCACTTTCCGGAAATTGTCCGGGTTGTAAAAAGGAGAACCGGTGCTCCCCTCATACAGGTCCGACCACACCGCCAGGACATAGTCGCCCGGGTTCAGGTCGAGTTCGAGATAGCAGTCGTATCCCGTTGAAATATCGTGTGTGAAATAAAATTCCTTCAGGACACGGTACAAGTTGTCGGGGTCGTATGCCCGGACGACGATGCGGGCGGTCCCGGAGTCGCAAGCCCCGTTGTAACGGTCCGATGTGCCCGGATGCGTTTCATCGACCCCCTCGTCGGGATGACTTTCGACCACAATCCCCTCCAGTGGTTCATACAAATGGTCCCATACCCAGAAATCCGGTTCGTATTGCAGATGCAGAATCATCGTGCCTCGCTTGGGAACCGGAAACTGGTGAACCTCGCAGCCGCACAGCAGCACCAGCGCAGCCGCCCATACCATAAGCATATATCCACGCATCATCGGCGGCCTCCTTTCTTCGGATAAGTCCGTTGATAATTTTTCAGGTCGAATGAATAAGAAAACGTAATGGCAGCCTGGTCGAGACCGATATACGTCTTTTTGTTCCGGTCGGTCAGCATACCGTCTTTCACATCGGGCGTGTTGACAAACAGGTCATAGTCAATCGGATAAACCCCCGCACCGGCCGTAAACTCTACCCGCCACCGTTTGCTGGCACTGATGGGCAGCCGGTAACCGGCACTCAATCCGCCGCCCAGCGCCGGAGTGCGGCCTCGATGGTCCTGATAGCGGTATTCCCCGTCAAAAGCGAAATTGTAGTACGACATCTCGACGTGGGCACCGATGAAAAAGCCGTCGTTGTCTGTCCGGCGGAACCAGTAGCGGGCTTCGGGCTGTATGGTGAAATTACGGAACTTAATCGTCGACTTGAACCAGTCCATACCGCAATAATAAATCGGCAGCGTCACCGACCAGTGCCGGGCCAGATCGACCTCTACCGCCGCATTGGCACTCAGCATCGCCAGCCCCACCAGGTTGCTTTTCACATACAGTCTCGGCATCCAGGACTCCTCGTTCCGCTCCGAGATGCGGGGACGTAAATCGGGCAGAATCGGCTCGATATGACACAATTCCGGTTCCGATATCGGCAGCGGATTCCAGAGACGGCGGTAAGTGAAAACGGCATCGCCGTAACGCAAGTCACGCAGGATGGGACTTTTCAGCGATTCCCATACCGTTCCCTTGTACATCTTCTTGAGTTTGAGCAGACGCGCGTCGATGTGCCGGTTGTTGAACCAC
>JAFLRV010000146.1 GCA_022511245.1 Coprobacter sp.
TGCCGCTGGAGATGTGCCAGACGATGAACGGCATGTGGGGCTACAAGGTGAGCGATACGAATTACAAGTCGGTGGATGAGCTTGTCGAACTGCTGGTGCGGTCGGCAGCGAAAGGCAGCAACCTGCTGCTGAACATCGGCCCGCAGCCGAACGGTGAGCTGCCGGCGGTTGCGCTGGAGCGCCTGCGGGGTATCGGGGCCTGGATGGAACGGTACGGGGAGAGTATCTACGGTACGCAGGCCGGGCCGGTGGGGGATGCCTCGTGGGGTGTCTCGACCCGGAGTGCCGATTGTGTTTATCTGCATGTGCTCGACCGGGAGGTGTCGTCGGTGACGGTGCCGGCGGCCAGGCGTCCGCAGTCGGTCTCGCTGCTCGACGGGGAGTCGTGCTCCTGGCGGTATGACCGCCGGAGCGGAATGCTTCAGGTCTCTCTTCCTGCGCATCATGACCGGGTAGACTGCGTGGTGCGGGTTTCGGGTATTTGACGGCCTGTTTTTCGACCGCACACACGGAAAGAAATTAACAGAAAAGCCCTCTGCTTTACGGCGGAGGGCTTTTTCTGTTTTACAGTTTTTTGATGACTTGCTGGAGCTGTTCTCCCAGTCCGATGGTGTATCCCTGAGAGAGGAACACGACCCGGTTGAAGGTGTCGGCGACGAGGAACAGGGGCAGCCGGCCGTTGTCGGGGAGTTTCATCTGTGCGGCTATCTGGCGGCGAATGGTGCCGTCGGTGTCGATGCCGAGCAGGAGGTTTCGGGGCAGGGTGCCGTATTTTGCGGCGTTCCATTTGCGGGCTTCTTCTTCGTTTTCAAAGAGCAGCAGTATGGGGCGGTTCCAGTTGTCGAATCCGCGCTTCACTTTGGCGATGTCGCGCAGGGCATGGTCGGAGGGTTCGTGTCCGGTAGCGATGAGTCCGACAATGAAATAGCCGCGTCCGGTGTGCGAGAGGACAGAGGCTTCGCGGGTATCGCTGCCGTCGGGGGTGCAGGGGCGGTACCGGCTTTCGGAGTCGAAGGTGCCGATAACGCTTAGTTCGGTGTGGCTCTGCCGCAGCTCGATGGGCAGGGTGGTGGTTTGGCCTTCCCGGATGGTGAATATTCGGGTGGTGGCCAATACGCTGCCGCTGGCCAGCCGGGTGCCGGCGGTGAGCAGGTAGGTGCCGGTGTCGAGGAGGGCTCCGTCGCGGAAGGTGCTTTCCCAGTCGGTGCCGCCTCCCATGTCGACTTGTCCTTCTTCAAAATTGAGCCGGGCGGTGGCTCCGTCGGGGGTGATGCGGGATATGGTGAAGTGGCTGTAGTATTTGGGGTTGTCGAGCAGGGAGTCGGGCTGATAGGTGAGTACCAGCGTGCCTTGCGGAGCTACGGTCGGGCGGTCGGCCTGGAAGTCGACATCGACCCAGCGGCCGTCGCCGTTCTTGTACTGTACTTTTCCGGTGACGGGGTCTTTTCGGGCTTCGATGTCGAGCGAACGGGCGAGGGCGACGAAGAAGATGCTGCGGCTGCGGGTGTCGGTCAGTCGCGAATGCCATACGCCGGCCGGAGTCTGGGCAATGCGCAGGGCCCGGATGTCGGGGTTGAGGCGGATGCTGTCTTTGACCCACTGCACGAGCCGGGCGGGGTCTTGTTGCAGTTGTGTGCGGGTATCGTCATCGAAGGCGTCCTGCAGCAGGTGTTTGTAGGGACGGGTAATCATTTCGTTCTCCACACGGGGGCAGAGCTGGCTGCTGCGGGCGGTAAGGTGGTCTTCGAGTATAGTCAGGGGCATGTCGCGCAGGTCTTTGTCGGAGAGGGTGCCGAGCAGGTCGAGGACACGTTGCTGCTGGTCGGGGTGTTTCCTGATGAAGGTTTGTATGGTGCGCCAGTTGCCGCGACTGGTCAGCAGGAAGGTCTCTTCGGGGCTGGCGGAGGCGGTGTCCGATGGCTGGTAAAAGGTGGCTTCGTAGGCTTGCCGCAGGGAGTCTTCACGGGCGAGGCGGCGCTGGTTTTCCCGGTTGAGGGCTTCGGAGACGGCCGGCAACCGTACTTTTTCGGGGGGCGGTACGATGTCGAGTTCCCGTTTCTCGCCGTCGGCGGGGGATGCGATGCGCAGGGTGATTTTCCTGTCTTTGCCGAACGAGGCTTTGGTGTAGCCGCAGGCTCCGTTGCGGGAGGCCCATACGAGCATGTCGCCGCATCCGGCCGAGAGGAAGGTGTCTCCGTTGTCGTCGGTGTATTTGGTGGCTACGGTGCAGAATTCGGCGTAGTTGTAGATTTTAAAGTCGACTCGGGCATCGTTCACGGGATTGCCCTCCGTGTCGACGATGTGGAAATCGATGCGGGCGCTGCTGCCGTAGTTGTCGATGAGGTTGATTTCGGTATAGCAGCTGGTGCGCAGCATGACCTCTTCGGGGCCGCGATAGTCGCCGAAAGCACGGGTGTGCATGAGCATGGCACGGGAGGCGGGGGCGTTGAACCAGCCGAGATCGAGTACGGGTTCGGGTTCGCAGGCTCCGAGAAAATGCCAGCGGCCGTCGGCCCAAGCTTCGACCCAAGCGTGGTTGTCGTCGGTGTGGGCCCAGCGCGGGGTGTAGACCTGCCGGGCGGGTATGCCTACGGAGCGCAGGGCGGCCACCGTGAGGGTCGACTCTTCGCCGCACCGTCCCAGTGCGTTGTTGATGCAGGCCAGCGGGGAGAGGGTGCGGGCGTCGGAGGGGGCATAGGTGACGTGTTCGTGGCACCAGTGGTTGACTTCGAGTATGGCTTCGTCCATTTTCAGTCCGCGCACTCTCTCTTTGAGCTGTTCGTAGAATATCATGCGGGCGCTGTCGAGCGGTTCGTTGTTTACCCGCACGGGGAGTACGAAGTGCCGGAAAAGGAGTTCGGGAACCTCTTTCCCCCAGCTCATTTCCTGTTGTGCCCGGAAACTGGCGCGCACGTTCTGCAGGTGGAACGTGACGGGGTAGTCGGTGATGTCGGCCAGCGGCATGTAGGCGTAGAGAAATTGCAGGGCTTCGGCCTCTTCGGGGGTGGCGAGGTCGGCTATGTCGCGGGCGAAGGTGCCGCCCAGCAGGTCGCTTTTGGCGCAGAAGGCCTGATGTACCTGGTGGCGGAACTCGTCGTCGGTGATGAAATGTCGGGGAGTGTTTGCATGGCCCGTGCGGGGGACGAGGGCGAGCAGGGGCAGCAGGCAGAGGATGAGTTTTTTCATGGTATTGCGTACTTTTTGTGCGGTGGTTACGGTCTGTCGGCCGAAGCTCCCGGCCAGCGGATGGGCAGCCGGTTCGGACGGTTCGAGCGGTGTGCGGGCCGAGAAATGAAACTGGGTGATGCCGGTTTCGCGGTGGAGGCGGACGATGTTCTCTTCGTTTACGCCGCATCCGGCCATGAGGGCGATGCGGGTGCCGGCCTGCCGGTGCAGTTCCCGGAGCAGGGGTATGCCGGCTTCGGCGGTCGGCTGCTGGCCTGAGGTGAGCAGGCGGTGGCATCCGAGAGCGATAATCTCTTCGAGGGCCTGTCGGGGATGGCGGCAGCAGTCGAATGCCCGGTGGAAGGTGACAGACATGCCTTGCGCGGCTTTCATCAGCTCCCGGCACAAGTCGGTATCGATGTCGCCTTCGGGGGTGAGGCAGCCGAAAACGACACCGTCGGCGCCCAGCTGTCGGGCGATGCCGATGTCGGTGAGCATGCGTTCGGCCTCCAGCGGGGTGTAGATGAAATCGCCTCCGCGCGGCCGGATGATGACGTGCAACCGGGTGCGGGTGAGGTGTTGGCGGGCCTGTTTTATCTCGCCGTAGGAGGGGGTGGTGCCTCCTTCGGGTATGCCGGCGCACAGCTCGACCCGGTGGGCGCCGCCCTCTTGTGCGGCAATGCTGCTTTCGACGCCGTTGGCGCATATTTCGAACTGGAACGGTTCTTTTTCCATGATTGCTTTACTGATTTGCAACAAAGGTAATAAAAAGCGGCAAATTACGAAGGGTTGTCCGGTTTATCTGTAAAGAAAGGTCCGACCGGGCTGCCGGACCTGTTACGGTGCCCTGTGCGGGTCAGGATATAAAACGATTCCAATCTTGCAAGGATTGGAATCGTTTTAGGAGTGCGTAAAGGCAGCGTATTTGTTTTCTTTCATAAAAGTTTACGGGTTGTTCTGCAAATAGTTTATAATCTCTTGGGCTTTGCTCCGGTATTCGGCGGCTTTGTCGGGTTGATTCAGTTTTTCGTATGCCTCCCCGATATTGTTGTGACTCTGGACTATATCGGGATGCAGCTCGCCAAAGACCTTTTTATTTATCTCCAATGCTTTTTGAAAATATTCCAACGCTTTTGGGTATTGTCCTTGTTTTAGATACGATACCCCGATGTTGTTGTAATTCAGTGCTACATTGGGGTGCTCTTCGCCAAAGACTTCTTTATTTATCTCCAGTGCTTTCTGAAAATATTCCAACGCTTCCGGATATTGTGCCTGATTGTCATATACCATCCCGATATTGTTGTAATTCAGTGCTATATGGGGATGTCGCTCACTATACACGACTTTCTGTATTTCCAATGCTTTTTGGTAATATTCCAGCGCTTTGGAATATTGACCGCTATAATAGTAGAGAATGCCTATTCCCATATAACTTCCTGCTATATATTGATGTTGTTCTTCATATTTTTCTTTAAATAGATTCAGTGCTTTTTGCTGATACTCTAACGCTTCGGAATATTTCCCTTGTGACACATATACCGTCGAGATATTGTTATAAACAATCCCTATTTCTGGTGCTCGTTCTCCATATACGTTTTTCCATATTTCTACGGCTTTCGAATATTGTTCCAACGCTTCCGAATAGCGGCCCTGTATACGATATAAAGCTCCTATATTATTGTAAGCCAGAGCTGTCCAGTGGCTTTGTACTCCATAGATTTCTCTGTATATCTTCAGTGCTTTTTGAAAATATTCCAACGCTTCGGAAAAGTGTATCTCGAATCCGTTTATTTGTGCAATATTCATATAGGCTCTGGCTACTAAAAAATGAGACTCTCCATATTGTTCCAAAGCATAGGCTAATCCCCGGTTATAAAACAACCGGGACTTGGGATAATCGGCAATATACTGGCTGGCAAACTCTCCGGCATCCATCTGCCATTCGATATTGGTGGTGTCGGTAGCTGCCCGCAGTTCGAGGTAGTAGGCCGCCGAGTCGGGACGGTGGCGGGTCAGGCAGATTTCGTGCCGGGCGTAGCAGTCCTCCCCGAACGCTTCGAGCTGGGCCGCCACATACTTGCGGCTCTTTTCCAGCACATCCCGTTCACCGGCGAGGCGGGCCGCTTCCTGTTCGTTGGCTTCGTGCAGCCG
>JAFLRV010000147.1 GCA_022511245.1 Coprobacter sp.
TTCCGGCTTTTCAAAGCGCGAAAGTGGTGCAAAGATAAAACTTCTTTTCATTCCCCTCCAAATTTTTTTGCATCTTTTTTTATCGTTTTTATCCGAAATACTGATTTACAACAAATTAAGCATAAAATTATTTTTCTTCTTTAATTTTATATCGTTATATTTTTCAAAAATACCTCTGTTCTCGATAAAAAAGCTATATATTTGTAGCTTATGTTGAAAACATCAGCCGGGTGCAACGGCTGCATCATATATAAATGGATAACTGACAATGAAACAGTTCTTGAAAATTACGCTTGCCTGCACATTGGGGGTTTTTCTCGCCAGCGTGATATTGTTATGGATGGGCGTGGTCATGATAGCCGGAATCGTGGGTCTTTCTCAGAACGGCAGTTATCAGCACAGGGAAAACAGTGTGCTGTATCTGAACCTGAAGGGGGAACTGGCTGAACGGTCGAAAGAGGAATTGCCGGATTTTCTGACGGGAGAGGTATTGAGTTCGCCGGGTCTCGATGATATTTTGAAAGCGATAGCGGTGGCCCGAAAGGATGACAATATTAAAGGTATTTATATCGAAGCGAACGGTCTGCGGGCCGGATATGCTTCGCTGGGGGAGATTCGGCAGGCGCTGCTGGATTTCAAAGAGTGCGGAAAGTTTGTTCTGGCGTATGGCGACCATTATCTGCAGAAAGAGTATTATATGGCGACGGCGGCCGACAGCGTGTTTCTCAATCCGGTGGGGGCTCTCGACTTCCGAGGATTGTGCTCCACTCCCCTATTTTATAAAAATGCGCTGGAAAAGGCGGGGGTAAACATGCAAATTTTCCGGGTGGGAACGTTCAAATCGGCGGTCGAGCCGTATATGTCGACCCAGATGAGTGCGGCCAACCGGGAACAGACGGAGGTGTATCTGCAGTCGATATGGGACTGTCTGTTAACGGAAATCGGGGCCAGCCGCAACTTGACGGCGGCGGCATTGAATGCGTATGCGGATTCGCTGCCGATGCTCAAACGGGACAGCTTCGCTTTGCAGGCGGGGTTAATCGACGGCCTAGTCTACCGGCCGGAAATGGGGCAGAAACTGGCCCGGCTGTGCGGTGTCGCCCGGTATGAGGATGTGCATCTGGTTTCGCCGGCTACTTTGGCAGCCCAGCCTGTTCCGGCTCAAAAATCGTCGGACATCATTGCGGTAGTGTATGCTTGCGGGGAGATTGATTTGTCGCCGAGAGAGGGTATCCACTCCAGAGAACTGGTGGCGGAATTGGATAAAATAGGCCGGAATGAAAATATTAAGGGGGTTGTTGTCCGGGTGAACTCACCGGGCGGCAGCGCATTCGGTTCGGAACAGCTGTGGGAGGCTATCTCCCGGCTGAAGGCTCAAAAACCGGTTGCGGTATCGATGGGCGATTATGCGGCTTCGGGTGGATATTATCTGTCGTGCAATGCCGACCGGATTTTTGCGGATGCGACAACACTGTCTGGCTCTATCGGCATTTTCGGCATGGTGCCGGATGTTTCGGGCTTGCTGACGGATAAAATAGGGATTACTTTCGACGAGGTCAAAACCAACCGCTACGGGAATGTTCCGACGTTTACGCGCCCGATGACTACGGGTGAAAAGGCGTTGATGCAGGGGTATATCGAACGGGGATATGACTTGTTCGTCAAGAGATGTGCCGAAGGGCGCAACTTGCCGGTGGAGGAAATCTGCAAGGTGGCTGAGGGCCGGGTATGGAGCGGCAGCGAGGCGGTGAAACAAGGGTTGGTCGATGAGCTGGGCACGCTCGATGATGCGGTGAACTGGGTTGCCGGGAAAGCGGGAACGGAATCGTACCGGAGGGAAGAGTTTCCGGCTAAAAAGAGCTTTTATGAGGAGCTGCTGGATGAACTGACCGAATACGGTTCGATGAAACTGCATTTCCGGACAGGTCAGGATTTATACCGGCAGCTGTTGAAACAAATCGGACATTTCGACCCGATACAGGCTTGGTGTGAAATCGGAGTAATCGATTAATATTCATTGTCAAAAACAGAATCATGATGGAATCCCACCCGATGAAATTCAACAAGGCGCTCTGGCCTTTTGCGGTTGTTTTCAAAGCCATCGTTCAGGTGAGAAACTGGCTGTTCGACCACCGGATTCTCCGGTCGGAATCGTTCGACATTCCGGTTATTGCCGTAGGCAACATCACGGTGGGCGGAACGGGGAAAACACCGCATACGGAGTATCTTATCCGACTGCTTTCGAATCATTACCGGGTGGCGTTCCTGAGTCGGGGATATAAACGGAAAAGCAAAAATTTCGTTGTGGTACAGGTGTCGTCGACAGCCAGCGAGGCGGGTGACGAACCGTTGCAAATCAAACGGAAATTCAATCATATCGTGGTAGCGGTCGACGGTAACCGCCGACGGGGTATTGCGGAAATCAGACGAAGGTTTCCGGAGGTGAATCTGATTGTTCTCGATGATGCGTTCCAGCACCGGTATGTTTCGCCGTCGACTTCGATTCTGCTGACCGATTTTCACCGGCTTATCTATGAGGACAGGATGCTGCCTGTGGGGCGGCTGCGGGAGCCGGTATCGGGCAAGGCAAGGGCCGACATCGTCATCGTTACGAAATGCCCGAACAATATCAAGCCGATAGGCTACCGCATCATTACGAAACATTTGCAGCTGTTCCCCTACCAGCGGCTCTATTTCTCCACGTTCCGGTATGACCGGGTGCTTCCTGTTTTCCCAGACCAGTGCATCGTTCCGACGGACGAGCCGACGGATATCGGTCTTTACGAGAATGTTATCGCCGTATCGGGGATTGCATCGCCGGAGTCGTTTATTCATTATGTGACGCATCACTGTCCGTCGGCCCGATGTGTGACGTTCGGCGACCATCACTATTTTACGGCCAAAGATATCGCCCGCATCCAACGAATGGCGGAACAGGAGCGGCCTGAGAATACGCTCGTCATCGTGACCGAAAAAGATGCGGCCCGGCTGATACATAACCACCGGGTGGACAACTCGCTCCGAAAGGTGCTGGTTTATCTGCCTCTTCGGGTGTCGTTCCTGCTGAACCAGGGGCGTGAGTTCGATGCCCAGATTCTGGAGGCGGCACAGCGCTCCGGACAACAACCGTAAATAAAATTCTTGCAACTATGTTACATCAAATCCAAGAAACGGCAGCTTTTCTGAAAAAAGTGTTTCCCCATCCTATGCCTGAAACGGCCATCATTCTCGGCACGGGTCTGGGCGAATTAGTGAACCATATCGATATAACTAAGGAAATCGCTTACGAGGATATCCCTCATTTCCCGGTTTCGACGGTAGAGGGTCACAGCGGAAAACTTATTTTCGGCTCTCTCGGCCGCAAAGGTATCGTGGCCATGCAGGGGCGGTTCCATTTTTACGAAGGGTATGACATGAAACAGGTGACTTTCCCGGTTCGGGTAATGAAAGAACTGGGCATCAAACACTTGTTTGTTTCGAATGCAGCGGGTGGGATGAACCCCGACTTTGCGGTGGGCGACCTGATGATTATCCGTGACCACATCAACCTGTTTCCGGAGCATCCGCTGCGGGGCCGCAATTTCGAGGAGCTGGGGGTACGGTTCCCCGACATGAGCGAGGTTTACTCGAAACGGCTTATCGGGAAAGCGGTGCAAATTGCTGCGGCACACGACATCGTCGTCCGGCAGGGGGTGTATGTGGGTACACAGGGGCCGACTTTCGAGACGCCGGCCGAATACCGCTATTTCCGGATTATCGGGGGCGATGCGGTGGGCATGTCGACTGTTCCTGAAGTTATCGTGGCCCGGCACGGGGGCATGGAGGTATTCGCCATATCGGTCATCACCGATCTCGGCGTCGAGGGTATCGTCGAAAAGGCTTCGCACGAAGAGGTGCAGAAAGCTGCCGCTGCGGCACAACCGAAGATGTCGCTGATTATGAAAGAGCTTATCGAACAATTCTGAAATCATCGTTCCATTTATTCAAATCTTGTGTTACTTTTGTCCGGAAAAATCGTACAGCATGGAAGATATCAAACGTACTGAAATAGCCTCATTGGGCGAATTCGGGTTAATTAAACATCTTACCCGACACCTCGAACTGAAAAACAGCTCGTCCCTGAAAGGGGTGGGCGACGATGCGGCGGTACTCTCCTACCCGGAGAAGCAGATTCTGGTCACTACCGACCTGCTGCTGGAGGGCATCCATTTTGACCTGACGTATGTCCCGCTCAAACATTTAGGATATAAATCGGCCGTCGTCAATTTCTCCGACATTTATGCCATGAACGGGCAGCCCCGACAGATTACCGTATCGTTAGGGGTTTCGAAACGGTTTTCGGTGGAGGATATGGAGGAGTTTTACGCCGGGTTGCGACTGGCCTGCGAGGTGTACGGCGTCGATATCGTGGGGGGCGACACGTCGGCTTCGCTGACGGGGCTGACGATAAGCATTACCTGTATCGGCGAGGGTGACAAAGAGCGCATCGTGTACCGAAACGGTGCGAAGGAGAATGACCTCATCTGTGTAAGCGGCGATTTCGGTGCGGCCTACATGGGTCTGCAACTGCTTGAACGGGAGAAACGGGTGTTTGCGGGCGAATCGGATTTTACTCCGGCGTTCGAGGGCCGGGAGTATTTGCTGGAACGTCAGTTGAAACCGGAGGCCCGGAAGGATATCGTCGCCGAACTGGCCAAACACAACATCGTACCGACGGCCATGATGGATGTTTCGGACGGATTGTCGTCGGAACTGCTGCACATCTGCGACCAGAGCGGGACGGGCTGCCGCATCTACGAGGAGCGCATCCCTATCGACTACCAGACGGCCGTTATGGCCGAAGAGTTCAACATGAACCTCATCACGGCGGCGCTGAACGGGGGCGAAGATTATGAACTGCTCTTCACCGTTCCGCTGACCTGCCATGACGAGGTGGTCACCTTGCCGGGCGTGCGGGTTATCGGACATGTCACCTCTCCGGCTCTGGGGGCTTACCTGATTACCCGTGATGGCGCCGAAATCGCTCTCAAAGCGCAGGGCTGGAACTCATTGGGCAGCGAAAACGGAGAGAAAGTATAAAAATTTTGCATTTTACTTGCACAAGAACAAAATAGTTTGTACATTTGCACTCGCAAAACAAACGGTGCCATAGCTCAGTTGGTAGAGCAAAGGACTGAAAATCCTTGTGTCCCCG
>JAFLRV010000148.1 GCA_022511245.1 Coprobacter sp.
GGAGGTCCAGCGACCCGGTGGAGTTGCCCATAGCGTGGGCGTATTCCGAAGGTACGACGGGCCGGGTGTCGGGGGTGCTGCCCATGCGGCGGAACCATTCGGCGGAGGGGTACTGGGGGACGAGCATATCGGTGTTCCACTCGTATTCGGCCCGCTCATAGCATACGGGACGGCCGTTCAGTTCGGCCTCTGCATCCTTGAGCCACATGTAGGCGTTGTAAAAGTTGTATCCGTTACCGCCTTCGTTACCGAGCGACCACACGGTGACGCAGGGGTAATTGCGGTTGCGGAAGAACATGTTGGAGATGCGTTCGAGGTGCATATCGAGCCAGTCGGGGTTGTGTCCCAGCGTGCCCCGCCGGTGGCCGTCTTCGTGGCCGACGGCGCCTTTGCGGGCATCGTCGGGGTAACGGTCGTACCCCATGCCGTGCGATTCGATGTTGGCTTCGTCGTAGACATAGAGGCCGTACCGGTCGCACATTTCGTAGAAACGGCGGTCTTGCGGATAGTGGCAGAGGCGGACGGCGTTGATGTTGTTCTGTTTCATCAGTTCGAAGTTGCGCCGCATCTCTTCGGGTGTGACGTAGTGGCCTGTCAGCTGGCTGTGTTCGTGGATGTTGACGCCTTTGAGCTTGACGGGCTGTCCGTTGACCAGCAGCAAGCGGCGGGGTTTGCCGTCGGGGGTTTTATAGGGGCTTTCGCGCAGTTCGACCCGGCGGAATCCGACCTGAAAGGGGATGTATTCGCCGTCGCCGGTGCTGATTACCAACTGGTAGAGGCTGGGGTGCTCGGCACTCCAGGCGGCGACGTTCTCGATATCGGCGAGGAATGTGACATCGCCGGTCGAGCGGGCTGCCAGCCGAAGGTTCTTGCGGCCGGAGGCGACTACTTGACCGGAGGGGTCGAGCAGTTCATAGGTGAGGGCGGTTTCGGCGGGGGCGGCGGAGGTGTTGTCCACCTCGACATCGAGTTTGAAGATTCCGTTGCGGTAGGTGTCGTCCAGTGTCGACCGGACGCTGAAATCCCGCACGGCCACCTGAGGCTGGCTGCGCAGAAAGACATCGCGTTCGATGCCGCTGATGCGCCAGAAGTCCTGTGCTTCGAGATAGGAGCCGGTGCTCCATCGGGTTATCTTAATCACCAGCGTATTGACGCCGTCGTGCAGATAGTCGTCGAGCAAAAATTCGGCGGGGTTTTTGGAGTCTTCGCTATATCCTACTTCGCGACCGTTGAGCCAGACATTGACGCCGGACTTGGCGGCGGAGAGCTGGAGGTAGACGTGACGGCCGGCCCACTCCTGCGGCACGGTGAACTCCCGGCGGTAGACTCCGGCGGGTATGGCTTCGGGCAGAAGCGGGGGTACGGGGCGGGCGGTGTTGAATTCGAACCGCTGGTTGACGTATATGGGGGTGCCGAATCCCTGTACTTCCCAGTTGCCCGGCACGGTAATGGCGCTCCAGCCGTCAAAGGCGGGCTGGGTGGCGCAGATGTCGGCGGGCAGGGTGCGTTCGTCGTCGGTATAGAAGAAGCGCCATGTGCCGTTGAGTGAGCGGTACCAGCGGCTGCTCTCCCACTCTCCGCCGAGTGCGTCGCTGCGGCTGCTGAAATTCATGAACGCCGTGCGGGCCGGTTCTTTGTTGACGGAGGTGACGGTGAGGTCTCGCCAGTAAGGGAGTGTGTCGCCGGTGTCGGCGGCATACCCGGCAAATTTTACCGGAATTGCTGCGGATAGTGTACAGGCTGCTGCGGCAAAGGCGGAAACGAGAAGGTATTTTAATTTCATAGTTCTGTTTTTTTGTCTGTTTTTTTGGCGTGTTCAAATATACGTTTTTTCGGCTGAAAAAACAATTTTCCGGCCGTTGCTTTTTGCAGGGGTTCCGAAAGCGGGGCCGTTGTCTGCCGTGTTCATTTCCGGTCGAGCCGGATGCGGGCGGATTTGAGTCCTTTGGACTGGGCCCGGAGGGTAATCGGGCCGTCTCCGGTGCGGCGCACAATGACGGAACAGAGTCCGTTCAGGGCGGGCAGGGTGGTCGACCAGAAGGGGATGTGGGTGGTGGGGTCTCCGGCATCGCAGGCGACTATTTTTCCGGGTCCGGAGAGGCTGAACGACAGGGTGTTGCAGGCGTCTGGCACCAGGTTTCCGGCGGGGTCGGCCACTTCGACACGGATGTAGATGAGGTCGTCGCCGGCATAGTCTTCGGCCAGGTTGAGCCGGGCTGCCCGGCCGGTGGTGTGCACCTGGTCACGGGCCCACTCTTTTCCGTCTTTGTAGGCGACGACTTCGACGGTGCCGGGTTCGTAGCGGACGTCGTCCCAGCGGAGGCGGTATTCCAGCCTGCCTTTGGTTTTCAGCCCCTGCGACTTGCCGTTGATGAAGAGTTCGGCGCTGTCGCCGGAGGTGTAGACGTGAACGGGGGTTATCTCTCCTTCGCGTCCGGCCCAGTTCCAGTGCGGGAGGATATGGGCCATCGGCAGGTCGGCCCGCCAGCGGGACTGGTAGAGGTAGAAACGGTCTTTGGGGAAACCGGCGAGGTCGATGATGCCGAAATAGGAGCTGCGGGCGGGCGGCGGGGTCTGTGCCTGTTCTTTGAGGGCGGCTTCGGCCCGTGCTTTTTCTTCGGGGTTGTGGAAATTGGTCAGGATGGACCAGTCGACGTTGTAGGGGGTGGGTTCGCCGAGATAGTCGATGCCGGTCCAGACGTATTCGCCGGCGAGAAAGGGGGCTTGGTCTTCGTAGGCCCATTCGTAGTCGGGACAGGAGGCCCAGCCGGGTGCATAGAGGTCGTAGGAGCTGACCTGGTAGGGGGTGCCGTCGACCCAGCCTTTGCTTTTGTCGTCGGATACGGGAAAGGCGTAATAGCCTCGTGTGGAGACGCAGGATGCGGTCTCGCTGCCGAGAACGGGCTGCAGGGGATTGGCTTGGTGGAATGCCTGGTAGGCATGGGGTTTGTAGTTGAACCCGTAGACGTCGTGGGTGGCGTGATAGGGGGTGCGGGAGGCGGCGAGGTTGTTGCTGCCGGCCGTGACGGGACGGGTGGGGTCTTCCCGGTGGCAGATGTCGGCCAGTGTGAGGGGCACCCACCAGTGTTCGCGGGAGCCTTGTTCTTCGCATTCGTTACCGATGCTCCACAGGATGACGGAGGGGTGGTTGCGGTCGCGATGGATAAAGGCGACGAGGTCTTTTTCGGCCCACTGGTCGAAGAGTTTGGCGTAACCGTTGGGTTTCTTGGGGAGTATCCAGGTATCGGCAAATTCGTCCATGACCAGAAAGCCCATGCGGTCGCAGAGGTCGAGCAGTTCGGGGGCCGGAGGATTGTGGGAGGTGCGTATGGAGTTGCAGCCCATCTCTTTGAGCAGCTGCAACCGGCGTTCCCATGCGGTGGTGTTCCACACGGCGCCCAGTGCTCCGGAATCGTGGTGCAGGCAGACGCCTTTGAGGAAGGTCTTTTGACCGTTGAGATAGAAGCCGTCGGGCCGGAACTCGGCGGTGCGGATGCCGAACGGGGTATCGTAGACGGCTTTGCGGCCGTCGGGATTGACTACGGTGGTACGGGCGGTATAGCGTTTGGGGGTGTCGACCGACCAGCGTTCGATGCCGGAGAGGCGGAAATGCTGCTCCAGCGTGCGGCCGTCGGCGAGGGTGTCTTTTGTTTCTGCTTCGGCCAATATCCGGTCTCCGTCGAGGATTCGGGTGATGACGGTCCCGACGACGGGTTCGAGCTGACTTTCGAGTGTAATGCGGAGGGTGACCGCCGCTTCTCGGGGACCGAGCGGTTCGGCGGTAATGCTGGTGCCCCAGTGGCCTACGGAAACGGGGGCTTCCCGCACCAGCCAGACATTGCGGTAGATGCCGCCGCCGGGATACCAGCGGGAGGAGTTCTCCAGGTTGTCAAGGGTTATGGCTATCTCGTTGCTGCCGACGTGGAGACAGGGGGTGAGGTCGGCCCGGAAGGAGGCGTATCCGTAGGGCCACGCTGTCACGAGGGTGTCGTTGCAATAGACTTTGGCGTCGGACATGGCGCCGTCGATATCGAGCAGGAAACGGGTGCCGCCGGCTTGTTCGGCGGGGGTGACTTCCAAGTGTTTCGTGTAGCGGGCCGACCCCCACCAGGCGAGTTTGCCGGTCTCGCCGGGATAGACTTGTTCGAAGGTGCCTTCTACGCCCCAGTCGTGGGGCAAATCGAGCTGACGGGTAATGCCGTCTTTCTCGAATGTCCAGTTGTGGTTGAACGCCGTCCGGCCGGCCGACTGGGCGAAAGTGCCGAGTGCGAAGGCACAGAGGGGGACAAGGAGCAAATATTTTTTTCTATTCATATATGATAAGGTATTTGCGAAAAGGGTTTACCGGAGGGGCATCCCTACCCGGCCGTCTTTAATCTGCTGCAACCGGGCCGACAGTTTTTTTACCTGCTTGGGGTATCTGGCGGCCACATTTTCTTTCTCGCCCAAATCCCGGTGCAGGTTGTAGAGCTGGGGGTCGGGGCTGTTTCCGGTCTCGATAGCCACTTCCTGAATGTAGGGCACACCGGGACCGGGTTCGATGTATTTCCATTTGCCGGTGGTAATGGAGAGGTTGTTCTGTGCATTCTGCTCGACCAGACAGGGGCGTCCTTTGCTGCTGCGGCCCAACCATACGTCCAGGTAGTTTTCGCTGTCGGGGGCGGCTCCTTCGGGGAGGGTCTGCCCGAGCAGGGCGGCCAGCGTGGAGAACCAGTCTATCTGGCAGACGAGGGCATCGGTCACGGCGGGTTTTACGGTGCCGCTCCAGCGGATGATGCAGGGTACGCGCGTTCCGGCTTCGTAGGAGCTGTATTTACCGCCCCGAAAGGGTCCGCCGGGTTTGTGCTCGCCGAGCAGTTCGACGGCCTGGTCGCGGTAGCCGTCGTCCACGACGGGGCCGTTGTCACTGGAAAGGATGACGATGGTATTGTCGTCAAGCTCCAACTGCCGGAGGGTCTCCATAATCTGCCCTACGCTCCAGTCGAACTGGAGCAGCACATCGCCGCGCGGGCCGAGTCCCGACTGGCCGGCGAAGCGTTCGTTGGGCACACGGGGTACGTGTGCATCTTGCGTGGCAAAGTAGAGGAAGAAGGGCTGGTCCCGGTGTTCTTCGATAAAGGTAACGGCCTTGCCGGTGATATCGAGGG
>JAFLRV010000149.1 GCA_022511245.1 Coprobacter sp.
GGAACCAGCACGAAAACAGAGCCATCGGGCTCGACCTGCCCTGCCGCCCCTGCTCCGTATTCGGGAACAGGCCCTGCCGGCGGAAAGACTACGCCTGCCTGTACGGGATTGCGCCGCAAACCATCATAGAAAAAGTTAAAAGCGAAGCCGAAAGTCAAAAACAGAGCGGAAACATACCGCAAATGTGACTAAAATAGATATTTTTGCAAAAAACAAGGGGCAACACACCCCGACCGGAAACAGGATACGATACACACAAAAACAGCATGATTTCACATGAAAATTGTGATTAACCCCAAATACCGCCAGCTGGACAGTTTCATCCGGGAACTGCCGCAGCGATTCGACAGCGAAGGAGAAACCATATACTGTGGCCGCAACACGATAAAAAGATTCCGGGTCGGCGACCTCGACATTACCGTCAAACGCTACAAAATTCCCCTGCTCGTCAACCAGTTCGCCTATACCTTTTTCCGGCCGAGCAAAGCACGACGGGCCTACCGGTACGCCCAGCTCCTCACCGAAAAAGGATTCCGCACCCCCGAACCCGTCGCCTATATCGAAATCACCCGCAGCAGATTCTTTTATCAGGGCTATTTCGTTTCACTGACCGAAACATACCCCCGCCTCATGCGGGAATTCAACGACGGGATTTGCGGAAAAGAAAACATACTGAATGCGTTTGCCGCTTTCACCGTCCGCCTGCATGAAGCCGGCATACTGCACCTCGACTACTCTCCGGGAAATATTCTGTTCACCGGAGAAGAACCGGTAACATTCAGCCTGATCGACCTCAACCGCATGCGGTTCGGCCCGATGAACAAAAAACAATGCCTGCGCAATTTCGACCGGCTCTCGTGGAATGCCGATGTCATCCGGTACATCGTTGCCGAATACGCCCGGTTGCGGGGCTGGGATGTCGGCCAGTCTGTCGAAACAGCCCTCCGGCACCAAACCGAATTTTTCCGGAAAAACGCCCGCAAACAGGAATTCAAAAAACGGATTCGGCATCCGTAGCCGCCAACCGCCGAAAAGAACGTTTTTTGCCCCGAAACAACATATTCACAGAATTATTGGCTACATTTGCCCACGAAAAGGAATAGCCCGGCATGGAAAACAATTTTGACATACGAAACCAGCACATCTCCGATACCGAACGGGAATTTGAAAAAGCCCTGCGGCCGCTGGCCTTTGAAGACTTCAGCGGACAGGACAAAATCATCGAAAACCTGAAAGTATTCGTTATGGCCGCCAAAATGAGGGAAGAAGCCCTCGACCACGTGTTGCTGCACGGCCCTCCCGGATTGGGGAAAACCACCCTGTCGAACATTGTGGCCAATGAACTGGGCGTAGGATTCAAAATCACCTCCGGCCCCGTACTCGACAAACCGGGCGACCTGGCCGGCATACTCACCTCGCTGGAGCCCAACGATGTGCTGTTTATCGACGAAATCCACCGGTTAAGCCCCGTAGTCGAAGAGTACCTCTATTCGGCAATGGAGGACTACCGCATCGACATTATGATAGACAAAGGCCCCAGTGCCCGGTCTATCCAGATTGACCTCAATCCCTTTACGCTGATTGGAGCCACCACCCGCAGCGGTCTGCTCACCAGCCCTCTGCGGGCCCGGTTCGGCATCAACTGCCACCTCGAATACTACGACCATCAGGTGTTGTCGCACATCATTCAGCGCTCGGCCTCGATTATGCAGGTTCCCTGCACACAAGAAGCCGCCACCGAAATCGCCATGCGCAGTCGGGGAACCCCCCGTATCGCCAATGCCCTGCTGCGCCGGGTACGGGATTTCGCACAAGTCAAAGGCTCCGGCCACATCGACATCGGAATCGCCCGTTTCGCCCTCGAAGCCCTCAACATCGACAAATACGGGCTCGACGAAATCGACAACAAGATACTCACCACGATTATCGACAAGTTCAAAGGCGGGCCCGTAGGACTCACCACCATAGCCACCGCTTTGGGTGAAGATGCCGGCACCGTCGAGGAAGTTTACGAACCCTACCTCATCAAAGAAGGATTCATCAAACGCACCCCTCGCGGACGGGAAGTCACCGACCTGGCCTACACCCATCTGCACCGGACCCGTTATTCGGAGCAAGGGACCCTGTTTTAACATAGAAAAAGCACTCTCGCATGTCACAAATGAAAAGTCTGGCCAAAGACACGGCCATATACGGATTGAGCAGCATTGTCGGCCGCTTCCTCAACTGGTGCTTCGTCTTTCTGTACATCAACGTACTCAAGACGCAGGCCGAATACGGCGTCGTCACCAATCTGTACGCCTACATGGCGCTGCTGCTCATCATTCTGACATACGGGCTCGAGACCGGATTCTTCCGGTTTGCCAACGACGACAAATACGACCCCGAAAAAGTATACACCACCGGGCTGATTTCGCTGGCCTGCACCTCTACCCTCTTTTTCGGAGCCGTACTCCTGTTTCTGCATCCCGTCTCACGCCTGCTGGGATACGCCGGTTACACCGACTATATCTGGATGCTCTCCCTCATTATCGCAATGGACGCCTTCACCGCCCTGCCCTTCGCCTACCTGCGATACCGGAAACGGCCATTGCGTTTCGCCATAGGGAAACTGCTGTCGATATTTACCAATATCTTCTTCAACCTCTTTTTTCTGCTGCTGTGCCCCTACCTGTACAAGCACTGGCCCGCCACCGTCTCGTGGTTCTTCAACCCCTCGTTCATGGTCGGCTACATTCTGGTATCCAACATCATCAGCTCCGGCATTATCTTCCTGTTCCTGCTGCCCGAAATATTCGGAATACGCTACCGGTTCGACATCCGCATCTGGAAACAGATGCTGCGATACTCCTTCCCCCTGCTCATACTGGGCGTTGCCGGCGTCATGAACCAGACATTCGACAAAATGCTCTACCCCACACTGGCCGCCGGACGGCCCGGCTACATGTCCGAACTGGGCATTTACGGCGCCGTATACAAAATAGCCATCGTACTGGTCATGTTCACCCAAGCCTTCCGGTTCGCCTACGAACCCTTCATTTTCGCCAAAAACAAGGAGAAAAACACGACCGACAACCGGCAAAGCTATGCCGACGCCATGAAATATTTCATCATATTCGGACTGCTGATTTTCTTAGGCGTGATGTTCTACATCGACTTGGTGCAGCTCGTCATGCCGGCCCGCTATTTTGTCGGGATAACAGTCGTCCCCATTATCATGCTGGCCGAACTCTTTTTCGGCATCTTCTTCAATCTCTCGCTTTGGTACAAACTCACCGACCGCACCCGGTGGGGAGCCTGGTTCTCGCTGTTCGGGTTTGCCGTTACCATAGCGATAAATGTGCTGTTCGTTCCCCGATACGGATACATAGCCTGCGCATGGGCCGCATTTTTCTGTTATCTCAGCATGATGCTGGCCTCCTATTTCATAGGGCAGTACCATTACCCCATCCGTTACGACCTCAAGTCGATAGCCCGCTATGCCCTGCTGGCCGGAGCACTCTACATAATACACCTCGTTGTCCCCATCGGCAACCTGCCCCTCAAACTGCTGCTCCGCACCCTGCTGTTAAGCATCTATGTCGTTTACCTCATACGCCGGGACCTGCCGCTGGAAGAAATCCCCTTCATCAACCGGTATATCCCGAAAAAATAAAAAACTCCGGACGATGTCGGCGACACCACCCGGAGCCAAACCTAAATATCCCTGTAAAAAATCAAATAAATTCGTCTCCGAAGTTGACTTTCGCATCCGTTATAAATTTGCGGATGCTCTGCTCATCATCCCGGCGGCAAATCATCAGCACATTGTCCGACTCCACCACGATGCAGTCGCTCACCCCCTGCAACACCACCAGCTTGTCCTCCGGGACAGCGATAAGATTGTTATTGCAATCGTAGCGCAGCTGTTTGCCTTTGGTCGCAATATTCCCGTACCGGTCTTTCTCCGAAAACTCATACACGGCACCCCACGTACCCAGATCGGCCCAGCCGAACTCAGCGCAAAGGACAAAAACATTCGAAGCCTTCTCCATCAATCCGAAGTCAATCGATATGTTCGAACAAGCCATATAATTCTCCTCGATAAACCGTTTCTCGTCCGGCGTGCCGAAAACCGCCCGGTTCTGCTCGTAGCGGTTCACAATCTCCGGCAAATGGCGCTGCATCGCCTTGATGACCGTACACACATTCCAGATAAAAATACCCGAGTTCCAGAAAAACTCTCCGCTCTCGACAAAAATCCGGGCCAGTTCGATGTTCGGTTTCTCCGTAAACGTTTTCACCGGTTTGATATCCTCATCATTTTCGTCCTCTATCTGGATATATCCATACCCCGTTTCGGGACGGGTCGGCTTCATGCCGAGCGTCAGCAAAGCCGGAAATTTCTCCACAAACGCCATCCCCTTGTCGATGCATTCGGCAAAAGCATCCTCCTGCAGAATGACATGGTCGGCCGGCGTGACCACAATATTGGCATCCGGATTAATCGCCTGTATGTGATACGCCGCCCACGCAATACAAGGAGCCGTATTGCGCCGTTGCGGCTCGGCCAGAATCCGGTCGTCAGTCACCTCCGGCAACTGCTCTTTCACCAGATCGACATACATTTCATTGGTAGAGATGAAAATGTGCTCCGGAGGGATAACACGACTGAACCGGTCGTAAGTCGACTGCAACAACGAACGGCCTGTACCGAAAAAATCGAGAAACTGTTTCGGGCGGTATGTCCGGCTGAAAGGCCAGAATCGGCTCCCGATACCCCCACACATAATTACACAATACCTGTTTTCCATGCGTCTGTTTTAATTGCACGGCTAAGATAGTTAATATTTTAGAGGAACGATATTTAAAAAAATTTTTTTTCTCAAAAACTTTCTGTTCCGGCCGCCAAACCCCTTTTTTATCGACCTTCTCAAAAAAATTACCGATTCCCTTTGCATTATTCAAAAGAATCACTACTTTTGCACCGGTCCAACGCCCAGATGGCGGAATTGGTAGACGCGCTGGTCTCAAACACCAGTGGAGTAACATCCATGCCGGTTCGATCCCGGCTCTGGGTACCGAACTGGGGAGCAGAGTTTTTTGCTCCCTTTTTCTTTTTAGTTCGTCC
>JAFLRV010000015.1 GCA_022511245.1 Coprobacter sp.
CCGCTGGTCGTATATGCCCCCCGACGCAATGTGCGGGTGAATATGGCCAATCCGTCGGCTTCGTTTACCGAATGGCGACTTTTTACAACGGACGTCTTCAGTGTCAACCAGCCGGAGTATGACAATCAGTTGTTCGTTGTTCCGCTCGATTTTGCCCGTGAAATTCTTCATTACAGTTCGGAGGCTTCGGCCGTAGAGATAAAACTGAAACCCGGTGCGAATGTCGCCCGGACGATGGCCCGGCTGAAAGCGGCGCTGGGCGAAAATTATACGGTTAAAGACCGGATGATGCAGCAGGAAGAGTCGTTCCGGATGATGCAGATAGAGAAATGGATGACGTTCTTGATACTGGCTTTTATTCTGATGATTGCGACCTTTAACGTAATCGGGTCGCTGTCGATGCTCATTATCGATAAAAAGGCCGATATCGCCACCTTGCAGAGTCTGGGCGCCGACGACCGGATGATATCGGATGTGTTTCTGACCGAAGGCTGTTTGATTTCGGCTCTGGGTGCAGGTGTCGGGCTGGTGGCCGGCATCGTCCTTTGTCTTGTGCAGCAGTATTTCGGTGTATTGCGTTTGGGGCAGGGGACGGGGATGTTTATTGTAGACGCCTATCCGGTGAAACTGTTGTGGACCGATGCCCTCTCGGTCCTGGTCGTTGTCTCTCTGCTGGGATTCCTTGCCGCCTGGTATCCGGTAAAATATATGCGTAAAAGATTGTTGTAGAATAAAAAAACCGGGACATCGTGTCCCGGCTGATTTCCGTTTATTTCCCGAATTGCGAGGCGATGCTGTCGGCAATACCGGCCATTTCTTCTGCCGGAAGTTGCAGCTTGGGGTTGGTGAAGTACATGTCCGATTCCTGCTTTATCGGGAGCAGATGAATATGGGTGTGCGGAACTTCAAGTCCGATAACCGCCATGCCTACCCGTCGGCAGGGGATGGCCTTTTCTATGGCTTGGGCTACTTTTTTGGCAAACAGGGTGAAAGCGGCCAGTTCGTCATCGTCCATCCCGAAAATGTAATCCCCCTCTTTCTTGGGGATAACCAGCGTGTGACCTTTTGTTATGGGATTGATATCCAGAAAGGCGAAAAAACGTTCGTCTTCGGCAATTTTGTAGCAGGGAATCTCTCCGGCTGCTATGCGACTGAAAATAGTAGGCATATTGAATGATGTTTTAATGTTTCCGTAACCAAAGTTACGATAAAAAATGAGACGCCGAAAATATCTGCCGGCGGTTTTTGCGGGAGCGGAAATAAAAACAGCTCCTTTTCTTGATAAACTACAGGAGAAGAAAAGGAGCTGTCCGGTGCATCCGGAATGATGTTTCTTGTCAGATGGAAATTTCTATGATTTCAAACGTCATCAGTCCCGACGGAACCTGTATCTCCACGATGTCGCCCACTTTCTTGCCGAGCAATCCTTTGCCGATAGGGGTACTTACGGCGATTTTCCCCTCTTTGAGGTTGGCTTCGCTTTCCGATACCAGCGTATATTGCATGACAGCGTTGTTTTTGGTTTTTTTTATCTTTACCTTGTTAAGTATTTGTATGATTTCGGTATTGAGTTTCGTTTCGTCGATGAGACGGGCACTGGCCACTTTGTCTTTCAGTTGGGCTATTTTCATTTCGAGCATGCCCTGCGCCTCTTTGGCCGCATCGTATTCGGCGTTTTCGGACAGGTCGCCTTTGTCTCTGGCTTCGGCTATTTGTCTCGAAATTTCGGGACGTTTCACGGTTTCCAGATAGGTAATTTCTTCCAGCATTTTTTTATAACCTTCTTCGGTCATATAACTAATAGCCATAATCTTAAGTCTCCTATAGTTTTAGTGTTAATCGTTTTCCGTTTTTATAAAACAAAAAAGAATCCCCGCTGTTCAAGCCGGAACTCCTTTTTGTGTTTTTCAGTATTGCAAAGGTAATAGCTTTTTTTGATTTGCCAAATAAAAAACGAAATCTTTCTAACTTTCTATAATAGAAATATTTATTTGACCTGCTATTACAACAGTTTTTCAATCTCTTTTCCGATGTCGGCCGAAGAGGTCAGCCGGGTGCAGATGGCTCCGGTCCGGTCGAGAAGATAGGCCGTCGGCAGCTGCTGTACATTGTATGTCCCTGCAATGCGGGATTCGAGACTGCTGGCGTCCCGGACACATTTCCACGGGAGATTCGATGCCGACACTTTCCAGAAGTGTTCGTCGCTGTCCAGCGATACCTGATATATCTCGAATCCCTGCTCTTTGTATTTTTGGTAGACTTCGGCCAGCTGCCGGTTGTATTGGGGCGAAAATTCGGCTTGGTACATCGTGAAATCAAGCAGGACGACTTTCCCTTTCAGTTCCGAAAGGGCCTGTTTCTTTCCGTATATGTCCGGCAATGCGATATCGATGGATGAGACCTCCTCTATCTCCTGTATGGACCCGGCTCTGTCGTTCAGCTGTTTCACTTTCATCGACTCGATTACCATCTGGCGCAGTTGTTTGGCCCGCTCCGAATTTTTATAGCGGAAGTCGTATTGGGTGGCGACGGCCCGAATCGCCTTGCTGTCGTTCTTGTCGTACAGGTCGAAAATGTATTGTCCGTCGATTTGCTGGAAAATGGCGAAGTAGGCGGCGGTGGAATAGGGGGCGCTGTAGATGAACGGCAGAACCTGCTGTTTGTATTCGTTTATCTGTTCGAGCAAATCCTCTTCATCCCCGTCGGTTTGTGCTTTATATCGGTCGATGTAACCTTTCAGTTTTTGTCCGGACAAGGCAATTTGCCTTATTTTTTCGCTGTTTTCCGAGTTCCCGACAGTGTAGCCGGATGCAAATCCCGCTTTCGGAGCGTCGATGGTTATGGTTTCGGTCGAATCGACAGCGAAATTTATATAAGCATTTCCCAGCCGCAGCCGGTAAAATTCGGGATATTCGGGAGCCTCTCCCTGCAATTTGTATTTCCCGGAAGCATCCAGAATGAGCGAGTCCTCCATTTCGATACCCTGCATCCTGACCGCTTCCAGATAAAGGGTTTCTCCGCCGGCTCCGGAAACCGTGCCCTGTACGGTAAAACGATTTTTGTGGTGACAGGCGCTGGCCAGCAGTGCGCAAAGCAATAACGGTATATATCTTTTCGCAATCATATTATAATAATGTAGTGTCGTCATCGGTAATATTTTTACAAAGATATGTTTTTTCGCCGTATTGGCAATTTTATCTGCAATAAAGGGGCTGATAACGGCAAAAACAGGGGCTGTTCAGGGCTGTTTGGAGCATAAAAGTGAAGGTTTTTATATTTTTCTTTCATTTTCACGAGGTTGCGCATAAAACTTTGTTTATCTTTGCATGATTTTGGAAAGAAAGTGAAAAAGAAATAAAGATTTATCATGAATCCTATCAAGAAAACGATTGAATTGAGTGATGGACGAACCATCACCATCGAAACAGGAAAGTTGGCCAAACAGGCCGACGGCGCCGTAGAGGTGCGTATGGGTAATACCATGTTGTTGGCTACTGTCGTTTCAGCGCAGGAAGCCGGTGAAGGTGTCGATTTTATGCCTTTGCAAGTAGAGTATAAAGAGAAGTTCTCGGCATTCGGCCGTTTTCCCGGCGGTTTCACCAAACGGGAAGGTCGTGCTTCGGACTATGAGATTCTGACCTCCCGGTTGGTTGACCGGGTATTGCGTCCGCTCTTTCCGGATAACTACCATGCCGATACATTTGTCAATATCATTCTGTTCTCGGCCGACGGCAAAGATATGCCTGATGCACTGGCCGGATTGGCCGCTTCGGCTGCACTGGCTGTTTCGGACATCCCTTTCAACGGTCCTATTTCTGAGGTCCGTGTGGCCCGTATCGACGGACAGTTCAAAATCAACCCCACATTCGAGGAGCTGGAGAGAGCCGATATGGACCTGATGGTGGGTGCCACGATGGAAAACATCATGATGGTCGAGGGCGAAATGGACGAGGTGTCCGAAGCCGATTTGCTGGAGGCTTTGAAATTTGCCCACGATGCCATCAAAGTTCAGTGTCAGGCTCAGCTCGAACTGGCCGAAGCGGTGGGTTCTACCGTTAAGAGAACCTATTGCCACGAAGTGAATGACGAAGAACTTCGGAAAGATATCTGGGAAAAATGCTATGACCGGGCTTACGAAATCGCCCGTTCGGGCAATACCAACAAGCACGAGCGTATGGCTGCCTTTGCCGCTATTGCCGAAGACTATCTCTCGACGATGGAGCCGGAAGCCGCCGCTGAAAAAGGTGCGCTGGTAAAACGGTACTACCACGATGTGGAAAAAGAGGCGATGCGCCGCTGCATCCTGGATGAGGGCAAACGGCTCGACGGTCGTACCACTACGCAGATTCGTCCGATTTGGGCAGAAGTAGACTATGTTCCGGGTCCTCACGGATCGGCCGTGTTTACACGGGGTGAAACGCAGTCGCTCTCGACCGTGACATTGGGTACCAAACTCGATGAAAAGATTATAGACGACGTTCTCGATCAAGGTCGTGAACGGTTCCTGCTGCACTATAACTTCCCGCCGTTCTCTACGGGCGAGGCCAAAGCTACTCGTGGCGTAGGCCGTCGTGAAATCGGTCACGGAAACTTGGCCAACCGGGCTTTGAAACGCATGATTCCCGAAAACTATCCGTATGTAATCCGTGTGGTATCGGATATTCTGGAATCGAACGGTTCTTCTTCTATGGCTACGGTTTGTGCCGGAACATTGGCGCTGATGGATGCCGGTGTGAAAATTAAAAAACCGGTGTCGGGTATCGCCATGGGATTGATTACCGACAAAGACAATGTCAAATTTGCCGTATTGTCCGATATTTTGGGTGACGAAGACCATCTCGGCGATATGGACTTCAAGGTGACCGGTACCAAAGACGGTATCACCGCCACGCAGATGGATATCAAGGTAGACGGTCTCTCTTATGAAGTGCTCGAAAAAGCGTTGGCACAGGCTCGGGAAGGCCGCATGCACATTCTGGGCAAAATTCTGGATACGATAGCCGAACCGAGAGAGGATTTCAAACCGCATGTACCGCGCATCGAGGTGCTCAACATCCCGAAAGACATGATTGGTGCGGTGATTGGACCGGGCGGAAAAATTATACAAGGTATTCAGGAAGCCACCGGTGCGATTATTACCATTGAAGAAATCGATAACATCGGCCGCGTAGAGGTTTCGGCACCCAACCGGGATTCGATTGAGGCTGCCATGTCCAAAATCAAGACCATTGTGGCTGTTCCCGAAGAGGGAGAGGTGTACACCGGCAAGGTAAAATCGATTCTGGCTTTCGGTGCCTTTGTCGAGTTTATGCCGGGCAAAGACGGTCTGCTGCACATCTCTGAAATCAGCTGGGACCGTGTGGAGACGATGGAAACTTCCGGCATCAAGGAAGGGGACGAACTGACGGTGAAACTGATTGAAATCGACAAGAAAACCGGCAAATTCCGGTTGTCGATGAAGGCGCTGCAACCCCGTCCCGAACGGGCCGACCGCCCCGAAAGAGGCGACCGCCGCAACAACCGCCCTTTCAACCGGGAGAAAAAGGAAGATAAAGAGTAATCTGAAATCGGAATAAAAGTAACGCCAACTGTACCGGGTGCAGTTGGCGTTTTTTTATCTTCGTTAATGACCCCGAAAGAGACTAAATATAACATAATTGACTGAACATAAATATATTATTGAGCTGACAGGAGAACATGCCGGCATTTCATATTATCATATATAAAAAATCCGTATGGAGACATTTTTGTCCCTAATTTGTTACTTCTTCATATACGTTTCTCAGATTTATTCTGTATATTTGTGTTTAAGTCGAACTAAAAAACAAGCGATATGTCAGGAAAGAGGTCGCTTATTAGGCAGAAAGAGCCTGTCAGACCTCATTGAAATCCATTGCCGGCGAAATACTGTAAAGTTGCCGGAGCCGTTAAAGAGGGTTGTAGCGATACAGAAAACGGGTACGGTTTAGTAATATTTCCGTCAACTCAAAGATTCTGACAGACTGATACGCTACTGTGCCAAGAAGAAATTTATGTATTTTATTTGATGAAAAAGATAATTATTTTAGGAAATGCTCCTATCAATAATGGTAATAGAGGATGTGTAGCATTAAGTTATACGTCGATATATCTCATAGATAAGATTCTTTCGGATCGTGGCATCGATTATAAACTGTTTTTGTCAGATAGTGGTTATCATGAAGCGGGAGAATATGAAATAGAGATAAACGGTAAACGCATTGTTTATACGAATCTTATATATAAACCGGGTATTACATGGAAAGAACGTATCAAAGCAATGCTGAACTTGCCGTGTTTGTTCAAGAGTCTCTATATTTTGAGGCAGGCCGATTGTATTTTGGATATAGGTCAAGGGGATAGCTTTGCAGATATATATGGTAAATACAGATTTAATTTGATAGACAGATTGCATAAGGTTGCAAGATTATTGTCGAAGCCTTACTGTTTGTTGCCACAAACCATTGGCCCATTCAGAAATTCGAACATCAGGTTAAAGGCTCACAAATCCCTCCTGAAAGCTCAGATGGTTATGGCAAGAGACAAAATTAGCCATGAATATTTGAGACAAAATGTGCCGGCTCAAAAGAGCGTGGGAGAATATATTGATGTGGCATTCTTTTTACCATACACCCCTAAAAAATTCGATAAAAAATATATTCATGTCGGCATAAACATATCAGCCTTGTTGTGGCATGGAGGTTATACACAAAATAATCAGTTTGAACTGATTGATGATTATCAGAAAATTATCCGGGAAATCGTAGATTATTTTCTTCAGATGCAGGATGTGCAGATACATTTTGTTCCTCATGTTGTTGGCGGAGAACGCCATATTGAAAACGATTATGCGGTAAGTTATGATTTACTTGCAGAATACGATACCCCCCATATAACTCTTGCACCATTGTTTCTTGACCCTATATCAGCGAAAGGCTATATAGCAGGGTTGGATTTTTTCATAGGAGCCCGTATGCACGCCACTATAGCTGCGTTTTCATCCGGTGTTCCGGTTGTGCCTATGGCTTACAGCAGAAAGTTCAACGGATTGTTTGTCGACACGTTGAATTACAAATATGTCGCCGACTTGAAAACAGACGCATCAGATTCTGTCCTGTCTCTCGTCCAAGATGCATTCGTTCAGCGGAATCAATTACAAGGAGATATTAACAATCGGTTAGAAAGCGTAGTTGAAGAAAAGAAACAAATGCTGGTGAGGGATATAGATAAATTCTTGTTAGGAAAATGATAATAAGTAAAATATTAAAAAATGACCTTTGTATAGGCTGTGGGCTTTGCTCTTCCGTGTTAGGGCATCACAGATGCGACATGAGCCTTGACCGGTCAAAAGGTTTTTACTATCCTAAGTTGAATAAAGATGTAAATGATGGAATAATAAAGAAAATTTGTCCGGGAATAACTATTCATGGTAATGGGCATCATGGGATATGGGGTAATGTTGTAGAGGTGGTCGAGGGATGGTCTGCCAGTCCCGATATAAGATATAAAGCGGCTTCGGGCGGAGTTGTGACGTCATTGGCAATCTATTTGCTTGAGACCCGTAAGGTTGATGCGGTGTTGCAAGTCGGGGTTAGGCGAGACAGTTATATTTATAATGAACTACAGGTTTCTAAATGCAAGGAGGATGTACTGCGGAATGCACAATCGAGATATGCTCCCGCATTAACTTTATATAATATAAAGGAACTTCTTGACAATTCAGATGAAAAATATGCTTTTATAGGTAAGCCATGTGATATTGCAGGCATAAAAAATTTATGTAAAGAATACCCGCAATATAATAATAGATTTGAATTGTTCATATCTATATTTTGTGCCGGGATGCCAAGTTATGAGGCTACCGCCAAAACATGGCGACTCTCAGGACGAAAGGATGAACCTTGTCAACTGAAATATCGTGGCGACGGCTGGCCGGGAAATTTTAAGGCCACATGGGCCGATGGGGAGACATTTGAACTGAGTTATAATGACAGTTGGGGGAAAATCTTAGGGCGTAATGTTTGTTTCAGGTGTAAAATATGTCCGGATGGTATAGGGCTGCTTGCCGATATAGCCGTAGGGGATTCTTGGAATACGAAAGATGGATATCCTGATTTTACAGAAGAAGATGGTCGTTGTTTTGTTTTTATAAGAAGCCGCAAAGGGTCAGATTTGCTATCTGAAGCGAGAGATAAAGAGTATTTGAAATACCATAAACTCCCGATAGATAAAATACAGGAGATGCAACCCTACCAATATGAAAGACGAAAATTCGTTTGGTGGAGGCTTTTGCCCATATATTTAATTTCTCCACGCCTGCTTCAGTATGGCGGATTAGGCCTTTTTAGACAGGCTGTGAATGGAAATATTGTTGTTGGGATAAAAAACTTTAAGGGGGCGTCTAAAAGATACTTGAAAATGAGATGGGAAGCAGTAAAAAAATAGTTTCGGGGGTTGCATGGACAACGCTTGTCAATGTTGTGAATGGAGTTTATGGCTTTATTTCTGTGCCCATGCTCATTGCATATTATGGCAAGTCTGATTACGGACTGATAGGCTTGGCGATGTCGGTAAACGTTTATTTAAGGCTGATGGATTTGGGATTCAACTCCACGAATGTGAGGTTCTTCTCCAACTGGCTGGCTAAAAAGGAATATTTTCGTGTAAATAGACTGTTTCAAACCAGTCTGGCATTTTATGGCATTATAGGCTTTGTGAATGCGGTGATTCTTTTGGTGCTGTCGATTTTTTCTGATTGTGTTTTCAATGTTTCTCCGGAGCAAGATGTCATTATTAAGCATTTGCTTTACATCTTGTCTATAAGTGCATTTATCAGCTGGTTCACATCTTGCTTTGACCAACTGATAAGGGCGAATGAATATGTCGGATGGACACAAAAAATAACTTTGTTGCCGAAAGGGTTGCAGATTATAGTCTTAACCCTGACTGTTACTATCGGGTTAAGCATTGAATGGTATTATACGTTAACGGCATTTTCAATGTTCGTCGTTATTCCTTTCATGGTCACAAAAATTAGGAGATTGTGTCCTTTCATTTCTTTTAAGCCTGCTATTGACAAAAATATCCTGAAACAGATTTTGCCTTATTGTCTCAATGTATTCTCATTCGGATTTTTCCAATTTTCAATGATGTATTTGCGCCCTGTTTTTCTTGGTATGCGCAGCGTTCCTGCATCTGTGGCAGATTATCAGATTCTTAATGGCATTATTACCATTGTACTGATGATTGGAGGGGCATTCATAGGGGTTTTCCTGCCTTCTGCTTCAAAAGTGGTAGCAAAACAGGATAAGGAAGCGCAAGATAAAATTGCTTATCAGGGAACAAGATTCATTTCTATAATTATTTGCTTTTGTTGCTTTGGGATGATGAGTGTGGCGCCGGAAATATTGTCTGCGTATGTAGGAACGGAGTATCTGTTTTTAACTGTCTGGTTGGATTTGTGGTTGCTGGCAACGCTTGCTTCCCATAATCAGGCTATCTCCAGTCTTGTCCTTGCCGGTGCCGACATCAGGGCTATAACAATATCAACCATTGTTGCTTCTGTGATAGGTTTATCTGTATGCTGGTTTGCGATACCTAAGTATGATATTGGAGGAACGGTTATTGCTTACTGTGTATATTGTCTGATACAGATTTTATTTTATTATTTGTATTACTGGCCTAAGGTCATGCATATAAATTCCCTGCGTGTATTTTTAACCTCATTTATTCCTTTTGTTTTGATTGGTGTAGCTGTTTGTTTCTGTTTGAGAATGGTATATTTTGAAGGCATTTGGATTTCGCTTTTTTTGAAAGGTGGTCTGTTTTGCCTTATTTATGCTCTGTTTTCATATATGGTTCTTGGGAAAAAAGACAGAGCTTTTATTACAATGATGCTGAAAAAAGAGCGTAAAGAATAAGTTTCGGTTGTCTGAAAGGTTATAGGCCCTTTCAGCAAATGCAGCATGACTGGTGACCGAATCAAAAGTAACGCCAACTGTACCGGGTGCAGTTGGCGTTTTTTTTGGATGTTTCTTCTCTTAATTGTTGTTGTAACCGTGTTTGATACTCATCAGTTTTCTTTTCCAGAGACTCTCTCTTTCTACGGCTTCCAATTGAGTCACATTGGACGAAAGTATTTCAAGGATTGACCATTGGAAATGGTGGATATGGTATTGCGGGTCTTCATCCACTTTCTCTTTCAAAGATACATTCCCGCCGTGACCGGTCTGGGCATATTCACTCCATCTGCCGAATATACGTTCGTTTCCATAGGTTGAACCCACATAATCTTTTCCGTTGTTTTTGTCCACGATGAGATAGATACAGTTCACCGCTTTCAGTCTGTTCATCCAATCGGAATCTTTTAAGACCAGACAAAGCTGCCGGTAGCTGAGCAAGACATCGGGATAACCTTTAAAAACCGGTGTCCCGTCGACTTTGTACATCCCTTCGTCGATGCGAATCACATATTTGGTCTGGGTATAATATTGATGCCAGCTGACGGTGCTTTTTCCCCAGTCGATAATGATTTTTTCTTCTAAATACTGAAATTCGGGGACGGGAACGAGGTCGAGAATCTCTTCTTCGTTGTTGACCGGATTGGGGCGGCGGCCGCAAATTTTGTATACGCCGAGAAAACGGGCACTGGTTCCGGCCTCACCGAGAAAAACTATCATGTAATCGATACCGTCGAACCGTCCTTTTTTTTGTTCGCTTTGGTAGGCCAGAAAAAGGTCTTTCCGATAAATGAAAAGGTCATACACATTGGTAATCTCTTTCGGCGGCTCCTGTCCTCCAATTCGTAATTTTTTGGCGAGGTCATCGTTTTTGTTGAGCCGGCTGTCGGCGTGCCGTACCATTTTAATGGCTTTGGCCGGTGTCTTGTCAAAGTCTTCACATCGGCCTTTGAGAATATCCTGCAAGGAGATAATGTAATTCGTGTTTGTTTCCATTGGTTTAATTTTAAAATGGTTTTACGAATATTATTTTAATGGATTATTTATAATCTTTTTAGTTATAATAATTTCTTCATCTGTAAATCCTAATTCTTTAAATCCTCTATATCCCCATATTCTATAAACTTCACGAAGAAAATTTTCCGAATATTGTGGATATTTATATAAATTTCTTAATATTTCAATTCCTTTTCCGGCTTGAATATCTCTATACGACAATAATTCTTTATTACTTTCATAAAACAGTGTTTTAGCAAGAGTTTTTGGAGTACACATTATTTCTATTTTACGACACATCGACTCGGTTGCCTTAACTCTTTTAGTCGTTGTAGTAGTTTGAGACATGATGTTCAAACTGAAAATCGATAAAAACAAAATAAAAAATATCTTTTTCATAAATATTGAATTTTATTTTTGAACATATTTTTATCACAAAATAGATAAAGAAAGAGGTCATACACATTGGTGACATCTTAATTTGTTATATCAATCTGCATTGTTGTTTTTTTCTTTTTCTTGAAGTTCCTTTTCAAAATGTTCAAGCATGAGGTCAGTTAACATTCTTTCCTTTTTGTCTCGTTCTGCTTCGTCTGCTGTACTCCACGCAAAACTTCCGAACATAGCTGCACAGCCTATGCATATCCATAAAATACCGGAGAAATGATTTCTACAAAGGTTTATGAAATCATTAATATCTCCTTTGTCGACTTCAATACAGCATACGAGGCCAATAATCAATGGCAAAAGAAATCCCATAAGAGCACTAATACCAGCTTTGGTTGATTTTTTCATACGATAAATTGTTTAATAACGCTCCGCAGGCAGCCGGTAGGAGTAAAAAATTTTTACCAGAGTTATATATAGAAAAGTGGGCTGCCCTCCGCGCTTCCTTGTAGGTATCTCCAAAAACCTGAATGCACGCACGGATAGGCAGCCCACATAATATGAGCTGCTCCGTACCTCGTGCATTCTTTGTTAAATTTGGAGATTCTACAAGGAATGAGGCACTTTTCGCTTTTTCAAAAATGTTACGGAGGCAAAGTTAAAAAAATTTCTATAACTATGCCTGAATCTGTTTATATATTCTTTTCCGTTTGTCGGGATGTCTATCCCGCCCAGTTTTCCCGGTCGAGATTGCGGTAGCTGATGGCTTCGGAGATGTGGGCGAGGCCGATGTTTTCGCACCCTTCGAGGTCGGCAATGGTGCGGGCCACTTTCAAGATGCGGTTATAGGCCCGTGCCGATAGGTTGAACCGAGTCATGGCGGCCTTGAGCCGTTCTTTGCTCTGCTCATCGGGTTCGGCAAACTGATGCAGGAGCTGGGTATTCATCTGGGCATTGCAGTATATGCCCGGAATGTTGCGATACCGCTCTTCCTGTATGCGGCGGGCCCGTATAACCCGTTCCCGGATGGCGGCGCTCGGTTCGGCCGGTCGTCCGTCCGATATTTTTTCGAACGGGACGGGGACAATCTCGATTTGTATGTCGATGCGGTCGAGCAGCGGGCCCGATATCCGGTTCAGGTATTTCGATACGGCTCCGGGTGCGCAGATGCATTTCTTCTCGGGATGATTGTAATACCCGCAGGGGCAGGGGTTCATGGAGGCTACGAGCATGAGTCCGGCCGGATATTCGAGGGCGTATTTGACCCTTGAAATGGAGATTTTCCGGTCTTCGAGCGGCTGCCTCATCACTTCGAGTACCTGTCGGGAAAATTCGGGGAGTTCGTCTAAAAAAAGGACTCCGTTGTGGGCCAGCGATATTTCGCCCGGTTGGGGAAAGGACCCGCCGCCGACCAAAGCCACGCTCGATATGGTATGGTGCGGTGACCGGAATGGCCGGTGCATCAGCAGCGAGGTGTTTTTACCCATTTTCCCGGCTACGGAATGTATCTTGGTCGTTTCCAGTGCTTCCTGCAGGGTGAGCGGCGGCAGAATGGAGGGGATGCGTTTGGCCATCATCGACTTTCCGGCTCCGGGCGGGCCTATCATGATGAGATTGTGGCCGCCGCCGGCGGCGACTTCCAATGCCCGTTTGACGTTCTCCTGCCCTTTGACATCGGCAAAGTCGAATTCAAAATTTTGCTGTTGCCGGTAAAATTCGGCCTGCGTGTCGATGGTGGTAGGTTCGAGTTCGGTCTCTCCATTGAAAAAACCGATAACCTCTTTGATGTTTTCTACGCCGTACACCTCGATGTTATCGACAACGGCGGCTTCTCTGACATTGGCTTTGGGCACGATGAGCCCGGCAAATCCCTCTTCCCGGGCTTTCAGTGCAATCGGCAAAATTCCTTTGACCGGGAGTATCGACCCGTCAAGCGAGAGTTCGCCCATGAGCATATACCGGCTCAGTTTTTCGCCGGACACCATTTCGGCCGAAGCCAATATCCCGATAGCCAGCGGCAGATCGTAGGCCGAACCCTCTTTTTTGATGTCGGCCGGAGCCATGTTGACGATAATCTGCTGGCGGGGGAATTTGTATCCGTTGTGCTGCAGGGCCGATACGATGCGCTCGTGGCTCTCTTTTACGGCCATATCGGGCAATCCCACCATAAAAAAACGGATACCGGGACCGCAGTTTACCTCTATGGTTACAATCAGTGCTTCCACGCCTTGTACGGCGGCAGCGAATACTTTTACTAACATCTTATAATCACTGTAAATATAAATGTGTCCTTGCAAGCCTGTTCAGCGTTTGCCGGCTTGTCTGATACTGTCTTCCCGTGCGACGATTTCTTCGATATACTCTTTCAGGGCATATCCTTTGAGATTATGGGCCTTGATTTTCCCCTGCTTGTCGAGGACGAATGTCGAGGGAAGCTGTATAATCGCATTGTTTTTTACCCACGGAGAGTTCCAGCCTTCGGGCAGCCGGACATGTTTTCCGGGCAGGGAATCGGTTCTTATCCGGTTTTTCCACAGGGCTGTATCCATGTCGAAAGAGATGCTTACCAGATTGACCTCTTTCGAATCGATATTCTTATACCACTCTTTCTGGAAACGGAATTCTTGCAGACTCAGGCTGTCATTGGCCGCCCAGCAGGTTATAACGGTCGGTTTTCCCCGAAAAGAGGAAGAATGTACGGTCGAGTCTTTATGGTTTTGCAACGAAAAATAGGGGAATATCGTTCCCGGCTTGTTTTTTGAGATCCGGGAAAGGATGACTTCTATTTTGGTTTGCAGTTTCAGGGGGCGGGCTTCGACCGGCAATATTTTCAGCAGCGAGTCGCACAGTGCGGCGTTGTTTTCGTCCAGCAGATATTCATACATGAGAATGGTCGATGCGGGCGATTCGGGATGTTCTTCGATGAAAGATACGGTTTTTTTATACAGCGAATCTTTCAATGCGTCGATTTCCCGGCCATAATCGGGTGTTTCCCATTGTGCGGCAATGTTTCTTTCTTTTTCGGCCAGCTGCACGAGTATGGTTCGGTTTTCCCGGCGAAATTCGCTGATTTCTTCGTTTATCTGATTTCCTTTTACCTGCATGCCGAAGAGGTCGTTTGCGTCGCCGGTCAGGGTGAGGCGGTCGCCGTTTTTCAGGTAAAACCGTATCGGTTCGGTCTTGTCGTTGAAATACAGATATACGGCGGAAAGCGAGTCGGACGGGCGTTGGAGCAGAAACGTATTGTTCTCGGGGTGAATGGTGTCGGTACTGAATCCTTCGTTGAACAGTTCCTGCACGACATATACCGGCTGTCCGTCGAGGTGTTCGAGCGTCGCTTTTATCGTATAGTTTTTTTTGTAACTGCAGGAGGTGCTTGCCAGCAGAACGGCACCGACAATTAGCTGAATGAGTCTGTTCATCTGTTTCAAAATTGGAGATATACGCAAATGTACGCCTTTTCGGTGCAGTATCAAAATAAAAAAGGGATTTCGGCAGGGTACGGCCGAAAATAAACCCGCTTTGTTCTCATGACGGGAACAAAGCGGGTGTTGTTGTGTTGTGTAGATTCTTCCGGTTACAGGCCGAATGCGCTTTTTATCGTGTCGACATAATCGAGTTTTTCCCACGTAAACAGTTCGACTTCGCAAATGCGGGGTTCGGGTTCGTATCTGGAAGTGAATGTTTTGGTCACGGTCTGGGGTTTGCGTCCCATGTGTCCGTATGCGGCGGTTTCTTCGTATATGGGGTTTCTCAATTTGAGCCGTGTTTCGATGGCTTTGGGTCTCAGGTCGAATATTTCGGCTATTTTGGCTGCAATTTCGGCATCGCTTAAAGAGACGTTCGATTTGTTGTATGTATCGACGAAAATGCTTACCGGTCGGGCGACCCCGATAGCGTAGGAGATTTGTACCAGTATTTCGTCGGCGACTCCGGCCGCTACCATGTTTTTGGCGATGTGCCGGGCGGCGTATGCGGCCGACCGGTCGACTTTCGACGGGTCTTTGCCGGAAAAGGCTCCGCCTCCGTGCCCGCCTTTGCCTCCGTAGGTGTCGACGATAATTTTGCGTCCGGTCAGGCCGGTATCTCCGTGCGGCCCTCCGATAACGAATTTTCCGGTGGGATTGACGTGCAGGATGAGCCGGTCGTCGAACAGCTGGCGGGTACGTTCCGGCAACTGTGCGATGACACGGGGGATGAGTATATTTTTCACGTCGTTGTAGATGGTGTCGAGCATGGCTTTGTCGGCCTCGTCCTGTGCTTCGGCCGATGGAGTGACGGGGGTGACGAACTCATCGTGCTGGGTCGAGATTACGATGGTGTGTACCCGTACCGGCTCATGCGATTCGTTGTATTCTATGGTTACTTGGGATTTGGAGTCGGGCCGCAGGTAGGTCATCGTTTTTCCTTCCCGGCGGATAGCAGCCAGTTCGGTTAACAGCAGATGGGCCAGATCGAGGGATAGCGGCATATAGTTGTCGGTCTCGTTGGAGGCATAGCCGAACATGAGTCCCTGATCGCCGGCTCCCTGATTCATTTCGTCTTTGCGCTCGACGCCCCGGTTGATGTCGGCCGACTGTTCGTGAATGGCCGAGAAGACACCGCAGGAGTCTCCGTCGAATTTGTATTCGCTGCGGGTATAACCGATTCGGTTGATTACCCGGCGGGTGGTTTCCATCAGGTCTACATACGCTGTGGATTTTACTTCTCCTGCCAGTACGACCTGTCCGGTGGTTACCAGCGTTTCGCAAGCTACTTTCGAGTTGGCATCGTATGCCAGAAACTCGTCGAGCAAAGCATCCGATATCTGGTCGGCTACTTTATCGGGGTGTCCTTCCGACACCGATTCGGAGGTGAATAGATAATTCATATGCACTTCATGTTAGAAATTTGTTTTCAAAATCGGGTGTCATGTGTGCCGGGACGGGTCAGAGAGAATGCAAAAACCGGGCAGCAAACGAATGTCTTCGGATAAGTAACGCAGTTTTAGCATTTTTTTTTCTGTGGTTGCAAGCAGCCAAATCCTTCCACATAATGACGGTGCAAAGATATGTATTTTTATGGATAGATTGTTGTCTTTGACCAAATATTTCGACGGACAAATGCGGAATTTATTTTGTACGGCGCTTCCGATAGGCCGGATTGGTTTCGAAACGGGGATATATTTCGCTCAACGGAATGCGAAAAAAGTCCCGGTTCCCGATTCCGGGATGCGGAACGACCAGCTGTTCGGTGTCGATGGTTTCGTCTCCGTAAAAAAGAATATCTATGTCGATAATGCGGTCGGTGTATATGCCGTTGACCGATTTTCGGGTCCGCCCCATCTCTTTTTCTATCTGCCGGGTCTTGTCCAGCAGTTCAAAGGGCGACAGTTCTGTCCCGACAGATACGGCGATGTTCAGAAATGTATTTTCGGATTCAAATCCCCATGCGGGGGAAGCATAAGGAGCAGAACAGGAAATTATCTTTCCTGCCTGCTCCTGAATCAGGTTTACGGCTATCCGGAGGTTCTCTTCCCGGTTCCCTAAATTGGTCCCTATTCCCAGATATGCGGTGACGGTCATTCTTACCGGTCTAAAATGAGCATGGCATCGCCGTATGCCCCGAAACGATAGCCTTCTTTCAGTGCGACATGATAGGCATCAAGCACCTGGTCGTATCCGCCGAATGCGGCCACCATCATCAGCATGGTGGAAAGGGGCATGTGGAAATTGCTGACCAGACTGGTGGCAACGGTGAAATCGTAAGGGGGGAAGATAAATTTGTTGGTCCATCCCGAATAGGTCTTCATGTGTCCGTCGGTGCTTACCGTACTCTCTATCGCTCTCATTACGGAGGTGCCTACGGCGCATACTTGCCGGTTGGTGTCTTTGGCCTTGTTTACGAAATTGACCAGTTCCTGCGTGACCAGCATCTGTTCGGAGTCCATTTTATGTTTGGTAAGGTCTTCGACATCGATTTCCCGGAAGTTGCCCAATCCGGAGTGGAGGGTGAGGAAATTGAATTCGATGCCTTTGATTTCCATCCGCTTCAACAGCTCCCGGCTGAAATGCAGTCCGGCGGCGGGGGCTACGACGGCTCCTTCGTTCCGGGCGAATATGTTTTGATAACGGATTTCGTCATCGGGTTCTACCGGCCGGTTGATGTAGCGGGGCAGCGGCGTTTCTCCCAGTTTGTAAAGGGCTTCTTTGAACTCTTCGTGTGTCCCGTCGAAAAGGAACCGCAGGGTACGGCCGCGTGAGGTCGTGTTGTCGATGACTTCGGCTACCATCGAATCGTCTTCTCCGAAATAGAGTTTGTTCCCGATGCGGATTTTTCGGGCCGGGTCGACCAATACGTCCCACAACCGGTTTTCTTCGTTCAGCTCCCGCAACAGAAAGACTTCGATTTTGGCTCCGGTCTTTTCCTTGTTCCCGTATAACCGGGCCGGAAAAACTTTGGTGTCGTTAAAGACAAACACATCTTTGTCATCGTAATATTCCAATATCTCTTTAAAAATGCGATGTTCAATCTTTCCGGTGTTGCGGTGAAGAACCATCAGCCGGGATTCGTCCCGGTTTTTTGCGGGATATGTTGCAATCTGCTCTTCGGGCAGTCTGAATTTGAACTGTGATAGTTTCATATGTCTGTATTTTTTGTATTCTCTTTTCCTGTTTCTTCTTGCATTTCCAATCTGGCTTTTTCCACAATATCGTCAATCCGGTCTATCGACAAACAATCTTCGAGCCGTATTTCTCCGATGCGGGTCCGGGTGAGTGCTGTCAGATGCGCTCCGCTTCCCAGTGCCTGTCCGATGTCCCGTGCCAGTGCCCTGATGTAGGTGCCTTTGCTGCAAACGACCCGGATTTTTATATCGGGCATCGCATACTCCAGCAATTCGATTTCGTCGATAACCAGTTCTTTGGCTTTCAAAACGACTTCTTCTCCTTTGCGGGCGATTTTATAGGCCCGTTTCCCGTCGACTTTGCAGGCCGAGAAAGCGGGCGGTATCTGCTGTATCGTTCCGACGAACTGTTGCAATACCTGTTCGACCTGCTCCCGGTTGATGTGGCCGGTATCGTATGTGGCATCTATTTCGGTTTCCAAATCGAAAGAGGGCGTTGTCGCTCCCAGCCGGAGCGTTGCGATATACTCTTTGGTCTGGTATTGAAATTTTTCTATCCATTTCGTCGCCTTGCCGGTGCATACAATCATCACGCCTGTCGCCAGCGGGTCAAGTGTTCCGGCATGGCCGACTTTTATCTTTTTCAGCCGGAGTTTGTATATTATTTTGGAACGGACACGCTTCACCAGATTGAACGAAGTCCAATGCAACGGCTTGTCAAAGCAGAGTATTTCTCCTTCTAAAAAATTCATCAATCGATTTCCTAATGATAGCCTGACAACATCAGTGCGATGATGATACCGCCCAACAGAATGCGATAATATCCGAACGCCCTGAATCCGTACCGGGTTACGAAACTTATAAAAAATTTAATGACCAGCAGGCCTACGACAAAAGCGACCGTGTTTCCGATGATTAAGGAAAGCAGGTTGTCTTGCAGTTTCTGCATTCCGTTATCGAAAAGTATGAGTTTCAGCAGTTTGTATGCTGTTGCGGCGAACATGGTGGGTACGGCCAGAAAGAAGGAAAACTCGGCGGCGTTCTTTCGGGTCAGTTTTTGGGCCATACCTCCGACAATCGTCGCCATCGACCGGGAGACGCCCGGAATCATGGCAATGCACTGGAACAACCCGATGTAAAAGGCTTTCTTTTCGGTTACGGTCTGGTCGGGTGCGGTTTTTGCAAACCATTTGTCGACAAAAAGCATAACGATACCTCCGGCGATGAGCATGACAGCCACTACGGTGACACTTTCCAGCAGGTCGTCTATTTTGTCGCTGAACAGGAGTCCGAAAACGGCCGCCGGAATGAAGGCAATGAACAGTTTCCAGTAAAAATCGTATTTGTACAGCAATCTTTTCCCGTAAGTTCTCCAACGGGGCCGGGCGCTTTCTGTTTCCGGCACCTGGTCGAATATCCGGCAGGGATTGATGTGGAAAAAACGCTTCCAGTAAAGCATAACCACCGAAAGAATGGCTCCGAATTGAATGATTACCGTAAAGTCTTTGACATAATCGCTGCTCGGTACGCCCAGCAGGTGCTGGGTTATAATCATGTGTCCGGTCGAGGAGACGGGCAGAAACTCGGTCAGTCCCTCTACTATGGCGATGATTATGGTTTGCAGCAAGGACAGTTCTTCCATAATTCGGGGGTTATTTGGATTTTTTCAGAATGGCGTAAATCATGAAAACAAAGCCGGCAAAAGCGATGCCGGGAGCCAGTACGATGCGCCGGAAACTGAATATTTCCGGGTTGTAGTTTTCCGGTGTGGAGCCGGGCCCTGCCATCAGGGCGAATCCGAGAATGATTACGGCGAAGGCTATACCGATCAGTATTAAATTTTGTTTTCCTAAAGCAAATTGTTGCGTATCCATATGTAATATCTTTATTGTGTTCAGAACCGGCCTCCGATTATACGTAATAGAGGTCGTCTCTGTCCATGTGTATATATCTGTTGACGGCGAAGAAGGCCGATATGGCCGTAATGATGATTCCCAATGCCAGCACGATGCAATAAACGGTTAGCAGGGACTGGGTATTGATGAGGGTGTTGAAATTGTCGATTTCGGATTTTAGATAATATACCGACCCGGAGAGCAGGATAATGGCCAGAATCGCGGCAATGACTCCGTTGACGATATTGGACAGGATGAAGGGTCTGCGGATGAATCCGGGTGTTGCTCCCACCAGCTTCATCGTGTGGATGATGAATCTTTTGGAGTAGGCCGTCAGCCGAATCGTATTGCTGATGAGGGCAAAGGAGATAATCATGAGTATGACGGCCAGACAGAAAAGTATCAGCCCGATGCGGCGGATGTTGTCATTTACGGTTTTCAGCAGGTCTTTCTGGTAGATGATTTCATCTATTGCCGTCGTTCCCTTGTTCAGGCTGGCTTCTATCCACTGGAGGCTGTCCGGTTCGGCGTAATCGGCTTTCAGTTTCACCTCGATAGAGGCTTTCAGCGGGTTGAATCCCAGCAGGTCTTCCGGATTTTCGCCGATTTCTATTTCCAGTTCTTTCAACGCATCGTCTTTGGAGATAAACTGGGTTGCTTTTACATAGGGTGCCGTGTCCAGTTTTTTCTTCAGGGACTCTATCTGCGATTCCTGTACCGATTCTTTCAGAACGATAGAGAATCCGATGTTTTCTTTTACATGTGTTGTCAGCCGGGAGGCCAGCACTCCCATCAGCGCAATGACTCCCAGAATAAACAATACCAGTGCGATGCTGATGGTCGAGGTAAGACGGGCGTTCAGGAATGAAATATGTCTGTTATTTTTCGGTTCGCTCATCGTGTTTCTTTTTTGTTGTTCCGGGAAAGCTGAATAAAATTTCATCGGACTTTTGGAACGAAAATAAATGCCTGAAAAACAGTCGTATAATTGGTTTCTTCTCTTTTAATGTCTGCCGCAGTTTCCGAACGGTTGTCAAAATGGCCGTTCTTAGCTGAATTTTATGCAAAAGAACAAATAAAATGCGAACTTAGGTACTTTTCTTTTAATATTTTAACGAATTTCTGATTTTAAAGATAAAAAAATACCGGATCGGCAGGATATGCCGGCCCGGTATTGGCTGTTCTGTGCCGGAATGCCGGCGTTTATTCGACGGCTTCCCCCAGAAGGGTGGCCGATGAAGAGCCGGTAATGCGCACTTTTACAAATTCTCCGATATGATGCCGCTCTTTGGGGAAGACAACGACTTTGTTTTGGGATGTCCGGCCGAAAAAGTCGTTTCTCGACCGTTTCGAGAATCCCTCGACCAGTACTTCAAACGTTTTGCCGATGTCCCGTCTGTTGCTTTCGGCCGACAGTTCGTTTTGCAGTTCTATCATCTGTTGCAGCCGTTTTACTTTCGTCTCTTCCGGGATATCGTCCGGCAGGTGTTTGGAGGCGTACGTTCCGGGACGTTCGGAGTATTTGAACATAAACGAGGCATCGAATCCGACCTCTCTCATCAGGGAGAGCGTTTCGGCGAAATCTTCTTCCGTTTCCGAATGGAATCCGCTGAACACATCGGTGGTGATGCCGCAGTCGGGGATAATGCGTTTAATGGCGGCGATTCTTTCGAGATACCATTCCCGGCTGTATTTCCGGTTCATCAGTTTCAGTATGCGGGAGCTGCCCGACTGTACGGGCAGGTGAATATGTTTGCAGATGTTGGGATAACGGGCTATGGTTTCGAGGGTCTCGTCGCTCATGTCTTTGGGGTGCGAGGTGGTGAACCGGATTCTCATGCCGGGCCCCGCCGCTTCGGCGACCAGCGCCAGCAGTTTGGGGAAAGTGATGGTCTCTCCCTCTTTGTCGGTAAATGTGTATGAGTTTACGTTTTGTCCCAGCAGGGTAATTTCCTTGAAATTGCGCTGTTTCAAATCGGCCAGTTCGTGCAGGATGCTTTCGGGGTCCCGGCTCCGCTCCCGGCCCCGTGTATAGGGGACAATGCAGTAGGAGCAGAAGTTGTTGCACCCTCTCATAATGGAGATGAACCCGGAAATCCGGTTCCCGCCGATGCGTGCCGGAATGACCTCCTTGTATGTTTCGGTCGAAGAGAGAGCCACGTTGAGCGCCTTTTCTCCCCGTTCGACCGCTCCTACCAGATGAGGCAGGTCGAGATAGGCGTCCGGTCCGGCGACCAGGTCGACGGCGTAATTTTCAATCAACTCGTCTTTGACCCGCTCGGCCATACATCCCAGAATCCCGACGATAAGATGCTTCTTTTTTTTGCGCAGGGCATTGAAATATTGCAGCC
>JAFLRV010000150.1 GCA_022511245.1 Coprobacter sp.
CCCACGACCCCGAGATTACAAATCACGTGCTCTGGCCAACTGAGCTATATCGGCATTTGTCCGGCACCCGTTATATCTGCGCACAATCCAATGCGAAACGGGTGCAAACTTAGTCATTAATTTTCAATCTGCAAAACTATTGCAATTTTTTTTTACTTAATCCGGCTTTTTTCTTTAATTTTCTGCAACTGCCGGACAAGTGCGTCTACCGACAAATCTATGGCCTCTTCAAACGTATCGGCCACTTTGCAGGAGAAAACGTCGTCATTTTTGGGAACTTCCAGTTTGATGCCGGCCTCCTTGTTCTGCGCCGATTCGGGTTTAACGACTTTCAGCGTCACCTCTGCCGACAGGATATCGTCACAATACCGGGCAAGTTTCGATACTTTCTTCTGAATAAAACTTTCCAACTGCGCCGTAGCGTCGAAATGGACGGACTGAATTCTAATTTCCATAATTACCTCCTTTTCTTTCGGCTCTGGGATGAGCCTGTTTGTAACTTTTTTTGAGCTCCTCGAACGTAATGTGCGTGTACACTTCGGTCGATGCGAGAGAACTGTGGCCCAGCAACTCTTTCACGCTGTTCAACTCCGCTCCGTTGTTCAGCATCGCCGAAGCGAACGTATGCCGCAGGACATGCGGACTTTTCTTGTTCAGCGAGCAAACCGCCTCAAGATAACGGGTCACCACCCGATATACCAGCTGCGGATAGAGCGGCTCTCCGGTTTCCCGGACAAAAAAATCGGCCGTCCCGCCGCCTACCGTCCGGGCTCGGACAGTCCGGTACTCGTCTATCAAAGAGGCCAACTCTCCGCCGAAAGGAATAATGCGCTGTTTATTCCGCTTGCCGGTCACTTTCATCGTGGCGGCACCGGTATCTACATCAACATCTTTCAACCCGATAAGTTCGGCCCGGCGAATCCCCGTCGAATAGAACACGGCGATTATCAGCCGGTCTCTGACGGCAGAAAATCCGTCGCCGAAATCCACCTCATCGAGAAGCAGGTCCATTTCGTCCTGCTTGACAAACGAAGGCAGTCTCTTCCGAATCTTGGGCAGCTGAATATCCCGCACCGGCGTATCGGACACCTCCTTGCGGACAACCAGATATTTAAAGAACGAGCGTAATGCAGAAACTTTGCGGCTTACCGTGCGGGCGGTCTCGCCGGCCTCGACCAGCGCCACGACCCAATTCCGGACCAAATCCCGGTCGACACGCTGCGGAGCGAATGTCCCGGTCTCTGCCGTCACAAAGTCCCTAAACTGAAACAAATCATTTTTATAAGACAGAACGGTATGAAAAGAATAATTCTTCTCATACCGGATATATCTTAAAAATGATTCAATCAACATAAGAGCGTTGCCTGGCTAACGCTACGAATATAAAAAAAAGAATCCAAAACTCCAACAGCCGGAGCGATTTTTACTCTTCGGTCTGTTTCAATTTTTGAATATAGACGGCGCGCATCATTTTTTTGCGGTTGGCAACAGAGGGTTTCTCAAAAGCCTGACGGTTTCTCAGTTCTTTGATGATACCCGTTTTTTCAAATTTTCTTTTAAATTTTTTCAAAGCCTTTTCAATGTTTTCGCCTTCTTTTACTGGAACTACTATCATATTTTTACAAATTAAAATTTTCCATTGTCGCAAAATGCGTTGCAAAATTACACATTGTTTTTTGATAAACAAACCTTTCGGCTTTATTTTTGCATTTCGATGATTTTTTATTGCGCCGGACGTCTCCCTGCCGGCCGTTTTCTCCCGCTTCCGATTGCATTTATCGGGTCATTTGTTTCTTTTCACCGGATTAAATTTTATCTTTGCCTAATTATAAAAAGCAAGGATTATGAGTACAGAAAGTTTAGTTCGGGTCAAGACATTGCGTCAAATCATGGAAGGGAAACGCATCGATGCGTTCATCATTCCCGGAACCGACCCGCATCAAAGTGAATACAGTGCGGCCTATTGGAAGGCAAGAGGATGGATATCGGGATTCAACGGTTCGGCAGGAACGGCCGTTGTCACCCTCGACCAAGCCGGATTATGGACCGACTCCCGTTATTTCCTGCAGGCAGCGCAGCAGCTCGAAGGCAGCGACTTCACGCTGTTCAAGCAAGGCATTGCCGGAACGCCCTCCATACAGGAATGGCTGAGCGAGGTACTTTCTCCCGGTTCTACGGTGGCCATAGACGGAGCCATGTTCTCCTACACCGAAGCGACCGAGATGAAAAAATATTTCAAATCGAAAACGATTTCGCTGATTACGAATTTCGACCCGTTCGATGAAATTTGGGAGAACCGTCCCCAACTCCCGACCGACCCGATATTCGTATATCCCGAAACATACAGCGGCGAAACTGCCGAAAAGAAAATCGGGAACATACTCGCCTCCGTCGCCGATGCCGGTGCCAACGCCCTGCTGTTGTCGGCATTGGACGAAATAGCGTGGACGCTGAACATTCGGGGAACCGACGTAGACTGCAACCCGGTCGGCATCTGCTATGCCTTCCTGTCAGAGCAGGAACGCATCCTTTTCATCGATGCCCGGAAGATAACCGCCGAAACCGCCGAATACCTGAAAGAGAGCCGCATCAAACTGGCCCGGTACGACAAAATCCACGACTATCTGCAATCGCTGCCCGACGGGGTAAAACTCTACATCGACCCGCTGAAAACCAATTACAGTCTGGTCAACGCCGTCGCACAGCAAAACGCCATTGTTTTCGGGAAAACGCCGGTCGCCCTGCCCAAGAGCATAAAGAACGAAACCGAAATTGCCGGATTCCGGGCCGCCATGATACGGGACGGACAGGCGCTTGTCCGCTTTTTCCGCTGGCTCGAACAGGAAGTACCGACCGGCAAGGTGACCGAAATCACCGTTGCTGAAAAATTGCGGGAATTCCGTTCCCGGCAAGCGTTATATGTGGGCGAAAGTTTCTCCACCATCGCCGGATACGGAGCACACGGCGCCATCGTGCATTACAGCGCCACCCCCGAAAGCGACGTACCGGTGCGCAGCGAAGGGTTCCTGCTGATCGACTCCGGAGCGCAATACCTCGACGGCACCACCGACATTACCCGCACCGTAGCACTGGGAGCACTCACCGACCGGCAGAAGCGCGACTTCACCCTCGTGCTGAAAGGCCACATCGCCATAGCGACAGCCGTTTTCCCGGCCGGTACCAGAGGGGCTCAGATAGATGTCCTCGCCCGGCATTTCCTGTGGAATCACGGGCTGAACTACCTGCACGGCACCGGACACGGCGTCGGACACTTCCTGAACGTACACGAAGGGCCCCAGAACATCCGGCTCGAAGAGAACCCCACCCCGCTGCTGCCGGGCATGGTCACCTCGAACGAACCGGGAGTGTACATCGCCGGAGAGTACGGTATCCGCACCGAGAACCTGGTACTCACCGTACCGCATGAAACGACCGAATTCGGCGTATTCCATGCGTTCGAGACCCTGACGCTTTTCCCCATCGACAAAAAAGCCATCGACACCGCCCTGCTCACCGCCGAAGAGACCGCATGGCTCAACCGTTACCACCAAACCGTGTACGAAAAATTGAGTCCGGGACTGGACGAAGACGAAAAAGAGTGGCTGAAAAACGCAACAGCAGCATTATAAACCTATCAAAAACAACGACATTATGGCATTGATAAAATCAGTAAGGGGATTTACTCCCGTCATCGGCAACAACTGTTTTCTGGCCGATAACGCCACCTTAATCGGCGACCTTGTCATCGGAGACGATTGCAGCATCTGGTTCAACACGGTACTGCGGGGCGATGTCAACTCCATCCGCATCGGCAACCGGGTCAATATACAGGACGGTTCGGTGCTGCATACCCTGTACCAGAAATCGACCATCGAAATCGGAGACGATGTCTCCATCGGACACAACGTAACCGTTCACGGAGCCACCATCAAAGACGGGGCTTTAGTGGGCATGGGTGCGGTCATCCTCGACGATGCGGTGGTTGGCGAAGGGGCCATCGTAGCGGCCGGGTCGGTCGTGTTGAGCAAAACGGTCATCGAGCCGGGCAGTCTGTGGGCCGGAGCGCCGGCCAAATTCATTAAGATGGTCGACCCCGAACAATCGAAAGAAATCAACCAGAAAATTGCCAAAAATTACCTGATGTATTCGGAGTGGTACAAATAAAACGGCCCCGAAACGAAAAAAGAGCGCACGACATAATCGGTGCGCTCTTTTTTTATGCGATTCTCCGCCCGTTTATTTACCGGACTTCCGGTTTCCGTCCGGCCGTTTCCGGGCCGCCGGTTTTCCGGCATCCTCACTTTCGGAACGCGACGGCCGGACATGGCGCACACCGCCCCGTGTCCCCCGATGCGACGACCGGGCCGCATAGTCAATCTTTTCCCGTTGCGACCGGTTGGGCGTATCCTTTTTCTTCCGGCGCACAGCCGTTGTCTCCTCCTGCCGGGACGGACTTTCGGGCAGCCGGACAATCTCTCCGTCGATGCGGACTTTGTCTCCGGGAGAAACACGGGTGCCCAATCCGGCCAGCACCCCGTTCACCGTCACCCGCTCATCTATAATCAGCTGATCGGCTTCCCGGCGGGAACAGAATCCCGACTCACCGATATATTTGTTTATGCGTATCGATTTCTCCATAGCTCAATCCAGTGTTATATGTTCCACAGCCACCTCTTCGTGAAGAAAAAGAGAGGCGGCATCCATAAATTTCGATTCCGACTCGGTCGTATAAAAACGGCAACGTCCCCCTTTCGTGCAACGGTCATCCATTTCAGGATGCCGCACCAGATAATCGGCCAGACTGCCGGAGACCCACTCGCCCTGTGCGATGAGCTCCACTCCCGACGGGAGATATTTCCGTATCTTCGCCGACAGAATAGGATAATGGGTACAGCCCAATATCACCGTATCGATGTCGGGACACCGGCTCATCAGGCGGTCGATATACAGCTGTACGAAATAATCGGCTCCGGGCGAATCGTATTCGTCATTCTCGATTAACGGCACCCACATGGGGCAGGCCTCGCCATACACTTCGATATCGGGAAACAGTTTTTTTATCTCCAGCGGATACGACCGGGACTGGATGGTTCCCGAAGT
>JAFLRV010000151.1 GCA_022511245.1 Coprobacter sp.
GTCCATTTATTAATAAATAAAGAGATTTATGAAAAGAATTGTTCCTGTTTTATTGGGGGTGTTCCTGCTGGCGGCTTGCGAGAAGGAACCCGATACGGGTAGGCTGAGCAACAGTTTCCTCGTCTATACCGATTATGACCGGGCGGCTGATTTCGGGTCGTTTCTCACTTTTTACATCCCCGACAGCATTTTGCTCATATCGGGCAGCAAGGATGCAAAGTATTGGGACGACGTCAATGCGTTGCGCATCATTGGTACGTGTGTCAGCAATCTGGAGTCGAGGGGATATGTCCGGGTCGATGAGAAGGAGCTGGCCGACTTGGGTGTCCAGCTGAGTTATGTGGAAGATACCTATTATTTTACGAATTACAACAACCCTTACTGGTGGTGGGACTATCCGGGCTATTGGTATCCGGGCTACTGGGGTAACTGGGGCGGCTGGTACTATCCTTACAGCGTGACTTACAACTACAGCGTGGGGTCGCTGCTGGCCGAACTGATAGACCTCGACGGAGAAGAAGGCTCGACGCAGAAGCTGCCGGTCATATGGGACGCTTACATGACGGGGCTGCTTTCGGGTTCGAACCGACTCAATGCCTCGCTGGCTGTCGAGGCCGTAAATCAGGCGTTTGCACAATCTCCTTATCTGAAAAACTAAAATTCTGACTATTATGAAAAGAGTAAAGAACAGCTATATGGCAACGGTGCTTCTGGCATTGTTCGGACTGGTTTTGTCGCCGCAGGTGCAGGGACAGAACGGGAGAAACGGATTTTTTCACATCGACTGGCAGTTTAATGTGCCGCTGGGCAACGATTTTGCCGGTGTGGCCAGCGGCTGGGGCATGAATTTCGAGGGGGGTTATTATCTTACGCCCAACTGGGGTGTGGGGCTTTTTCTCGATTATCACACCAACAACGAGTATGTTTCGACGCGCACGATAACGCTGAACGACCATTCGGCGGTGACGATGGACCAGCAGCATTCGGTTTTCCAGCTGCCGTTCGGGGCTTCGCTGCGCTACCGTTTTCTGCCCGACAGCTTCATCGAACCGTATGCGGCGGTGAAAATGGGGGCCGAGTATGCCCGCACGGCGACTTATTACAATGTGTACGAGACTCGGGACAAATCGTGGGGTTTTACGGTTTCGCCTGAGGTGGGCATGTCGCTTTACCCGACTTCGAATCATATGTTCGGTTTCCACCTGGCGCTTTATTACAGTTACGCGACCAACCGGTCGAAGGTGCTGGTGTACAAGGTCGACGGGCTGAACAACTTCGGCTTCAGGCTGGGGTTGAGTTTTTGATTGACAAACTTACCTGTATATAGTTTTTCCTGAGCCTTTGTTTTTCTGTGACAGAGAAACAAAGGCATTCTTTTTTTTGGCGGGGGGATGTTTTTCATCGGCGGTTTTGGCGATTCTTCGGATTATTGTGTTACATTTGCGAATGTAATACCTAATGAAATGTTTCGTCATGGAATCTGTTTATAACCTGCTGCTGTGGGGCATGGCGGGGACGGCTGCGGTCGTTTTCATCGCATTGTATTTTGTGAAGGCCGGATATGGCATTATGCGCAACGGGCACTGGGGGCCGCAAGTTCCCAACCGGCTCGGCTGGATATTGATGGAGGCGCCGGTATTTATCGCCATGTGTCTGCTGTGGTGGTTTTCTCCCCGCCGGTGGGACGGGATGTGTCTGGTGCTGTTCGGGCTGTTTCAGCTGCATTATTTCAACCGTTCGTTCATTTATCCTTTTCTGTTGAAGGGAAAGAGTCTTATGCCCTTGAGCATCATTGCGATGGGGGTGGTTTTCAATGTGCTGAATGCGATTATGCAGGGGGGCTGGATTTTTTATTTTGCTCCGGCCGACCGGTATACGTGGTCGTGGCTGGCTACGCCGCAGTTTATTGCGGGTACGGTGATTTTTTTCACCGGGATGGTTATCAATATGCATTCCGACTACATTATCCGCCACTTGCGCAAGCCGGGCGATACGGGTCATTATCTGCCTCGCGGGGGGATGTTCCGTTATGTGTCGTCGGCCAACTATTTCGGGGAGATTGTCGAATGGACGGGTTTTGCCATTCTCACGTGGTCGCTGGCGGGGGCGGTGTTCGCTTTGTGGACGTTTGCCAATCTGGTGCCGAGAGCCCATGCGATTTACCGCCGGTACGAGGCGTTGTTCGGGGAGGAGTTTGTCCGTGAGCGCCGCAAGCGGGTGATTCCGTTTATTTATTGATTATAACGTGTTTACAGAAATATTATGAAAGACTCTCTTTTGTTTACGCCGGGCCGGATAGGGCCGTTGACTTTGCGCAACCGCACGATACGGGCGGCGGCTTTCGAGGGGATGTGCGACGGCAATGCCCCTACCGATTTGTTGTATGATTACCACCGGAGTGTAGCGGCCGGCGGCGTGGGCATGACCACGCTGGCTTATGCGGCGGTGACCCGCAGCGGGTTGTCGTTTCCGCATCAGTTGTGGCTGCGTCCGGAGATTGTGCCGGGACTGCGGCGCATTACCGATGCCATTCATGCCGAACAGGCGGCGGCTTCGGTGCAGATAGGCCATTGCGGCAACATGTCGCACCGGAGCACGGCGGGGCAGATTCCGATATCGGCCTCGACGGGGTTCAACCTCTATTCGCCGACGGTAGTGCGGGGGATGCGCCAGCGTGAAATTGCGGAGATGGCCAAGTCGTTCGGCCGGTCGATACGGCTGGTGCGGGAGGCGGGCTTCGATGCGGTGGAGGTGCATGCGGGGCACGGTTATCTCATCAGTCAGTTCCTTTCGCCGTATACGAATCGCCGCCGGGACGAGTTCGGCGGTTCGCTGGAAAACCGCATGCGTTTTATGCGGATGTGCATCAACGAGGTGCTGGAGGAGGCAAAGGATGATATTGCGGTGATTGTGAAAATGAATATGCGTGACGGCTTTAAGTCGGGCATGGATATCGACGAGTGTCTCGAAGTGGGCCGCGAACTGGAGCGGCTCGGTGTGCATGCGCTGGTGCTGAGCGGCGGTTTCGTGAGCAAGGCGCCGATGTATGTGATGCGCGGACAGATGCCCATTTACTCGATGACGCATTATATGAAACAGTGGTGGCTGAAATACGGCGTGCGCCTGTTCGGCGGTATGATGGTGCCTGCGGAGCCGTTCCGGGAGGCTTATTTCTACGAGGATGCCCTGCGTTTCCGGGAGGCGCTGAAACTGCCGCTGATTTATGTGGGCGGACTGGTTTCCCGTGAAAAGATTGATATGGTGCTCGATTCGGGTTTCGAATTTGTGGCGATGGCCCGTGCTCTGCTCAACGAACCGGATTTTGTGAACCGCATGCGTGACGAGAACGAGCTGCGCTGCGGCTGCGACCATGTGAATTATTGCATTGCCCGCATGTATAGCCGGGAGATGGCTTGCCACAAGCATATGAACGACTTGCCCAAGCCGATTGTGAAGGAACTGGAACGAAACAGACGGAAAAATGGATAGTGCGGTGGACGGATTGTCGGTCGCCCTGGTGACCGGCGCCAGTTCGGGCATCGGGTACGAGTATGCCCGTGAACTGGCCGGGCGGGGGTATAACCTGTTGCTGGTGAGCAACGAGCGGGAGCGTATCGCCGATGTGGCCCGTGAACTGGCTGCCCGGTATGGTGTGGCGGCAGAGGGGCTGTACAGCGACCTGTCGAGGCCGGAAGCGGCGCAGGAGCTGCACGACTGGTGCGGCGAACGGTCGGTTACGGTGGATATCCTCATCAACAATGCGGGCATCTTTTTCTTCAACGATGTGACCGGCGTGAGTACGGGCAAGCTGCGGGTCATGGTGAATCTGCATGTGGCTACGGTGACGCTGATGTGTCACTTTTTCGGGGCCGACATGGCGCAGCGGGGACGGGGCTATATCCTGAATATGTCGTCGCTGGCGGCGAAGTTCCCTTTTCCCGGCATATCGGTCTATTCGGCGACCAAATCGTATGTGCGCACGCTTTCGATGGCGATGCACAATGAGCTGTACGACAAGGGGGTTCGGGTGACGGCGGTGTGTCCCGGCGGCGTGGCTACGGGGCTGTATAACCTGCGGCCCGAACTGTTGCGGCTGGGGGTTCGCTTGGGGGTGCTGATGACGCCTGAACGGCTGGCCCGCAAGGGGCTGAAGGCGATGTTTGCCGGCCGGCGCTGTGTGATGCCGGGCTGGATTAACCACCTGTTTGCCCCGCTGGCGGGGTGTGTGCCGTCCCGGCTGGTTCGTCTGGTGAAACGGAAAGCCTCATTTTATCAGTATGGAAAGTAACGGATATATTGTCGTGACCGGTGCCAACGGCGGCATGGGGGCTTCGCTGACCGAATCGCTCGTGCGGCGGGGCTGCGGGGTCGTGATGGCGTGCCGCAATACGGCGAAGGCCGAAGAGGTGCGGCGGCGTATCGTGGCGGCGTGTCCGGCGGCGGATGTGCGGCTGTACGGGCTGGATTTGGCTTCGTTCGACTCGGTGCGCTCGTTCACACGGCAGTTGCAGACCGACGGCCTCCGGGTGTCGGCGCTGGTGAACAATGCGGGGGTGATGAACCGTGATTTTGCGCTTACGGCGGACGGTTATGAACAGAATATCGGTATTAATTATATAGGTACTTACCTGCTTACGCGGCGCATGATTCCGCTGCTGGAGCGGGGCGGGTGCATTGTGAACACGGGGTCGCTCACGTACCGGATAGGCCGGGTGAACGAGGCGATGTTTGTGCCGGATGCGTCCCGTTATACCCGGTTCGGCTCTTACGGGGTGTCGAAACAGGCGGTGGTGCTTTTTACGCTGGAACTGGCCGAACGGCTGCGGGAGAGCGGCCTGCGGGTGTATGCGGTGGATCCGGGTGTGGTGGACACGGGCATCATCACGATGCACCGCTGGTTCGACCCGGTTGTGGACGGCGTGTTCCGCCCGGTGATTCGCACTCCGCAGGAGGGGGCCGAGCGTACGCTGGCGCTGCTGACCGGCCGGGCGGCCGATTTTGCCCCGACCGTGTACTGGGGGCGCCGCCGTCCGGTGAAGT
>JAFLRV010000152.1 GCA_022511245.1 Coprobacter sp.
GTAAGACAGCAGATTTACAGTCTGCCCCATTTGGCCACTCTGGTATTCGCCCTTTCCAAATGCGGAGCAAAGGTAGAAATATTATTTTAACCTGCAAACAAAATCATGCATTTTTATTGCCGTAACCGCCGCCTCAACGCCTTTGTTTCCGTGAATACCGCCGGCACGGTCCAGCGCCTGCTGCATCGTATCGGTCGTTAATACGCCGAAGATAAACGGGATACCGAACAGGGTGTTCAGCTTGGTAATTCCCATCGTCACGCCCTGGCATACATAATCGAAATGAGGGGTATCGCCCCGAACGACACAACCCAGCACGATAACGGCGTCCGGTTCATAAGTCTCGGCCATCTGCTGGGCCCCGAACGTAAGCTCAAAAGTGCCGGGAACTCTGGCGACATATATGTCTTCACTTTTCACACCGTGCTTTTCCAAAGCGTCGCACGCCCCTTTCAGCAACGATTCGGTGACACTGCCGTTCCATTCGGCACACACGATGGCGACCCGCATCCCCGACGCATCGGGCACCGAAGCCGGGTCGTAAGCCGATAAATTTTGATAAGCTGTTGCCATACTTTTATATTCCGTCTATATTATATTAACAAATGCGTCCCATAAAAAAGAGCCGCCTTCGCAAAGGTAGCTCTTTTCTATCTATAATATTAAAAATTCCGATTTTATTTTCCGGCTTCTTCGTCCCGGATGACATATTTCTCTATAACATCGGGTCCTGCTGCGGGATCGGTGTAAACATCCTGTATCTTGCGGTACATTTCCAATGCTTTGGCCTTATTGCCCATTTTCTCGTAAACGACAGCGGCCTTTTTCAGATATACGGGGCTCAACATGTTGTTATCGGCTTTTTTGGCTGCTTTTTCAAAATATCCGATTGCCTTTTCATACTGGTCCATATTGACATAGCAGTCGCCGATGGTTCCGATAATGGCAGGCGAAACAAACGAGTCGTCGGCATCGAAATCTTTCAGATAAGAGACAGCCTCCTCATATTGGCCCATATTGTACAGACAGATACCTGCGTAAGCGGAAGCCAGGTTGCCGGCTTTGGTTGAACCATACTGTTTGGCGATAGCCTGAAAACCGATAAAATCGGCACCATTGCCCTGCAACGCCAGCCGGAACGAATCCTGTTCAAAATAAAACTCGCCTTTGAACATCTCGGCCTGCGCCTTGTTCTCACGGGGCAAAACATAAAAATGCCGTATCCCGATAACGGCCGATACTACGATAACAACAGCCAAAACACACAACAAAATGGGTTTCTGATACTGTTCGATAAACTGTTCCGAGCTGCTGAGTGCGGCGTTCACTTTGTCCAATTCGTCTAATTGTTTCTTTTCCTGTGACATATTTCTTTACGTTTTTATTTCTGTAAAAACCGATTTACATCTGTAAATTCCGGTTGACAAAAGTAATTTTTTTCTCCATATAAATAAAATTTCAGCCCTATTTTTTTATTCCCGCCCGTTCAATATCTTGTTTTTAGCCTGTTTTTAGGGTCTGAATCCCCGAAAAATAAAAAACTTTATGTACGTTTGCACTTGCAAAACATATCTACGTCCGATGATTTTAAACCGTCTTTCGATTCTCAATTTCAAAAACATTTCACAGGTCGACCTGGACCTGTCGCCGGGAATCAACTGTTTTCTGGGCAACAACGGAATGGGAAAAACGAATCTTCTCGATGCGGTCTATTACCTTTCGTTCTGCAAAAGCAGTACGCAAGTCATCGATTCGCAGAACATCCGGCACGGAGAAGATTTTTTCATGTTGCAGGGATATTACGACAAAGACGGCGTACCGGAAGAGTTGTACTGCGGACTGAAACGGAAACAGAAAAAACAGTTCAAACGCAATAAAAAAGAGTACACCCGGCTCTCGGACCACATCGGATTCGTGCCGCTGGTTTCGGTGACGCCGGCCGACTCGGAACTCATACGGGGCGGCAGCGAGGAGCGGCGCAAATTCCTCGATCTGGTGATTTCCCAGTTCGACAAGGAATACCTGGACACCCTCATCCGCTACAACAAAGCGCTGACACAGCGCAACGCCCTGCTGAAAGATGAAATCGGCGACGATTCGCTGTACGAAATCTGGGAAGAGCAGATGGCCCGCTACGGAGCGACGGTCTATCAGGCCCGCCACTCATTTTTAGACGCATTTACCCCCGTATTCCAGGAGTTTTACGATTATATTTCCGGCGGCAGCGAAGCCATCGGACTGACCTACGTCTCCGACATCGAACGGGGCGATTTGTTCGCTCAGCTGGCATCGGTACGGGAGCGGGACCGCATTTTGGGCTACACCACGAGAGGCGTCCACCGGGACGACATGGAAATGACACTGGGCGAATATCCGATGAAAAGAATCGGTTCGCAAGGGCAGAACAAAACCCTGCTCGTTGCCTTGAAACTGGCCCAGTTCGATTTTCTGAGCAAAAACGGAAGTACGCCCATACTGCTCCTCGATGACATTTTTGACAAACTGGACGCACAGCGGGTCGAAAAAATTGTCCGGCTGGTATCCGGAGAGCGTTTCGGACAGATATTCATTACCGACACGAACCGCAAATACCTCGACGAAATCATCCGGCAAACCGGCAACAGCTACCACCTGTACAGTGTGGAGAACGGAAACATAACCCCGTTAAACGAAAAACGTGTATGAAAAAACAGGAGGCGCAATCGGTCGGGGAAATCATCTCCCGCATATTGAGCGAGCAGAAACTGGACATCAAACTGAACGAAACCAGGCTGATAAAGTCCTGGAACACGCTGCTCGGTGAGTATGTCGCCGGCTATACCTCGAAACTGTACATACACAACCGGGTGTTGTACGTACAACTGTCATCGGCGGTACTCCGGCAGGAGTTGAGCATGTGCCGCAACATGCTGATACAGAAACTGAACAATCACATCGGGACAGAAGTTATTACAGATATAATTTTCAGATAGGGACAACATGGAATCCATAACATTCAACCATACGGTACCCCTGCAAATCCGGTTCAATGACATCGATTCGCTGGGACACCTCAACAATGCGGTATATTTTGCATTTTACGATTTGGGTAAAACGGCCTATTTCGAAACGGTAAAAGGAGAATCGGTCGACTGGAAAAAGGCCGACATCGTCATTGCCAATATTCATGCCGACTTTTTCGCTCCGGTATATTTCAAAGACCCTGTCGCCGTACAGACCGCTGTGGCCGAAATCGGGAACAAAAGCATGAAAGTGCAGCAACAGATTATCGACACCCGCAGCCGGGAAATAAAAGCCGCATGCACCACGATTATGGTCGGGTTCGACGTAAACACCTTTCAGGCCAAAGAAATCTCGGACGAATGGCGGCTGGCCATCGGCCGGTACGAAGGCCGCAACCTCTCCCGCCCCACACCGCCGAAAAAATAACACCGCCGGTTACCGGTGCGGCCGGTCGGTCACTACCCGGCTGTAGCAGGAAACCCCGTCCTGCGCATTGGAGATATAATCGTCGCTGATTTTGTCGTATTGGGGATTGATGACATAATGACCCTTTTCATCGATAAACCCGATGCGGTTTCCGGCCCATACGGCGGCCAGCTTGCCGACAAAAGGCAGAGCCCGGTCAAACTGCCGCTTTATCTTCACCTTTCCCTTCCGGTTGATATAGGCCCATTTCTGACCGATTCGAACCGGAGCCAGCGAAGCCCCATAAAAACACGATGCCTGCTCGAAACGGGGGTCAATCACCGTCTCGCCCGCTTCACTGCACCAGCCCCATTTCTTGTTCCGCTCGACCAACAGCCATTTGCCGTCGGGACGCATGGCGGTATATTCCGTAGCGACAACACCGTCACCTTTGGCATCGATAACGCCATACAGCCCGTTTACGCCGACAATTGCCCGGTTCTCTCGGTGAAAAGACCGGGCCTCATCATACCGGCAATCGATAACCAGCTCGCCCTGCCGGTCGATATAGCCCCATTTGCCGTCGCCGTTCATCACAGCGGCCCGGCCAAAAGAGAAATCTTCGACCCGCTGAAAAGCCGGTGCAATCACCGTCTCTCCGGACGTATTGACAAATCCCCACAAAAATCCGTTGCCGCTGTGCACCGAATAGGCCGCCAGCCCTTCGCAGAACTGCCGTACATGGTGAGCTTCCCGAAGCGTAAATTTCAATTCGCCCTTTTTATTGATAACACTCGGCGCCTCGCCCCGCTTTACCACCCAAGCCAGACCCTGACTGAAGACCGTCGCCTGCTTGTAGACCGGAGCGATGATAAATTTTCCGTCCCGGCCGGCATACCCGAATTTCGGGTTGCTTTCTGCCGTCTTGACCAGGATATACTTTTCTCTGAACAGAGAAGCCTCCGAATATTTTCCCCAGAAATCGGTTTTATCCTTATTATCGATATACCGGCAGGTATCTTCACTCCATACCGGAATCCGGGAAACCGAAGCCATCCGTCCGGCGTCCCGATCCGAACAGGAAACGGCAAGCACCATTGCCGTCAACATCAGCCAACCTATTCTTTTTTTACTGAAAACCTCCATATATCAGCTATTTTACGGTTATCAAGACAAAGATACATCTTTTTTTAAAACGGGAAAGGCGGAATCCGTTCTGTTCCGCCTTACCTCCTTATATAATACATAAAACAGGGTCGAATCTTATTTCAGCGAATCGATTTTGTCATACGTGTCGATGTGCCGGTTCCGCTTCTCTTCCAGAATCTCATTCACGGCGATTAATATACCCGACTCCTCGACATCGCCGAACTCGTCGTTAATGGCCGTACCGAACATTTTCATCATCGGCGAAAGCCCCATATACGCATTCACCAGCGGCGGGATATTGTAGCCCAAAGCCCGCACCTCCTGATTGAGGATTTTGTAATTCTCCTTGAAATCGTCCGATTGGAACAGCTGCTCCATCTCTTTGATGTCGGTATCGGTCTGCAACGGAGTGCGCGGCCATAC
>JAFLRV010000153.1 GCA_022511245.1 Coprobacter sp.
GTTGCCCTGTGCGGTAAATTTGATGGCGTTGGAAAGCAGGTTGTTGGCAATCTGCGTGATGCGCAGCGGGTCACCGGTAAACGTTTGTTCAGTGCGGCAGTCTGTCCGGTAATGGAGTTGCAATCCCTTCTGTTCGGCAATGGGAACGAACCGGTTTTTGATTTCTTCGAACAGGCAGGCCGGGACAAACGGAATGTATTGGATATCGGTTTTGCGGGCGTCCAACCGGTAGAAGTCGAGCAGATTGCTGACCAGAGACTGCAGATGCTGTGACGACTGCTTCATGTTTTGCAGATAAAAGCGTTGTCGCTCGTCCTGGAGCAGTCGTTCCAGCAGGTCGATATACCCGATGACCGAACTTAGCGGAGCTTTGAAATCATGAGTAATGGTAAGCATCAGTTTTTCCCGTGAACGGAGCAGTTCTCCGGCGGTGCGGTTGGCCTCTTCCAGTTCTTTCCGGTACCGGTGGCTGCGGGTGAGATCACGGCTGATGACAAAGAGAAATGCCAACGCCAGAACGATGGCGATAATAGCGATGATACCCAGCACATACACGGCTCTCCGGCGTATGGTCTGCTGTTTTTCCATAGCGAGTATGAAGGCCGACAGTTCTTCCTGTTCGTAATCCCGGATAAGATGGTCTATCTGGCTGTTCAGCACCTGGTTGTTGTGCCACAACCGGTCGCTTTGCACCGATATTTTTTCCGACAGGTTTTCCCGGCTGTCGTCTATTTCGGTTTTCAGATTTTGGGAGATGGTGACAACGCTGTCGATGGGGGTATATTTTCCAATCGAATCGTTTTCTTCGGTATCGGTCCGGCTTCCTTTGTTGCCGAATGCGCTGGCAATGCGTTTGATTAATTTTTGAGATTTCTGTTTTTTCAGCAGGGAGTCTTGTTTTTGCAATATCCGGTATTGTTCGTGCTGCCGTTGCAGCATGGAGTCCTGCTGGGCGATAATTTTATCGATATTTTTTTCGTAAATCTCGATGTTTTGCCGGGAGTTTATGGTTTTCAGCAAGGCGAGAACGTTCCGGCTTTTTTGTTGCAACAGCGTATCGACCCGCTCTATACGGTATATCTGCACCGAGTCGGCCGTTATTTGTTTCAAGGTATCGAGGGCGGCCAGCGTGGATGACAGAGCCTGCTCATATTGAGCAAAATCGGCCTGTTTCCCCATGATAAGCGTCTGTCCCAGCGCATCGGTCTGATAGAGACAGTTCAATGTGCGGTTGATAGCCTTCCGTTTTCCCATTAATTCGGCTTCATAAGGGTTGGGAGAGGTGAGCAGGATAATCTCTTTCCCGATAAAGTAGAAAGAGGCCAGCAGCAGGATAACCAGCAGCAGATGACTGCTGGCTATTTTCCGTATTCCTATGTTTCGGTCCCGGCTTTTCACCTTCAGTGTCGGTCGTTTACAATTTGGTACACTTCGTCTACTCCGTTAATTTGGGAAACAGAGTTCATGGCCGCTTGCAGTTCATCGGCCGAATGGACGGAAAAGTCTACCGTACACTGCACGATGCGGTCGATGGTTTCGGTCGATAGTTTCGATATGGACAGATTCTGTTTTTCGGTAATGCAGTCCACCAAGTCGATAAGCAGATGATAGCGGTCTATACCCCGTATGCGGATGCGCACCGGATAGAAAAATTGTTCGTTTTCTTCGAAATTGACGGCGATAATCGAATCTCCCTGCTGGGACGCCAGCCGGATGGCTTCGTGGCAGTTGCGCTTGTGCAGGGTTATCTTTTCATCGTCTGACCGGAACCCGATAACTTCGTCTCCCGGCAGGGGATGGCAGTGCGGGCACCGCTTGTATTCGATAGTGGGGCGGTGAGCCATGTAGCTGCGCAGATGCCGTATCGCCTTGTAGGTCGACACATGGTGCAGCCAGTCCTCGTCGGGCAGAGCCTCCGGGCTGGTGCCGATTTCTACACAGTCGCCCCGATGCAATATGGTTTTTACAGAAGCCAGTTTTCCGTTGATGCGGGCATATACGGCGTGTTCGCCGATGTGGCTGTGTATTTCGAATGCAAAATCGAGAGCTGTCGCATTCTTGGGCAGGATGACCCCCTTTCCTTTGGGGGTAAATACCATAATGTCGTCGTTGTAGAATGATGCCGTCACCCCGTCCATAAACTCGATTTCATGACTGTGGTAGGCGACGTCTTTCAACACCTCTTTGAATTTTTCGAGCCACGCTTTTACGTTCTTCTCGGTGCGTTCGGCGGCACAGCCCAGCCGGGAGTTGCGCACCATGCGTTCCGATGAGATATGTATTTCTTCCCAAGTGCCCTGTTCGCTGAGCAATTTTACATGAAAACTTTGGTATCCGTTTTCTTTGGGAGCGTCGATGTAGTTGGATACGCTGCCCGGCCGTTCCTTGAATCTGTCGGTCAGTATCGAGTAGATGCGCAGACTCATGTCTTTTTCCGACAAATCGGTCTTGTCGGGGTAGATGATACGGATATAGTGTTTCCCGTCGGCATGTTGGATGTCGCATTTCAATGCCTGCATTTTGCGCCAGACGCTGTAAGGCATCCGGTAGCGGAGTTCGGTGCGGACTTCGACCCCTTTGTCGGCAAGCAGTTCATTGATAGCCGTTATAAAGAGTTCGATGTGAGGGGCATTTTGCCGGCGTTCTTCCTCCAGCCGGTTTTCGAGGAGGGCATATTCTCGGGGACAGCGGTATCGGAACGAGAGGTTTTCCAGTTCGGTTTTGACATGATACAGCCCCAGCCGATTGGCCAGCGGAGCGTAGAAATAATCTGTTTCGCCGGCGATTTTCATCTGTTTGTCGGCCCGCATGCTGTTCAATGTGCGCATGTTGTGCAACCGGTCAGACAGTTTGATGAGCAGCGCCCGGATGTCGAATTGTACCGAAGCCAGCATCTGCCGGAAATTCTCGACCTGTTTCGACTGTACGTTTTTGTCCTCTTTCTGTTTGGTGACCACGCCGACCAGAAAAGCCACATCCTCGCCGAAACGGTTGCGGATATCCTCTATGGAGTAGGGGGTGTCTTCCACCACATCGTGCAGGAAGGCGGCGATGACGGGATTGGCTCCCAGTTCCAGCTCTTCGGCCACGATGCGGGCAACAGCCACCGGATGGATGATGTACGGTTCTCCGCTTTTGCGTTTTTGAGGAGCATGCGCCTCTTTCGCCAGTTCATACGCCTCCCGTATGCGGGTCATATCCTGAGGCGATACCCGTTGTTCCAATGTCTGAAACAGAGCATTTATATTCTCTTCTATGGTATTTGAATAATGACTGTCCATGATGAAATTCGTTTAGTCCGCTTATTTATTACAGCGTATACCGGGTCACAATATAGATTCAAAGATACAATATCTCTGTCAATTACCGGATAAATTGGAAAAATTTTTATCCTTTGTTATCCGAGTACAAAATAAAAAAATATTTTCGGAATATATTTTTTGTGGGATTTTTTATTAAAATAGTCCAAAAAAATATACCTTTGTATGGAAGTATAATTAAGGACGTTTTGTGTACAAGGAATTAAAAATATTAAGTCGTGGACATGAAACAATATTCGGGTATTATATCCGGAAGATACGAAAAATGTATCGGGAATAAATCTGTTGCCGTACAGATTAAGGATGAAAATTTTACGCTCTATTCGTTGGAAGAGCTCTTTCAGCATACAGGTATCGACGGCGAAAGTTATCTCCGTATTTATCAGGTGCAAGGAGTCGTGAAGACGTTGCCGGAAATTGAACTTTTTGAACCGGAAGACAGAGCGTTGCTGGAACAGTCGCTGGCCATAGGAGAAGGGCCGGAATCGATTCTTTTTATCCGGAAAGGAGAAGAGTCGGGACGGTTGTACCTGTTTCACACAGACATCGGATACATTGAAGAACTCGATGTCGACCTCGATTCTCTGATAAAACAGATAGAGGCCTGAAATATTGGATAGCCTGTTCGATAACATAGAGACAAGTTTCGGGAAAGCCGTTGAATATATCCGTGTCCATCCGAAAAGCGGCTATTTGCTGGTTGTTCCGATGCTTTTGGTGTACCTTGCCGGATTGATATTCGATTGGAGATGGACATGGAACCGCCCCGAAGGCTGGTTCGGCAATTTTTGGCTGAATCTGCTGGGGCCTGTCACTTACCGGTTTTGGCAGGGCGTTATCGTCGGGATAGCCTTTGTATGCGCAATCGTCCTCTATTTCCTGTCGTAGAAAAGAATCTGTATTATAAAAAATAAAAAAGAGCTTTTCAACAAAGCTCTTTTTTATAGTTTTCAAAGGGTATTAACTTTTAAGGTCAAAAGATTGTTTTAATCGATGTTGCAAAGTAGACCCTTTTTTTTCGACTTACAAAATAATTTTATATGTTTTACAATATGTTTTTCCGATTTTAAGTGATTTTTTCTAATTCTTTTTTTTCGCCGGTTTCGCCGGTTTAATCCATTTGAGAACAATCGCCGAGCGGGCCGGGATATACAGCTTGAGCCACTCTTTTTTCGCTTTTTTGTACAACGGGTCGAAAAGTGTGAAATGCGAAACCGATTCGTCAATCTGGCCGAATCCGCCGTATTGGGGCGCATCCGAGTTGAGTATCGTTTTGTATTCTCCGCACGGAGCCAGAATGCCGTAGTCGCTGAACGACCGGTTCGGATGGAAATTGAATACAAATACCAGGTCTTTCCGTTTAAAAGCCAGAATCTGGTCTCCGTCGTTGTCGCACAGTTTCTCGATTTTTGATTTCTCGAAATTCCGTTCGCTTTTGAT
>JAFLRV010000154.1 GCA_022511245.1 Coprobacter sp.
TCCCAATGCGGTGCCGTGCACATATTCGGAACGGAAAAAGAATATTGGTGAAGTACCTCTAAGCGCAAAATCATTGTCAATACGCACCCACCCCATTATGGTCAGGGTATTGGTATTGTCCAGCGGTGCAAAATCGGCGCCGTTGCCAACGATAAGTCCTCCTTTGGGAATAGCGACGGCATTGCCCAATTCGGATGGCGCTATCCGGTTGACCACATCGACAGATACCGGAATCATCCGGTCATCGGGGCCTCGCAAACAGGTTTTTACCGTCTGGTTAAAGGAGCCCAGATAATCGAAATCGACTTTCAATTCGCCTGTTGCTGTTCCGTTGGCAAAATAGAGCGACGAGGGGGGCCGCAGAATGGAACTGTCGGAAATAATCTCGAAGTGGCCGTCAGGCTCAGCCATTCCCTCTACGGTGCGGGCTGTCATACGGTAGTTCCGGCTATTTTCATCGTATATCATCAACCGGCCGTCGGAAGTAAGGCCTTCCACTGTCACTTCGATAGAAGGTTTCATGGAGACAATCAGCAATTTACGGTCGATAATATCCTGTAACGGCACTTGTTTAAGGGTGAGCGCACCTGTTTTCGCATCGGAATCAAGATTTCCGAAGAATTTCCAATAGGAGCGGTCTCCGGTATTATCGGCTACATAAAGCCGGTAATTTTTGTCGGCAAAGGGCCGGGAGGCATTGTGGAATGAGATATCGGCCAAATCGGACTCCTGCAACGCCCCGAATGTACGAATCATATATCCGACTGCTGCCGGCTCATAATAGCGTTTGTCCAGATTGTCTTCGTCATCGCTCCATTGGGATGCATCGTAAGCGAATACAACGGCCGGCAGGTTTGAAATGGAAGAGGTGGTCAATGTCAGCAATGCTTTTTCGCCGGAAGAGAATCGGTTTTCTCCTACCGAAAGGGTTTGGCTCACCGCATAATCGGCACTTACGGGAAGGGTCATGCGACGGGCCGACACTTCGGCCCGAGTACGCGATACCGGCCGGTAACCGGTAAAGGCTTCTTCATCGGTATCGAGACTTTCTCCGTTGAAATTGTAATAAGCCACCAGTCCTTCTCCGCCGGAAAGGTTGACCGAAAACATTTCACGGCGCAATTCTTCAAGAGTCAATTCCCGGTTCCAGATTTTCAATTCATCGACAGAACCCTGCAACGTATTCTGCTCGTGGGCATCGCCGAAAAGCGACAGACACACGGAGTTGTTGAGGGTATGGTCGGGGTACAGACGTGTGGCGGTCGTTGCCAGTTCGCCGTTAAGATAGAGGCGTATCTCGCCATCCCGTTTCTGGGTAACCGCCACATGCGTCCACTTTCCGGTCGCCATAGCGGGTCCGACTACCGTAATATTCTGCTCTATAGCGGTTTCGTATGTGGGCTGAGCGAGAACATTCATCGGAGAGTAGGTAAACTTCAACTTGCCGTCTTCAAGATAGAGAAGAAACCCTTTGGCTCCTTTTCCATTGTTCTGGTCTTTCTGCCGGTTGGCCAGCAAAACGCCGTCGCTCATGGGGAAACCCCACATATCGATAGTGAAATCGTTGAAGAACCAGTCCATATAGCCGATATCGACCCGGCCGGCTCCGCTGGAATAAAGGGCATTTCCCTGCCGGTGTTCTATGGAGCGGGATTCGGTCCCGGTTACCGTATATTCGGCCGATACGGTTTTCACATCGGGAGACTCACGCAGCGTCAAGGTGAGCTGTACCCGGTCTCCGGCTTTCAGCGGCCGATTGAGGTATTGATACGGATTGTTTACGGTCTCGCCGTTTACTGTCCAGTGGTAATAATAGTACAGCGGTACCGTCCACCGGGTGTCGATGCCTATCGTGCGACGGCCGTTTCTGTGAGAATATTCTTTCAAGGCAAAGCCGTTCTTGAAATAGCGGTCGGCCGGATGCTCCAAATCGGCGACCCAAACCCCTCGCCCGTAATCGGAAATGACCATTTCCTGCGTCGTATAGTTCAAATCGACATCTCCGAATTTGCTGCCGTTATAGCCTTTGGTCCAGAAACGCCATATATCGGAACCTTTTTCAAGGATATATATACCGCTTTCATAATGTACGAAATAGAGGTCTCCGCTGCCTTCGTGGAAGATTAGCCGGTCACAGTTTATTGAGGGAAGGCCACTCCCTACCGTTTCATTGGTTCCATTGTTTACATTGAGCCGGATGACTTTGCCGCCGTTCAGCCCGATATATATGAAATCGCTGTTATCGGGGTCAACGGCCATATGGGAATTCGAAAATTTCGTCGGCTGGCCACTCGTCATTATCGGAACAAAGGTATTGCCTCCGTCGGTGGAATATTTGTACAGATAATCCGTCGTACGCACAAACAGCGTGGAACGGCCTTTGTCGCGGGCCAGCCCTATCTCGGCTGCCTTAGCTTCCAACCCTTTATAGAGGTCTATCACGCTTCGTCCCACATCATCGATACGATACAGGGTGCTGGGATTGCTGGCACTCCATGTGCGCAGCATATACCACGAACCGGTCACCACATCGGCATAATTGCGGGCGGTATTCCAGGAGTCGAACGACATCCCGTCAAGAGAACTTCCGCCGCTGCCTGAGAAATATTCGACACTGGTATAGGGATTGAAACTGGATTCGGTTCCTTCGTATCCCCGCCAGTTTCCCCAACGGCCATAGCGATATGTCTGCACGTCGATATCTTGTGTATTCCCGATAATGGCCTGGTCGCCAAATTCATTGACACGGACATTGTAATAAAGCATCTGTCCCATGTTGGAGCCGATATTGGTCCACTCGCCTCCGTTAATTTCGGCATCTTTCACGAATAATCCGCCGTCGCTGCCCCGAAAAATCCGCCCCGACTTGTGAGAGGCGATACAATGGTTATCGGCATTGTGACGGGAATTGGAGACGTCATAGTAACGGCCGTCGTCCTGCAAGCTCTTTATCCGGTTTATCCACAAGTATTCTGTAAAATTGCGACCGCCGTTGGAACTGATGGCCGAACTCATACTGCAACCGTAAATCCAGTCGGGGTCTTTGAAGTTCACGCCAAAACCTCCTAACCAACTATAGGCCATTTCATTCCCGAAAATGGAGCCGCCGCCAATCCCGTTAAGCGGCTCATGCAGGGTAATCCAAGTCTTTCCCCTATCTTCGCTGTAATAAAGAGCGGTTTTGTTGTCTTCTCTCCGTCCGCAGGCAAACCACATTTTATCGGAATCATGGGGACTTACCAGCAAAAATCCGACACCGTCGGCCGGCATGGGGAAAAGAGCATGGTTGTCCGGATAGTCGGACGGGTAACGTTTCACCGTCTTATCCTGATTGTACACGTCAAACGACATTTGCTTGAGGGTATACATTTTCTGACCGTTGACAACCGAACTTTTGGCTCCGTCGTCGAAATAGAGCAGCGAACGGGAACCCGGCAGATAGATGCGGTTGCGGTCGTTGGCATCGAATGCGATTTCCTGAAACCAGAAGCCTCTAACGCCGGAAGGGAGCGATTCTTTGTATTCATCGGGAACAGGAACGGAGGTCCATGTTTTACAGGTATCTTCGCTAATCCATAACTGATTGTACATGCGGTTGCTGCTATTCATGGAGGCTCCGATAAACTTCAATGTTCCTTCCGCATCCCGGAAACAGTACCCGCGTTTGAATCCCTTATGGGTAGCCCCTTGTATGCGACGCCATGTATCGCCTCCGTCCCGAGTTTCGTATACCGTGCTATTGGCCATAAAGGCGAACACATGATTCCAGTCGTCGGGGTCGACCGGTATACCGTATCCGGTAGACTGACTGCGGTTGATACGTTCGGGAATATTATCGGAAATGCAGGTCCACGTCTTTCCGCAATCGCCGGTTTTAAAGATGCCGGCTCCGTCGGGCACGACATAAAGGCTGTCGGGGTTTTCGGGATGAACGACAATCCAGTGGATTCGGCCCGAAGAGGGTTTGTGCTCTACCGGACGGAAATATCCGGAATTGCGCCGTCCTTGTTTGCGGTCATCAGGGGTATAGACGATTTTAGGCCAGGTCTTATTGAGTATATCGTCGGAAACCGTCGTGGCAATGCTGAGCGACATGGCCGACGGCATCGCCGTATCGGTAAACATATACATGGGGTCATCTCCCAAAGCCCGGCCATAGACAGGAAGCCACTGTTTGGCATAGAATCCATAACCGCTTTTGGCTTTCGCCTTTTTCTTGTCTTTGACGGCGGTAGACATTATGGTTGCGATTTCCCGTGACGACCAACCGTCGTAGGCCAGTTTCAAATAGACTTCGTCATCGAGCAGGTCTTCCATTTTCACATCTTGAAAAACGGAATCGGGCAGATTGCGCATTACCTGCTCCATTTTTTCAATTCGTTTTTGTCTTTCTTTAGTATTATTTAAGGTATAGGCATACATCATCGATACCGTCAATACCAGAAGGGACACTGACAATAATCGTTTTTTCATATAAATAATTATTTGTTTTTTTGAACTTATTTTCCTCCGAAAACAGCTTGCTTTGTATTTTCATCTGAAAATAAAGCATAAAGCGTTACAAACTTAATGTTTTTTTTTATAAAAACAACCCCGACAACGGATAATTTTAAATCCGGTGCCGGGATTGCTCTCTCTTTCTGAAAACGTATCAAATGGTGTTTTCGATATTCCATACAAAGGCTCTCAGCCCCAGTGCCGGAGTTTCGGCAT
>JAFLRV010000155.1 GCA_022511245.1 Coprobacter sp.
TTTGATTGATTGTCTGCCATACTACTTAAACTTAATAATTACACTTTTGTTTTTTTATTAATCCTATGCATAGTTTTTCACGACAAAAATATAATAAAAAAACAAAATGACAAATATGTCATTAAAATAATTCTATTTTTTTTATCCCTTTACAAAATGAAACAAATACGTAATCAGGAATTATTACTTAATATTGCGCTTAAAATCAAGAGATTACGAGAAGATAGAGGGATTTCGCAAGAAATAATGTATATGGATACCCAAATTCATATCGCTCGTATTGAAACTGCGAAAATTAATATTTCAATAAGCACTCTTGACGCCATATGCCGTTATTTCGGCATATCGTTAAGCGATTTTCTGAAAGATTTGTAATTTCGATTATCCGGGTCTGTTCTTGTCTTGTTTTTCTGCAACAGTTCTGTTGCGACATCGGCCTTCCGACTGAACATCCTATACATTTCCTGTAAATTGCCTATATTTGCATCCACAAACCAACGGTTGAAAACAATTATCATGCTGTCACATTTACAAAAATACGATATTCTGCTGGCCAGCCAGTCGCCCCGCCGGCGGGAACTGTTAAAGGGTCTGGACCTCGACTTCCGGGTAACGGCTCTGCCGGATATCGATGAATCTTTTCCCGCATCTTTATCGCCAGAGGATATTCCGCTTTTTATATCCCGGAGAAAATCGGAGGCTTACCGCCCTCAAATGAAAGAAAACACGCTGTTGATTACGGCCGATACCATTGTATGGCTCGACGGAAAAGTGTATGGCAAGCCGACAGATGAAGCCGATGCCCGGCAAATGTTACACAGGTTGTCGGGACGCACGCACCAGGTGATTACCGGCGTAACTCTTTGCACGTTACAAAAAGAGGTCTCTTTTGCCGTCACTACCGATGTCTCTTTTGCCCGTTTGTCGGACGAAGAAATCGATTATTACATCGACCGTTACCGCCCGATGGACAAGGCCGGCGCCTACGGTATCCAGGAATGGATCGGCTACATCGGGGTTACCGGTCTCTGCGGCTCCTATTTCAATGTTATGGGATTGCCCGTACAGCGGCTTTACCGGGAACTGAAAAATTTTTGAGAGGGTTGTTTTCCCTGCCAACCGTTTTTGACCCGCATTTATAAAAATACTGCCTGTATCTCTGTCCAGGACATCGACACAGGCAGTATTCTTTTTTTTATTCCTGCTGTTTTATTTTTTATTGGGTGTAAAAGACTTCACGGATCCTCCGGTCAGTGTTCCGCCCGTTGTATAGACCCCTTCAAAACAGGAGGTTTCGGTATCGGATACGGCTGTTGCTCCATATACCAGACTATAGCTCGTTCCCGCCACAAAATCGGGAGACGACAACAGGACGGTTCCCGAAGAGACCGTATTGGGACACTTGAAGGAGAACAGAACCGTACCGTCGCTCTTCTTTACACTCAAATAGCGGTCTTTGGTCAGTGATACGTTCGAAACGGTCGCAAACGGCTGAATTGCCGAAGTAGGATTCGAGGTGTTGCCTCCGGTGCCAATCAAAATACCGCCATTGATTTTAAACGAAGAATTGTCGCAATCGAATCCCTCTTCAGGGGCATTGATGCCGGCAGCCATAATTACTCCGCCATTGAACTCGAAGCCTTGCGAACCGTTGCAGTCGATTCCGTCGTTTCCGCTGGCATGGCTATATACGAATCCGTCATTCACCGTAATTTTGGTCGCTGCATTTATACCGTCGTCATATGTGTTACACTCGATATATCCGCCATTGATGACAATCGAGGCTTTGCTCTCCATACCTTCACCGCCGTCGGTAGCCGTCTGTGCATAGATATATCCGCCGTCGATGGTAATATCACCGTCGACTTTAATCGCTTTGGCCGAGCCTTCGATATTTGACTCCCAGCCTCCGCTCGTAGAATAGAGGAATGAACCGGAGGTGCGTACATCCAGCGACAGGGCCTCATCGTTCCCGGATTCACCAAAGCGGGCGGCACCGTCGACGCTGATTCCCCGACCGCCACGTCCCGACTGCGTAAAGGTCAGCACACCGCCCGTAATGTCGAGATTGCCATCTGTTTTGATGCTGGTGCAATAGGTTACATCGTTATTTACCAGCACCGCTGTACCGGTTCCGTTAATAGAAACCGTTCCTCCGGAAATGGAAAGATTTCCATCCGATTTGATACCTTTCGACATGGCACCGGTATGTTCAATCGTCAATTTTCCTCCGGAAATAAAGATGTCGCCATCGGCCGAAAGGGCATTTCCGTTAAAGTTAATTCCCGTATAATTAGTTGTGGAAACCGTTCCGGAGCCACTGCTTCCGGGACCGCCAGGCCGATTGCCACCGGGTCCGGTAGAACCGGAACCGGAACCGGAAGATGACCCGCCGGACGATTCAATATCGGACGGATAAATCAGCGTTGTATCACCCACCGCCGATACGACTCCGCCCACCGCTTCATTTATCAGGGTTAGTTCGCCCTCGATTATCCGGAGCAGATTTTTCGATTTTATTGAATTGGCGCCGCATTTGCCGGCAGTATTGACGGATACATTCCCGCCGCTTATCAGCAACGAATCTTTGGCCCGGATACCATCATCCATCGTATGGTTGACAACCAGCGTACTGTTTTCAATCGAGATATAATCGTCGGAACAGATTCCGTATTTATTCCATCCGTTCACCGTTGTTTTTCCGGCTCCTTTAAATATTAACTGTCCTTCGGAAAAGATAGTGCCTTTCTGGTCTTCATTGTTATATGCTTCTGCATACGACACGCCATCGGTAAGCTCATTTTCATATCCTTTCTGGCTCTTGATTGTTCCTTTTTTCTTGCTCTGGCTGTTAATGGCGGGGCCGGTGGGATTGGTCAGACGAAGGCCCAGCAGGGTAATCTGATATTTGACGGAAGAATATATCTTAAAACAACCGTTGTCAGAATTACCGCTTAACTGATACTCTATCTCGCTGCCGTAATCATCGGTTACCCATACATGCGCTCCGTTTATCGCAACAGATACGCCATCGAAGGCATAGGGATTCTCTACCGTAGCGGTAGCACCGTCATATACGACATCTACGGTAGATGTATAATCTCCGTATTTCAATTCTTTGATATCGGCTACGGCTATGGTATGCAACCGACCGTTCCGGGCAATCACCAGAGAGTCCAACGTACTGTTCAAGGTTATCGCCGTTACCGAAGAGACTTCACATATTTTGGTTTCTCCACCGGCCAAAACGAATTTTACGGCTTTTGTCGCTGCTTGGGCGACAGAACCGGTGCCGGTCAACATGAAGAATCCGGCCCCGATAAGATATATCCATTTTTTCATGCTCTAACGTATTATTTTTAAAACTTTATCTCCGGCTTTGATAATCGATACTCCTTTCGGCAACCGGGAAACATCGACCCGGTCGTGGATAACGACGATATTTCCGACGTAATGTCCGGACAAATCGTATATGCCGGCTCCCTCCAGTATTTCCGGAGAGAGCCAAAAAGCCTCTATTCCCGTCACATCGGCTTCGGTAAAAATCATTTTTTCGACTTTCTCTATCGAAAAAGTCAACTCATTGACGGCATGCAATGCAATCTGAACGGAAGCCTCATCGGGATGAACGATTTGGCGGATAGCCGCCAAAGGGATATTGGTGACCCCGTCGGACGACACGACTTGCAAACACCTGCAGACTTCGGCCCGCATCCACCCGAAACAGCACAGAAAACACAACATCAAAAGAATTTTCCTTTTCATAATACAACGGTTCATTTATTAAAACAGGAATAATCCTGCCATTTTATTAATAGGAGATTCTTATTTTTTGCAAAGATAAAGTAAAAAAAATCCCCCCCCCTGTTAACAAACATTAAAAACACTAAAATATTTTACAACGATTCATAAAGGGATAATCCCCCCTGAATCGTTAAAAAATAAAAAAGAATCAACAAAACGTTTTTTTCAATCAACTATATTTTTTCACGACCGGATAAAAAAGATTTTTATTCCGGTATGGCAATTTCCATCCGGGCCCGATAATGGGTGGTTGCGGTAACAGGGGTAAGGGAGAAATATCCGCTGCAAATCCGGCCGGACGACATCTTCACCGGATACGCCAGCGTGCGCTGCCGGTGGTCGTCGTTCAATTGTCGGGAATCGGGGAAATAATCGACATAATAACGACCGGTCACCCGGCGGTCGACGTACCGGTCATACACCATACGGGCCACCATCCCCATATTCATTCTCAGATTCATCTCGATACAGGGATGCAGACGGAGGGTGCCTCCGCTGCGGTATATCATCATATCGATACCGAAATATCCTCGATAAACCGGACCTACCAGCTCCGACAGCAACCGGAGATATGCCTGTTGCAGCTGTTGCAGCTGCGGTCCGGCAATTCCGTTTTTTACGATTTCGGAAAAAATCGCTTCGTCGGATGCCAGCCAGTTGCTTTTGTACACGCCTTTGTTATCGGTAGAGAACCACGAATATCCGGCAAAAGAGACATTTCCCGTTCCATCGCTGAAAAATTCCATCGCCAAATCGGCGGCTTTCTCATAAAACGGTTCTCCGATAACGGAACCTTGCCGTTGCAGGATGCCGTTGCTCCAACGTGAGAGCGTAGTGTCATACACGCCCCGCCCCCAAGCGATTCCTTTTCCGCTCCCCGACCAGGGGGCTTTCAACACCGTGTTCGG
>JAFLRV010000156.1 GCA_022511245.1 Coprobacter sp.
AGTTCGTAGAGGCGGGGATAGAACTTGGGGTTGTGCCGGGTGGCATGGTAGTAGCACCAGAGCTGCCAGTACATGCGGGTGGCTCCGAAAGCGCCGTATTCGAGGAAGGTTTTGTTCTGATAGAAACTGGCGAGTCCGTCGGTAATGTAATCGCAGCGGGAGGTGGTGCTCCTGTCGCTGAAATAGAGGGCGACGTTGGAGAAGATGTTGTTGGAGACTTCGGTGGTTCCGGCCAGGTTGATGGGGCCCTGATTCATGTGGCCGTATTCGTGGGCGGGTCCCCACAGGCCGTCGTGGTAGAACTGGGTGAGGACGTAACTGATGGTGCTGGCGTTGTAGGCTGTGCGCCAGGAGGTGGCGTTCATATAGAGGTCGCCTTGCTGGGAGATGCCCATCATGCGGTTGTTGAAATAGTCGCTGTAATAGAATCCGGGATCGGTGATGTAACTGCCGACCTGATGGTGGTCGTTGACAATGCTGGCATAGTAGCCTCTGTTGTAGTCGTCGGCGATGTCGTCATCGTTCTGCAACCCCATGAGGATGCGTTCGGAGAAACACATGTTGTCCCACGCCTTCATGATTTTCACCGGGTCGTGTTCCCGGTCGCTACCGGGATTGAGGACGGGGTCGAGCGAGCTTTTGACGCCTTTTTGCAGGGTGGTTTCGGTGGGCTTGCTGGGGATGTCGTTCAGGAAGAAGTGGAGTATGGCGTACTTGCCCACCAGGTCGTACATGATGTGGGTGGCCCGCTGGGTGGTGTAGAGGAAATCTTCGCGGGTGTCGGGGGTGTAGAGTTTGTCTCCGACGTAATTGAAGAAGCCGTTGAGGCGGCCGCCTTCGATGTGTATTTTCAGGGGCGGACAGTCGGTCACCTTGCGGACGGGTTTTCCGTTCTGCACGGTATTGACGGTGTAGTAGATGAAGTAATGGGTGTGGTCGCCGTAGCAGCGGACGGCATTCAGCCCCTGATGCAGCTGTACTCCGGCGGTCACCGAGTTGTACATCTGTTCGTCGGGCACGGCTCCGATGTAGAGGGTGGCTCCGTCGGGGACGGGGTCATCGACCATGACGTAGAGCAGTTCGCCGGAATTGGCGAGGATACCGGTGGGGTTGTTCATATTGGTGTAGGCTTGTACGCCGGCCATGCCGGCGGCTGCCGACCCTTCGGAGTAGGGTTCGTAAAGCTGGACCCGGTATTTCAGGGCGTGTGTGGTGTCCCAGTTGCCGTCGGTCTCGGCCCAGTTGCCGGTGTTGACTTTGTCGACCATGTCTCTGAGTGTCTGGGGCAAGGACCGGTATGATGAAACGCGCGAGAAGTCTCCGTTGAATATCGGTCTCAAGCTGGTGCAGGCTTTGTCTTCAAAGAGGACGTCGAGCTGGTTCTGATAGAAGTCGGTTTTGGCCATTTCATCGGCTTTTTCCCGGATGTTCTGCTGGATTTCGTCGAGCTCTTCCTGTGTCATGGGTACTTCGACGAACCGCCACTGGGTATTGACGGCGGCGGCTTCCCAGCAGACGATGTTGTTGGCGGCGTCTTTGTGGGCATATCCGTAGGAGCTGTTATCGGCTTTGGCCCGAATCAGGGCGTTGCCGTTGTAGTCGGTTATGGTCATGAGCATGGTGGCGTCGTCGGGCTGGTCGATGTTGGAGACGAACCACGATGCGGAGGTTTGTCGGGCACTTTTGAGGTATCCGCCTGAGGCTACGTTTTGCAGATAATAGGCGGTGGGGTTGTCGTCGGGGGTGGTTATGTACCACTGTTGTCTGGGGTCGGCGGTGTTGGTGGCGGCGCTGACGGCTCCTTGTCCGGAGGCGGAAACGGTAATGGACTGTCCGGGTGTGCCGGCGCTTTCGATTCGGTAAACGGTATGGGTTTTTACATTGACGGCAAAGGCGTTTGCTACGGCAAAGGCGGCTATTCCTGCGAAAATCGCTATTTTCTGTTTCATCGTTCGTTTTATCTTTTTGCAAATATAAGCATAATGTGGCAATGGGGTTGCTGCGGTGTCTAAAAATCGTTGTTCCTGATCGTGTTTTTATTTCTGGTGCTGGTGTATCCGGGAAAGGATTTTTTTTATTTTCCGGTATAAACCGGGCGGCGGTCCGTACACGCATTCGACATCGTCTATTTCTCTATAATCGTCGTCGAAACCGGGCGGCGGTCCGTAGATGCATTCGACATCGTCTATTTCTCTATAATCGTCGTCGAAACCGGGCGGTGGTCCGTAGATGCATTCGACATCGTCTATGGTCGGCATGGGTTCGGGTAATTCGGGGGGCAGCATGGGTTCGGGTATGGGTTCGTATTCGGGTTCGGGGGTCGGCTGGGGTGTTTGTTCGTTTTTGTCCATGTATCTTGCTTTTATTTTTGTATCAATTGTTTGTAATGGCATCGCAACAGGTCTCCGTTTTCGTCCCGCAGGTGCATTCCGTTTCCCTGACAGTATCTGAAAACGTCGCAGTGCAGGCAGGGGCCTTTGTGCATCCACTCCCGGTTGCGGCAGATTTGAAATTTACGGGTCCATATGTCCCAGAAATCGTCGGTATAGATGTTTCCCTGCCGGTAATCGCTGCGTATGCTCAGGCATCCGGATATGCCGCCGTCGCTCAGGACGGAGGCGACGGTTAGGCCGGCCCGGCAAGAGTAGTGATGGTTGCGGACGAGTCCTTCGTACCGGCCCAGATAGCCTTCACAGGCATAGGAAAGGTTTATTTTCTTTTCTTGTCGGGTGCGGTGGATAAAGTCCATCAGGCGGGTAAACTGGTCGTCGGAGAGGGTGAGTCCGGGTGTGTGGAGGGCCCGGCCCACCGGAACAATGGTGAAACAGCGCCAGCGGGTGGCGCCGGCTTCTTCAAGCATTTTTTTTATCTGGTCGAGCTGGTCGATATTCCGGCTGTGGACGCAGGTAATGACGTCCCACGCAAGCTGCTTCGAGCGGACGAGGGTTTCCAGTGCCCGGTATGCGTGGTCGAAACTGGCGGGGTCGTTCCGCAGCCAGTTGTGGGTGTCTTTCAGCCCGTCTATGTCTATCGAGATGGTGGTGAGTCCGGCTTGGAGGAGTTCGCGCATCATGTGTGCGTCCAGCAAATGGCCGTTGGTGACCATGCCCCAATAGAAGCCTTTCGCGGTAATGGCCCGTCCGCAATCGAGTATGTCTTCCCGCACGAGGGGTTCTCCGCCGACGGTAGAGATGAGTGTGGGGATGCCGGGCTGGTGCCGGCGAATGGTGTCGAGCACGGGCAGAAAGTGTTCGAGGGGCATTTCTGCGGAGCGGGTGTCTTTCCGGCAATCGCTCCCGCAATGGAGGCAGGTGAGGTTGCACCGCAGCGTACACTCCCAGAACAGCTGCCGAAGGGGATGCTGCAGTTTGAGTCGCTCGGTGTTCCAATAGGCGATTTCCCGGTCGATATATCGGAGGGGGTCCAGGTCTCCGGCTGAATGTTCCATGAGACAAAGATAGGGAATATAATTATGGGTGCAAAGCTGTCTTTGTAAAAAAAACGGGGGTCGGCGGCCGGGTGACGGGGTTATTCTTTTATTTCTTCGAAGTCGACGTATTCGCCGTCGTCGGCTCCGAATATTTTCTTGCGTTCTTTTCCGGCGGTGTAGCGGGGGGAACCGGTGGCTCCGGCAGGGTCGTCTCCGGTGGTGCGGCTGCGGGTGTAGGGGGTTTCTTTGCGGCCGGTAATCCGGAAGAAGAACCGGGCTATGGTTCCCAGCAGCAGGACGGCCGCCAGGACGATAAAGAAGAGTATATAGAGGATAAATGTTATCATAGGCACAGCGGGTTATTGTATGTAAGAAACAAGGGGAACGGGGGTTTTGTTTAGGGTCTCCAGAAGAGCAGCGACAGGAGGATATACAACCCGATTACGGCGGCCAGCGCACTGAGGCCGTAGAGCGCCACCCCGACGACGGCGGCGGCAATCAGGAGATAGCGCAGGGCATTTTCCCGTAGCGAGAGGTTTTTGAATTTGAGCGAGAACATGGGCAGCTCGCAGACGAGCAGTCCTGAAAAGAGGAGGACAAGGGCGATGACAATGCCCGGATGGAGGGGGTGCTGAAGGGCATAGTGGCAGAGGCCTGTCCAGAAAAGGGCGTTGGCCGGGACGGGCAGGCCGAGAAAGGAGCTGGTCTGGCGGGTGTCGATGTTGAACTTGGCCAGCCGCAAGCCGGAAAAGACGGCTATCAGGAATGCGGTGCAGGGCAGCAGCGTGCCGGCGGTGCATGGTGCGAGGGGGGTGCTGCCGTCTCCGGCCAGGTGGGTGTAGACCATCGTGGCGGGTGCCATCCCGAAACTGATGATATCGGCGAGTGAATCGAGTTCTTTGCCCAGCGGGGAGTAGGCGCCGAGCAGCCGGGCGAGCATGCCGTCGAGGAAATCGAACAGGGCGGCCAGACAGATGAATCCGGCGGCGAGGGTGATGTTGCCGGTAAAGGCGGCGACGGTTGCCAGACAGCCCGACAGCAGGTTGAGGCAGGTAACGGTGTTGGGTATGTTTTTTACCATTGTATTCATAGTGTCCGGTGTTTGCGGGCGGCCATTATTCTTTTAACCGGGCGACCGGCGTAATGTTGCCGACGGTTTCTTCTTTGAGCTGGACGAGTATTTCGGCATCGAGGGGGAGATAGAGGTCGACCCGAGAGCCGAATTTGATGAATCCCATGTGTTCGTCGATGAAGCATTCTTCTCCTTC
>JAFLRV010000157.1 GCA_022511245.1 Coprobacter sp.
TAGAGCAAATGACTCTTAATCATTGGGTCGAGAGTTCGAGCCTCTCCGGGGTCACCAAAAAAGAGAGTTACATGAAAATGTAACTCTCTCATTTTAACTCAAAAATGCAGTTTGACTATGTCTGAAAAAATCAAAAATTTAATTGTCAAGTCATCCATTACCATTGCACTCACTTTTGGTTCCATGATAGTTTCCGTAGTAGCATATCTTATGGGTGGACTGTTTATCGGAACCATGTTGCATTCTCACGAGCATGAATGTGGCTGCGCCTGTGACGCCTCCCCTGTTTTAACGGAAAATGAAGCAATATTTATAGGCTTTATCTATGTTCTGCTCTTAATAACGGCTCTTTTTTTTCTTCTTCGTAAATTGAAATTCTCAAGAGAAGAACAAATTATCGCAATGATAATCCTTTTTATTACGAACCTCTGTGTTTGCAGCGTAGTGAAAGAAATACTGACTACCCAAGTTTCCGGATAAATTATAAATAATATTCAAATCCCGTAAAAGCATAGAACGAAAAAGAGATTCCGTAAATTCAGGAATGTGGAATCGCATAAAAAAGAGCGTTACACGAAAATGTAACGCTCTTTTTGTAAGTTTATCGTTGTATCCCGGTTTACTTGACGATGGCTTTCTTGCCGTTGACAATGTAGATACCGGCAGGGAGTTTGTACAAATCAGACTTTTCTTTGGTCGTCATCAGGTGGATACCTTCCAGGTTATATACGTTGTAAGTGCCGTTTTCCGGGTCAGAAGGAATGCTGTGGATAGCACTCGGTTGAGCCGAGACGGTGACGGTGCAGGAGGCAGAAACATTTTCATTGCAGGTTGCCGTGATGGTGGTTTCACCTTTTTTGATAGCCGTCACGATGCCGTTTTCATTTACGGTGGCCACATCCGGGTCAGAAGAGGTCCAGACGATGACGTCGGTCGTGTTGTCGGGCGTTACGGTTTCAATCAGGTCGTAAATGTCGCCGACCTCCAGTTCCAGTGAATTTTCATTCAACGAGATAGCCGTTGCCGGTTGCAGTACGGTGACGGTGCAGGATGTGATTGCCGGACCGCAGGTGGCGGTAATCACGGTCGTGCCGGGTGCGACACCGGCGATGACACCATCCGTTACGGTGGCCACAGATTCATCGTTGGAAGCCCATACGATGGTCGGGTCGGTGGTTTCTGCCGGGAGAACCGTTGCCGCAATCGTGACAGTCTGACCCACATTGACGCTGACGACATATTGATCCAGAATGATTTGTTCAGCCGGCATGGCCTCTACCGTTACATCGCACGTTGCCGTCAGGTTGCCGGTGGAGGCGGTGATGGTAGCCGTTCCGATAGAGAGCGCCGTAACCAGACCTTCGTTCACAGATGCCACCGTTCCGTTGTCACTGCTCCAGGTCACCGACGGGTTGGTGGTCGTCTCCGGCAGTACGGTGGCTGCCAGCTGTTGCACCTGGTTAACCTTCAGCACAATAGCCGTAGCATTCAATAATATCGCATCTGCCGGCGTAACCTCTACCGTTATCTGGCAGTCGGCGGTAACGCTGCCGCATTTGGCCGTTATCGTCGAGGAGCCGACCTTGAGGGCCGTAACCACACCGTCGGTGGAAACCGTTGCGACAGCGTTGTCGCTGGAGGTCCATTCGATGGTTTTGTCGGTGGTGTTTTCCGGGTTCACGGTAGCCGAAAGTTGCAGCGTCTGGGTCGCTTTCATCGTAGCCTCAGTCTGTGATAATACGATTTCGGTGGCCGCCGTCGGGTTAACCGTCACCTCACAGTTGGCCGTTACGCCGCCGCACATGGCACGGATGGTGGCCGAACCTACACCGGTAGCCGTTACCGTACCGTCGGAAACAATCACGACATTCGGGTCGCTCGATTCCCACGTCACGGTGGGGTAGGTGACATTGTCGGGAGAAACGGTGGCCTGCAAGGTCTCGCTGTCTCCGGCTTCCATCGTCAGCGAATATCTGTCGAGAGTGACGGCTGTCGGAAGCACTTCGTAAACGGTGATGGCCCGTTGGCCGGAAATGTTGTCGTTCGTGGCGGTGATAACGGCAGAACCCGGAGCGATGGCCTGCAATACACCGGTTGAAGCATCGATGGTTGCAACGGACGTATTGGAAGACCTCCACTCGAGAGAGGGAATAATCGTCGTGGGGTATACCGTAGCGGTCAACGTCGTCGAGTTGCCTGCATAAAGCGTTTCTGTCAGCGGCGCAATCTTGACCATTTCGTTCGGATTGGCTACGATGACCACATTGCAGTCAGCCGTGAAATCACCGCACGTTACCGTCACGGTGGCGTTGCCGATTTTTTTGGAGGTTACTTTACCGTTCTGGTCAACGGTGGCGCAGTCGCTCACCGACATCTCTCCGATGCTCCACGTCAAGTCGCCCACAGCCTCATCGGGGCTCAATACGGCGGTTAACTGGGAGGAAGTGCCCACATTCAGTGTCAGGGTCGAAGGAGTGACAGCTATGCCTGTAGGGTCAATCCGGATAACCTCTATATTGGAAAAATTGCTCCAGAGCGTACTTTTCTGATAAGAAGAGAGGGCGCTCTTGTACACCTTCAGTACGGTCTTCGAATAGTTGGAGGGATAGAAAGAATTGTAGGAAATGGCGGGAATCGACTTGTTGTAAGATGTAATCTCCGTCAGGCTGCTGCAGTAAAAGGCATATTCCCCGATAGACGACACGCCGGCCGGAATCGTCAGGGAGGTGATATGGCATCCTCTGAAAGTATTAGCCCCGATGGACGTGAGGTTTTCCGATAACGTTACGGATGTCAAGCCTGTACAGTCGAAAAAAGCATATTTGCCCAATTGCAGGACGGAATTGGGGATGGTGACCGACGCTAACGAGGTGCAATCTGAAAACGCATTGTCCCCGATATAAGATACCGTTTCGGGAATCTCGATAGCGGTAATGCCCGATGAGGCGAATGTGTTGTTGGCGATGGTCGTCAGGGTGGAGGGCAGATTCACGGTCGACAGTGCCGAACATCCGGCAAAAGCATAACCCTCTATGGTGGTCACCGTTTCGGGCAGGGTGACACGGGTCAGCGACGAGTTGAGGGCAAATGCCGACGCATTGATGGTGGTCACGCCGGGAGAAACGGTGATTTCAGAGGCACGGCTAAAGCCGTAGCTTCCGATGGCCACCACATCATAATCGTCCGTACCGTTGTTGGCGGTGGCCGGAATCGTCACGCTGCCAGACACGTCGTTTCCATAAGTAATCTGAAGTTTGCGGTCGATTAACGAAGCGTCACCGGCTTTGGTCATACAGGTGTGATTTACATTGTCAATGATGGTGTAGGTGATGTCACCGTCAGTGAAATCCAGCGAATTGGATACATCTTGGGCTCCAATCGGGAGTGCAAGCAGAACCACACAAAGTAAAGTGAAAATTTTCTTCATAATTTATAGTGTATTGGTTAAATTTTGATGTAAATGTACAAATCATTTTGAAAAATACAATTTTTGCATATCTTTTTTTATATATATCCGAAATGTCGGGTAAACCGGGAATCAGGCATTCCGTCGGGAAAAGATTAAGCGTTGAATCGGGAAAAAGAGCAGGAGCGTGTTTGCCGGGTCAGTCCAGGAAATCACTCGGTTGCATGCGCAGGTATTTTTGCACATACCGGCTGAAATAAGAAGCCGACGAGAAATGATAGAAATCGGCCAGCTCCTTGATGCACCGGTTTTTCTCTTTGAGGCGGCGGCTGATGTCGAGCGTCGTGTAGCGGTTAATCCAGTAACTGGCCGGAAACCCGCTGATTTTTTTGCTCACCTCCGACAGGTATTTCGGCGTGATGCACAATGCTGAAGCATAATACCCGATTTCCCGGTTCCGGCGGAAATCGCCCCGCTCCAGCATCCCCATGAACCGCTCCATGAGTTGCGCATAAGAAATCGAAATTTCCGCTTTGCCATACAGTTCGGCATGAAAATCGAACAGGTCGATAATCAGGCACTCGACGGCATTAATCATCGCATCCCGGTGAAAATGGTGGTGCGGCAGGGCCAGCCGCCGTTTGATGTAGTCGAAATCGAGACGGCACACCTCCTGCTGTTCGGGCGACAGCCGCAATATCGGGTTGTGGAACAGCGATACCGACCCCCGCATCCCGTAATTGCTTTGCGGGGTGCTTATCTCGATGAATTCGGGTGTCACGAAGATAATATCTGTCTCGAAGCCAGCCCCTTCGACCACATCGGTAATCAGGCGGCTGTGGCGCATAATCAGGCAGTCGCCCGCCGAAAAGGTGTACCGCTGGTCGTTGAACGAAAAAGAGCACGACCCGCTGCGGCAATAGGCATGCGTGACATAATCCTTCAACTCTCCCTGTCCGATGCAGGTCATGGAGTTGCCGATAACGATATCCGGCCGGTCGGTTTTATTCATAAGACAGATTTAGAACCACACAAAGTTATATTATTTCCGGAAAACGGCAAGCATTCCGGTCGCCATCTCCTGCGCCGGGTGTGGGGCGGAAAAAAAACTGCCAATGCAAGCACTGACAGTTTTTTGTATTCGTGAGCCGCTTTTTCAGGGCCGCTTTTTGTGATCCGCCTGGGGCTCGAACCCAGGACCCCAACATTAAAAGTGTTGT
>JAFLRV010000158.1 GCA_022511245.1 Coprobacter sp.
CGCTCATGACATCCCCCATTTTGTCACCCGGAACCAATATTTCCACGTCGTATATGGGTTCCAGAATTTTGGGGCCTGCGTTTTTGAAGGCCTCGCTGAAGGCATTTCTTCCGGCCAGCCGGAACGAAATTTCATTCGAATCTACCGGGTGCATTTTGCCGTCGTAGACACATACACGGACATCGCGGGCATACGAACCGGTCAGCGGTCCTTGCTCCATACGGTCCATCAGTCCTTTCTGTATTGCCGGCAGGAACCGGGCATCGATGGCACCGCCTACGATACAGTTGACAAACACCAGTTTTCCGCCCCATTCAAGGTCGATAACCTGCGTGTCTCGGACGTTCATGCGATATTCCTGATTGTTGAACTTGTAGACGGTCGGTTCGGGCATGCCGTCATAATAAGGCTCTATAATCAGATGCACCTCTCCGAATTGTCCGGCGCCGCCCGATTGTTTTTTGTGCCGGTAGTCGGCACGGGCCGGTTTGGTAATCGTTTCACGGTACGGGATACGGGGCTCTTCGAAAGAGATAGCCAGTTTGTCGTTGTTTTCGATTCTCCATTTCAAGGTGCGCAGATGGAACTCACCCTGTCCCGATACAATCGTCTGTTTCAGTTCTTTCGATTGTTCGATAACCCATGTCGGGTCTTCCTCGTGCATGCGGGTGAGGATTTCGCTCAATTTTTCTGCATCGGCTTCGTTTTGAGGTTTGATGGCCCGCTGGAATTTCGGGTCGGGGTATTTGATAAAGTCGAAATGATATTCGATGCCTTTGCCGTTCAGGGTGTTTCCGGTGCGCACATCTTTCAGTTTTACGGTGGCCCCGATGTCTCCGGCCACCAGTTCTTCCACTTTGGTTCTGATTTGGCCGCACACACAGAAGATTTGGGCCAGCCGTTCCTTGCTGCCCCGGTTGATATTCTGCAAATCATCCCCTTCACGAACTTTCCCCGACATTACTTTGAAGTAAGAAACCTCTCCGATATGAGGTTCTACCGTAGTTTTAAAGAAAAACAGGCTTGTCGGGCCATTCGGGTCGGGTGCGATTTCCGAACCCTCGTTGTTGACGGGTTTGGGCATTTCCGATACGAACGGAACCACATTTCCGAGAAATTCCATCATTCGCCGTACCCCCATGTCACGCAATGCGCTTACACAAAAGATGGGGAATATGCTGCGGGTAACCAGTCCTTTGCGGATACCTTCGCGCATCTCGTCTTCGGAGAGGGAGCCTTGCTCGAAGAATTTTTCCATGAGGGTCTCGTCATTCTCGGCAGCAGCCTCTACCAGTTGCTGGTGCAGTTCAGCCGCTTTTTCCTTTTCATTTTCAGGAATATCCAGGATTTCCGGTTCTCCGCCTTCGGGTTTCCAGCGATACATTTTCATTTTCAGTACATCAATCATCGCATTGAACGACGGGCCGCAGCTTAACGGGTATTGCACCCGTACGATTTTATTGCCGAATGTTTCCCGCATCTGCTCTATGACATTGTCGTAATCGGCTTTTTCCCCGTCTAACTGGTTCATGGCGAACAGAACAGGTTTGTTCAGCTTTTCAGTATAACGGAAAATGTTTTGTGTGCCTACCTCCACTCCATACTGGGAGTCGATAACGATTACGCCGGTGTCGGTCACATTCAGTGCGGTAATGGCGCCTCCGATAAAATCATCGGAGCCCGGACAATCGATTACGTTCAATTTTTTGCCTAAAAATTCGGCATAAAAAACGGTGGAAAATACAGAATATCCATATTCCCGTTCCACCGGAAAATAGTCCGATACGGTGTTTTGTCCTTCTATGGTTCCTCGACGTTTTATCACGCCACACTCGTAGAGCATGGCTTCTGCGAGAGTGGTTTTTCCCGAACCTTTACTGCCCAGCAAGGCAATGTTTTTGATTTCATTCGATTGATATACTTTCATATGCCAATGATTTAAGGTGAAACAATTTCGATATATTTGACCTGTTAACAGGTTATACCGTTCGCAAATTATGAATTAAAATTGATAAAAACAACGGCTGTCAATATGTTAGAAAACAGCAAAAAAATGAAAAATACCCTCTTCGGCTTTCGGCGGAGAAGAGTATAAATTTTATCTTTGCACCCGTTATGGCCGGTATATATCTACATATTCCTTTTTGTAAAAAGAGATGCATATATTGCGATTTCTTCTCGGATACCCGGCTGCACTGGAAACAGAAATATCTGGCTGCTTTGTGCGAGGAATTGAAAATGCGTTATGCCGAATTGGACGGCGCTCCGGTGCAGACCCTCTATTTCGGCGGCGGAACCCCGTCCGGCTTGACTGCAGAAGAACTGAACTCTCTTTGGGAGACGATGGCTGCATTATTCCCGCTTTCAGATTGCGAAGAAATTACGCTGGAAGCCAATCCGGATGATTTGACGCCGGCTTATATTGCCATGCTGAAACACACGCCTGTAAACCGCATCAGTATGGGAGTACAGAGTTTTGATGAGCAGGATCTGATTTTTTTGAATCGCCGCCATACGGCCGCTCAGGCTGAAGAGGCTTTCATTCACTGCCGGGAGGCCGGTTTTGGCAATATCAGTATTGATTTGATATACGGTCTGCCCGGTCAGACGATGGAGGGATGGAAAAATAATCTCGAACGGGCCGTTGCTCTGCAGCCGGACCATATATCGGCTTATAATCTTATTTATGAAGAGGGGACAGCCTTGTACCGGCTCCGGGAATCCGGGAAAGTAACCGAGTGTCGGGACGAACTGGCACTTGACATGTTCGATTGGCTGATAAACCGGCTGACGGCAGCCGGATACGAACATTACGAAATTTCCAATTTTGCCCGTCCGGGAATGTATTCAAGACACAATACCTCTTACTGGCAGGACGTCCCGTATTTGGGGCTGGGGGCATCCGCCCACAGTTACAACGGTACGTGCCGCAGCTGGAATGTCCGGGATATACCGGAGTATATACGAGGCATATCTGCACATGTTTTTGCCGGAGAGAAGGAGCAATTAAGTGAAAATGACAAATATAACGATATGGTGCTGACGGCCTTGCGGACCCGGTGGGGGCTGGATTTGAAACGCCTCGAATCCAGATTCGGCACTGACTTGAAACGATATTGTCTCGCATGCGCACAACCCTATATCGAATCGGGAAAACTGTCTTGTAAAGAAGAAATTCTTACACTGACCCGTTCCGGACTGTTTGTTTCGGACGGAATCATGGCCGATTTAATGAAAGTGGACGACTGACATGTTTCCCCGTTTATTCGTGGTGGTAAGGTTCATGATTCAGTATCGTCATGGCCCGGTACAGCTGCTCGATGAAAATCATGCGTATCATTTGATGGGAAAAAGTCATTCGGGAGAGGGAGATTTTGTCATGGGCCGCTTGGTATATGCGAGGTGAAAAACCGTAAGGACCACCGATAATAAAAACAGTTCGTTTGGCCACCGTCTGCATTTTGTGTTCGATGTATTCGGCAAATTTGAGCGACGAAAATTCACGGCCTTTTTCATCGAGAAGTACAATGTAATCGCCCGGAAGCAGACTTTTTAATATGGCATCGGCCTCTTTTTCCTTTTGCTGTTCGACCCGGAGATTTTTAGTGTTTTTCAATTCCGGAATAATTTCCATTTCAAACGGAATATAGTGTTTCAGTCGACGATTGAACTCTTCTATGGCATCTGAAACATACGCTGCCGTTGTTTTCCCTACCGCCAAAAGTTGTATTTTCATCGTTGGGCGCTTTTTATATTCACTTTTTTAATTACATTTGCAATATAAGCACAGGACAAAGGTAATAAAAACCTTTCAGCCTGTTTTGATTTCTGATAAGTTATTCTGAAAACAGAAAGATATGGATTTGAAAAAGACCATACTGTTGGGGCTGTTTATGCTGATGTCGGCTGCCGGATATTCACAGGATGCGATTCAGCAGATTTCGGCGGCATTCCGGAGCGCCGATACAGCTGCATTGGAATTGCTGTTGGACGATAAGGTTCAGATTGCTGTAAACGGACAGCAGCAGTTGCTTTCCCGGAAAGAAGCCGGAAAAGAGATAGCCCTCTTTTTTACAAAGAATAATCCGTCCGGGTTTTCAGTGATTCATCAGAGCCGGAAAGGCCAGTCGCAATATATGATAGGCCGGTTAGATACGGAGTCCGGCGGTTTCAGAGTATATTGTCTTATCTCTACCGATAAAAACAGAAATAAAATAGCACAAATAAGAATAGAAAAATTGTAATGGAAAAGTTAATCGATGAACTTATAAAATTGGCTTTTGCCGAAGATATAGGAGACGGAGATCATACAACCCTGTGTTGCATTCCGGCCGAAGAAACCGGGAAATCCAAATTGTTAATCAAAGAAGCCGGCGTATTGGCCGGAGTCGATATCGCCCGCCGCATCTTTAATGCTTTCGATTCCGATTTGAAAATGACCGTATATATCGAAGACGGCGCCGAAGTAAAACCCGGAGACGTTGCATTTGTCGTCGAAGGCAAGGTGCAGTCCCTGTTGCAGACCGAGCGGCTTATGCTGAACGTAATGCAGCGCATGAGCGGCATAGCGACGGTTACCCGCAAATATGTGA
>JAFLRV010000159.1 GCA_022511245.1 Coprobacter sp.
TGCCCCCGACAAGGCAGCGACAAGTCCCATTATCCGTTTTTTGCCGGTCAGCTGCTCCTACTTCTCTCCCGGCCCGCTGGTCAGCAAAATCGAGAATACAAACAAAACGACAATACCTCCGGCATAGACGGCCAGCTGCACGGCTCCCAGAAAATGATAGTCGAGCTGAAAATAAAGACCGGCTGTCGCAAACAGCACGAAAAGGAGGAAAGTGGCAGCCCGCAAAATACGACGTGTCGTTACCGTCAATACAGAAAATATAATGATTGCCGCCGAAAGTAAATAAAAGATTACTTGATTAGCTACTTGTTCCATAATACTTATTTGTTTTCTACAGCACTGTCTGTAGTGTGATTAAGCTGTTTCACCAATTTCTCACGGGTAAATACGGCGTGTTCGAACTTGTTGTCGAACTCCAGCGCATTATGCGGACAAGTCACCACGCACAACTGGCAGAAAGTGCAACTGCCCAAATCATACATATACTTGTTCAATACCCGTTTTGTCTTGCCGTCTTCGGTAGTCACCTTGTCGGCGATTACCTGTATGGTTCCGTTGGGGCAATTCATCTGGCAGATTCCGCAGGCGATACATTTATGCTCGCCATTCTCGTCATAGACCAACTTAAGCTGACCTCTGAACCGGTCGGCAATCTTCAATGTCGCCCGATTTTCGGGGTACTGTTCTGTCACTTTTTTAGTAACAAATTCAGTACCGGTCACTTTCATGCCCACCAACAGGCTTTTCAAACCTTTCCAGAAAGAGACAAAGTAATTTTTAAAACTTTCCATAAACTGCTATTTGATACTGTCTGTATAAATTTATTCTTTCTTATCTTTGAAATTCAAGACCGGAAGTCGTTGTCAAAAATCCTTTCGTCCTATAAATTCCTATTGAACCGAGCCGCCCAATATATCGAGCAGCTCCGCCGTGATGTTCTGCTGTCTGAGTTTATTGTATTCCAATTGCAGACTTTCCAGCAATTTCTTGGCATTGTCATTGGCCATCTGCATCGCCATGATGCGGGAAGCCTCTTCCGATGTCTTGCTGTCGAGCCAGGTTTCATGCAAGGTCGAACGCACGTAAAGGGGCAATACGGTGCGGAATATCGTCTCGCTATCCGGCTCATAGATGTACGGAGTGGGGTAAGCATCTTTCGGGGCATCGCTCAAATCGGCAACCCGTACCGGCAGCAATACCCGTGTACTCAATGTCTGTACTCCTACACTCTTAAAATGGAAATAGACCAACTCCACCCGGTCGATTTCATGAGCCAGAAAACGACGGGTCAACTCGTCAGACAACTGTTTAACGGCATCGCCTCCGCTTCTTGAATGGAGATAGGTGACATCGGCCACCTCTACCCCGCCCATTTTGGCAACGGAAGATGCGACTTTTTTTCCGACCGGATAGACTACATATTCCGGAGACTCACCCAGCTCTTCGTTCGTACGGTTCATCGATTCCAGCAGGAGTTTGAACAACGATACATTGAATGCACCGCACAATCCCTCATCGGAACCGAATACAACGAATGCCACCCGACGAACCGGGCGCTGCTCAGTCAATGGCGATTGATATTCCCTGTCGTCTCCCAGCAAATTATTCAGGGTACTCCGCAACTGTTTCCGAAACGGGACAAGATGCTCCAAAGCCGACTGGACTTTACGCAACTTGGCCGACGAAATCATTTTCATCGCCCCTGTAATCTTGTGGGAAGAGTTGACAGAATTTATCCTTCCCTTCAATTCGCGCATCGATGCCATATATCTTAAGCCTTAAATCTGTTCGCTACGTCTTCTGCAACTTCTCTCAACAATGTTTCCACCTCGTCCGTAAGCTGGCCGGCCTTGAGTACATCCAATACCTCTTTCTGGTATTTCGATTTGAGAATCTGCAAGAAGAGTTTCTCAAATTCAGGGACGCTTTCCAGCGGGACTTGCTGCAACAACCCTTTCGTTCCGCAATAGATAATGGCCATTTCGTCTTCTACGGCCATAGGCGTATACTGCGGTTGAACCAGCACTTTGGCGTTCTTGCGGCCTTTGTCAATCACCATAGCCGTTACGGGGTCCAAATCGCCTCCGAACTTGGTAAACGATTCCAACTCCCGGTATTGTGCCTGATCGATTTTCAACGTACCGGCAATTTTCTTCATGGCTTTCAACTGGGCATTACCACCCACACGGGACACGGAAATACCTACGTTGATAGCCGGACGTATACCCTGATTGAACAAACCGGATTCCAGGAATATCTGACCGTCGGTAATTGAAATTACATTGGTAGGAATATAGGCCGACACGTCACCGGCTTGGGTTTCGATAACCGGAAGGGCCGTTAACGAACCTCCCCCTTTCACCATCGGCTTCAATTCATCGGGAAGGTCGTTCATCGTAGCGGCGACCTCATCGTTGGCAATAATCTTTGCCGCACGTTCCAGCAGACGGGAGTGCAGATAGAAAATATCGCCGGGATAGGCCTCACGTCCTGAAGGACGACGAAGAATCAACGAAATTTCACGATAGGCTACGGCCTGTTTCGACAAGTCATCGTAAACGACCAATGCATGACGGCCGCTGTCCCGGAAAAACTCACCGATAGTGGCTCCGGCAAAAGGTGCATAATATCTCATGGCCGCCGAATCCGATGCATTGGCCGCCAAAACAATCGTATAATCCATCGCTCCGTGCTCACGCAGCGTATTCACCAATGTCGCTACGGACGAAGCTTTCTGTCCGATAGCTACATAGATACAATATACGGGGTCACCGGCCAGAAAATTCTTCCGCTGGTTGATAATCGTATCGATTGCTATCGAGGTCTTACCAATCTGACGGTCACCGATGATAAGCTCACGCTGTCCCCGTCCGATAGGCACCATCGAGTCGACAGCTTTGATACCGGTCTGCAACGGCTCGTTCACCGGCTGACGGAAAATTACACCGGGAGCCTTGCGGTCGAGAGGCAGGGGAATCATATCGCCTGTCAAAGGCCCGGCACCGTCGATGGGGTCACCCAGCGTATTGATGACACGGCCAATCAGCCCTTCACCCACCGGGATAGAGGCAATCGCACCGGTACGGCGTACACTCATATTCTCTTTTACCTTGTCCGAAGAGCTCAGCAGAATCACACCCACGTTACTCTCCTCCAAGTTCATGGCAACACCTCTCACACCGTTCTCGAACTCAAGAAGCTCACTGGCCTGTACATTATCGAGACCAAAGACGTGTGCAACACCGTCGCCGACCCCTAATACAGTACCCACTTCTTCGAAATTGACTTTCGAGTCTACTTCGTCGAGCTGTTGTTTCAATATATCAGATATTTCGTCAGGTTTTATCATAATCTTTGTTTGCTGTTCAGTAATTTTAAACGCAATAATTTTAATTCCTTATCTACCGAAGCATCGAGCTGCATCGAATCGATTTTAAGCACAAATCCCCCAATGATGGAAGGGTCTATCCGGTATGTATATTCAACCGTCTGACCGGCTTGTCGTGATATCAACTGTTTTATCTTGTCCAATATCTCGCCGCCGACCGGCACAGCAGTCGTTATCTGAGCTAACGAGATATGGTTCAATTCCCGATACAACTTCTGATACATCAGACCGATAGAGCGCATAAAAGATTCGCGCCGGTTCTTAATCACTAAACGAATGAAGCGAAGGAAGTCTTCTCCCGCAGCGGTGCCGACAGCTGCCAGAAGAAGGTTCTCCTTATCCTGTACCGAAAGCACCGGATTGTGAAGCGATTTCTCCAGGTCGGGATGAGTGACGAAACTCTCCTCCAGCACCTTCATCTTTTTGTACATCTGTTCAGCAGTACGGCGGTCTTGCGCATATTTGAGCAAAGACTTGGCATATCTGCGTGAAACTAATCCTTCGTTCATGCCATTTTAGTTTTTAGTCTCAATATCATTCAATAGTTTGTCAATCATCTCCAGCTGGGACTTGTCATCAGCCAACTCTTTCCGCATCAGTTTTTCTGCGATTTGCAGCGCAAAAACACTGACTTCGTTGCGGAATTGCTGTTCCGATTCCTTCCGGGCCTGTTCAATCGACACGGCTGCGGCATCCATTATTTTTTTCGCCTCTTCCGAAGCTGCCTTTTTGGCTTCCTCCACAATCTGGGATTTCATCTGGGCTGCTTCTCTGAGAATTTCCAGTTGCTGTTTATGCGCATCAGCCAAAAGGGCTTGGGCATTTTCGGTTGCCTGTTCGAGCTGTACTTTTGCCTCTTGGGAATAGGCGACTCCTTTATCTATAAAATCGGCACGCTCGTCGATATTACGGATGATAAAAGGCCACGCATATTTCGCCAACACGGCAAATAATACCACGAAGACAAAAAACATCCAAAAAACCAACCCGAATTCAGGCTTAAACAGTTCCATGTCAATTGATTATAAGAAGATAGCCAACAGACAAACAATAATGGCAAACAGAGCCACACCTTCAACAAGAGCGGCAATCACAATCATATTGGCACGAATATCGTTGGACGACTCCGGCTGACGGGCGATGGACTCCATAGCAGAAGAACCAATCTTACCGATACCCAAACCTGCACCTATCGCTACG
>JAFLRV010000016.1 GCA_022511245.1 Coprobacter sp.
GATTTCACCGACAGGGAAGTGTATACGGATTCTGTCTATTACAGTTTTCATTTGGATGTATTTCAATTGCAATTGCGTAGACAGAATGATATCTATATGTCGTCCCGCATGTGGGGGATGTACTCTATTGTCGGAGATTCGCTGTATATATCGTTGAGAGATGAAAATGATATATCCGGGATATTGGGATGGCAGGAATTTCCCTCCAAATATAAAATAGAGGAATTGAGCCGTATGAAGCTTACATTATCCAGTCACGATATTATTTATCATTTTAGAAAATTCTGATTCGATGGCACGAAACAAGAATATAATTGTTTTCTTTTTGTGGTTTCTGTCTCAAATTTCTGTAGCCCAGTTCGCATTGGAATACGATGTGGAAGCGAATGCAATAGCCGGAAACGGAGGTTATGCGCCCTTTTATTTGATGAACAACCGGCAGGGGTTGGTCTCTTTTCGGCCGAATAACGGCTATCTGCGGGCCGGTATCCATAAAAACATGGAATCCGGCAAGCGTTTTTCATATGCTTTCGGGTTCGATATGGTCGGAGCTTATGGCCGTGATGCGCCGGTGTATGTACAGCAATTGTACGGAGAGTTGAAATATCGTTGTCTCGGACTGTCGGTCGGGGCGAAAGAGATGGGGAATGTAATGGCGAATGACCGGCTGAGCAGCGGAAGCATGATTTGGTCGGGCAATGCACGGCCTATTCCTCAAGTGAGACTGGGTATACCGCATTTTGTCAAGGTAACCGACTGGTTGCAACTCAAGGGCGAAATCAGTTACGGTGCATTTTTGGAAAACCGATATCAGGACAAGCACCGGTTCGACAATTCCATGTATACCCGTAATGTGCTGTATCACAGAAAATATGTGATGTTTAAGTTTGAAAAAGACCGTCCTTTTTACGGGATTGTCGGTGTCGATATGGCCGCTCAGTTCGGCGGTACGAACTACAATAATGTTGGTACTGACAAAACCATCAGGTTCCGGTCTGATTTAGCGGCTTTTATGCGTGTTTTCGTCCCTTTGTCAGGAACGGAAAGCGATCCCGGAATAGATCAGATCAATGTCGTGGGAAACCATGTGGGTTCTTATTGGCTGGAAGTCGGATATAAACAAAAGGAGTGGAACACCAGAGCCTATTATGAACACTATTTCGATGACCATTCGGGTATGGGATTCCGGAATAAACTGGACGGGTTATGGGGGATTGAGTTTTCCACACCCCATCGTTGGCCGGTAACCGGATTTGTGTTTGAAGTTATGAATTCCACGCACCAGAGCGGCCCGTTCCTTTGGGACAAAACCGATGAAATTCCCGTTCAGGTCAGCGGAGGGGACTATTATTACGGTCATGTCTGCTATAACGGATGGACGCATCAGGGGCATACGATAGGAACGCCTTTTATCACCTCTCCGGGATACAATACCGATGGTTATTTAGGCTTTAAAAATTCAAGAAGCCGGGCATTCCATGTCGGCGCAGACGGATATATTGTTCCGGAACTGACCTATCGGGTTTTGGTCGGACATCAGCGGGGCTGGGGCAATCCGTATGTTCCTTTTACACACATTTCGCATGAATTTTCCACGTTGATAGATTTCGATTACCGGCCGAAAAAATGGCAAGGGTGGAAATTTAATTTGTCCGGAGCTTTTGACAAAGGTACATTGTTCGGCGATAACTGGGGAATCCAGTTCGGAGTTCGAAAAGAAGGAACTTTGTTCCGGTCGAAAAAGTAATAGATTATTCTGTATCGGAATGAATTGTCCGGGTGTCGAATTGTGTTTTCAACCATTGAAATCTTTTTTCAAGCCAGGTTTGTATTTTTATAATTTCTGCCGTATGATTTTCGTATAATAAAGTTATGTTTCCGTTAACGTTGAAATGATTCCATCTCCATTCGTTTCCTGCAATTGCCGTATTTATAATCTTTTTTTGAAATTGTAACTCATGGTATATAAGTTGCCGGTTTTCGTAATAGTAGTTGAATCTTTTTTTTACTTGTTCTGAAAAGTAAGGATCACTGAACAATCGGTCATACCAACTTACATTTTTAATATGGAATCCTTCGGGTTCATTGAATGTAGTTTTGTAAATATCCTCAAAAACATAATTGGCAAGCGCCAGATCGTAATCCCATAAAGGGCCCATTTGCAGTTTTTCTCCCTTTTTTAGGTGCATGAAACAGCTGGTTTTAAAGTTTGCATCAGCATTTTTGGTGATTTCGTTGATTAAATACCAATCGACAAATGATTCTACATTCAGGTATTTTCTGTAACCATTCTCCGGGTCGGTATAACTGTCTCCGAACAGGATGTTTTCAACCGCTGTAATATATTGTTTAATATAGGTATATTCTTCGTCTTCCCGGATTACATCCGGTTCTTTAATAACCAATGGGTAACGGATATGAGGCGTCTCGAAATAGATGTCGTTAGTATTTTCTCCGGCACGGGCATCTATTTCCAGTAAGAATCCGTCATTGCCTATATTTATTCTGTTCTCGTCGATTTTTAATTTTTCGGTGAGTTGGTATAATCCCTGATATTCTCCGTTCATTACCAATTCTACAAATCGGCTTCGTGGTGTATAATCCATGTCGCTTATTCTTCCCATGTAGAATGAAATCTCATTACGCAAAAGACTTGTATCGAAATAATTTGCCAATAATACCCAATGTTTGTGCTTGGGCAATCCCAATATGTCGGCTTTTTGATAAAGTTTTATAGCGTATGGCTTTTTTGGCATAGTCCATGTGGTATTTCCCCGACCTTTTACATTGACTTTTTCATATACACCGTTTGCTGTTCCCGCATTGTATATTTCCATGATACAGTTTTCTGTCCATATTTCTTTGCTGGTTATAGTTGACGGGGTCGTAAGATAAATAATTGGCAAGTTTGAATAATGGGCGATAACCTTGTATTCGATATATTTACCCGAATTTGATTTTAGTATAAATGTTATCGGATTTGAAAAATCTACAGTATCTATATTCAGATGAATATGGGCTCCTTTTTTTAGGGCTATATAAGTACTGTTGGTATTTATTTGCGGGGACAGTTCTTTTACGTTTGTATAATATGGCAATTGTATATGGAAAATATTTTTATCTGTTTGTATGGCTGTCGCATCACCTATTTTTAATGAAAATACAAGGGGGATAGAATCTTCAAGATTCTCTGTATCAGTATTATAAATGTTAGACTTGTCAATGCAGGAAAAGGTGTTTATTATTATCAAAACACATATAAAAAATTTATATTTTGTCATGACGTGAAGAAAATTTTATCCTCTCTGAATGACAAATGTAAATTTTTAGCCTAACACCTATTGATATATAAATTAAAATTCATATATTTTAATTTATATATCAGGCGCTGATTTTTAGCAATTTATAAAAATAGAGATGGTTTGTAATGCGATTTAAAGCCTTATAGCAGTCTCTTTTTCAATTCTTGTTCAGGGTGAATAGCCATAAAAAAAGCTGTCCTGACCGGACAGCTTTTTTTATCTTATGGATGTGTAGGTTATCGGCAAGCCACCCATTCCATATTGTTTTTGACCATATCCTGGTAGGTCAGTACGCCGGCTTGGGAGAGTTCGATAGTAACCGCTTCACCGTTGGCGTTGTACATGTCTACATGGTTGTCATCAATGAAAGTCATCAGTTTTACATTCTTTCCGTTGCAGACGGCAGACCACGATTTGTCGTTTTTGTCGAATACCAAATCCATCGAGGTATTGGTGTCTTCGTTGATAATGGTGTACCCTTTTTTGTGGGATTTTACCAGGAAGTTGGAATTTTCCCCTTTAATGTGATGAGTACTTTCAGCAATCGGATTGGAGCCGGACCAGAACTCGATGGAGTTCAGGACGAGATAGTCTGCCATTAACGAGATTTCGTAAACCGGCAGAATACAGAATGCCAGAAATACCAGCTCGTTCACGAATTTGTTGCCGATGTTGTTGTTCCATCCGTGCAGTTTGGTCGTCAGGGAGAATGACCCTATACAGGACGAGAACAGAATGCTGCCGCTGAGCAATACGGCCAGAAACAAGGTTAATTTACTTTTTTTCATGTGTTTTATTGGTTAAAGATGAATATGGAAACAAATATATTAAAAATTTTTTTACGGTATTTAAATTTATTGGGGAATCTTCTGTTTGTATGCTTCGTAGTGGGATAGTACCTCCTTTACATACGTATACGTTTCCCGGCCTCTGAAATAACCGAACCGGCATACACTGTCGTTGAAATATTCGGGATTGCTTTTCAGTATGATGTATTCGGCCACATTGTCGTCCCATTTGTTCGGGTCTTTTCCATATTTCCGGGTCAATGCAATCGCATCCAGTATATGGCCTATTCCCGAATTGTATGCCGCCAGAATGAATTTGATACGCTCCTCTTCCGGTTCTATTTTGGCAAAACTTTTATTCAGATTTTGGATGATTTTTACCGCTGTGGCGATATTGGCTTCCGGGTTTTCGATGTTTTCTTCCAGTCCGTGCCGCCGTGCCGTCTGGGGCATAATCTGCATCAGCCCTCTGGCTCCGGCCCATGATACGGCCGATGTATCGAACCGGGACTCTTTGTATGCCTGCGAAGCGATTAGCCGCCAGTCCCAGTTGATTTGGGCGGCATATTTCTTGAACAGCGGGTCATATACCGAAATTTGTCCTTTTTGCAATGAAAGTATTTTAGGATTGGACGGATTCTTACTGAGTTCGAAATATCGTTTTTGTCTGCTTTTGTATTGGGGGGTATTGTTGTTCCGTTGCATCCATTGGTTGATGGCCTGAGCCAGAGCCGGCGAGTCGTAACGTACGGCCCACGATGATTTTTGCGGGAAACTGACGGTCAGACTTATATCTATGTTGTGGAAATAGGTTTTATTGATTTGGGCGATGTTGTTGTCGGCCAGTGTATAGGGTAATTCTCCGGTCGCTACCATTTCGATGAGGTCTTCGGTGACAAGCGTATCCCGGTTTATCAGATGGATTCCGATACCCCCGCCCAGTTCGTTGTTCAGGTTGTTTATCCGGTCTTCGTATTTCGAGCCTTTTTCCACATAGATCTCCTTGCCGATGAGTTCGGTGACGTTGCGTATCGGTTGGTATCCCTGCTTTCGGGGTTGTATCAGCACTTGGTGAGTAATCACATTGCGTCCGCAGTACAGAATTTCTTTTTTCAGTTCGTTGGTCACCGGGAGGTCATAGACGATGATATCACCCTGTCTGTTTTTGAGCATCTCTATCAGCCGGGCGATGTTCTCGGCCACTACGACCTTTATTCCCAGCTGGTTGTCATCGGCAAATTGTTTAATCAGTTCATATTCGTATCCCATTTCCTCGCCTTTGTACAGGAAATAGGAGGTGGAGCTGTACAAGGTCAGTATCGTCAGTTCCTTTTTTTCTTTAATCAGTTCGAAATCGTTCTTGACCACCTCCGGACGGGCTTCTTTCTGTCTGCATCCTGTCAACAGGATACAGCAAAGGAAAAGACCGAAAAGAAGCCGGACTGTATCTGAACAGAAAGAACGATTCCCGTTTTTTGTTTTCCCTGTAATACCAATTATAAGCATATATTATGTATTTTTGTATCCGGTATTTATTTCGGAAATAATACAAATATAATAAAATTTGGAAGTCTTATGGTAAAACACATTGTTTTATTTAAACTGAAAGAAACGGTTGCTCCGGCCGAAAAGCAGGCGATTATGGAGCAGTTCAAATCGGGATTGGAAGCGTTGAAAACGAAAATACCGGTTTTGAGACATATCGAGGTAGGGATTAATATGAATCCGGCCGAGAGTTTCGATATGGCATTGGTGACCGAATTTGACAATATGGATGATTTGCAAACCTATGCGACACATCCCGAACATGTAGCGGTTACACAGATTATAAAAGATGTCAAAGAGGGCCGCTCTTGTGTCGATTATGTTTTTTAAAGGTGTTATAAGGGTATGAAAAGGCAGGACAAAATCATTATTTATCAAGTATTGCCCCGTTTGTTCGGGAACCGGAATGCCACCTGCAGACCCGGAGGCTCCCTGTCCGAAAACGGTGTGGGGAAACTGGCCGATTTTACGCCGAAAGTACTGCGGGAAATCCGTTTGCTGGGTTGCAATTATATTTGGTATACCGGCGTTATCGAACACGCTACGCAGACAGATTATTCGGCCTACGGGATACGCCGGGACAATGCTTATGTCGTGAAAGGGGCCGCCGGCTCTCCGTATGCCATTAAGGATTACTACGACATAGACCCTGATTTGGCAGTCGATGTCCCCAACCGCATGCAGGAGTTCGAGGATTTGGTTGCCCGCACGCATGAGGCCGGACTGAAGGTCATTATCGATTTTGTTCCCAATCATGTCGCCCGTTGTTATCATTCCGATGCCAAACCCGCCGGCGTTTCCGATTTGGGGGAAAGAGATAACACGGCGTTGCATTTTGCCCCCGACAACAATTTTTATTATATCCCCCGTCAGGCTTTTTCGCCCCAGTTTTATGTCGGGGAGGGGGAGGAGGCATATGTAGAGTATCCGGCCAAAGCGACCGGAAACGATTGTTTCGGCGCCTATCCCAACCAGAACGACTGGTATGAAACCGTAAAACTGAATTACGGGGTAGATTATATCGGCGGCCGCCAGAAACATTTCGACCCCATTCCCGATACATGGTACAAGATGCGGGACATTCTGCTGTTCTGGTGTTCGAAACAGGTCGATGCGTTCCGGTGCGATATGGCCGAAATGGTTCCCGTTGAATTTTGGGGATGGGTCATCCCCTGCGTCAAGGAGGTCTATCCCGACGTGAAATTTATCGCCGAAGTCTATAATCCGCACGAATACCGGTATTATATCTATGACGGCAAGTTCGATTATCTGTACGATAAAGTGGGGTTGTACGATTTGTTGCGGAGCATTGTTTGCGGACATGCTTCGGCCTCGCAGATTACCGGCTGCTGGCAGGCACTGGACGGGATAAATACGCATATGCTCAATTTTCTGGAAAATCACGACGAACAGCGCATCGCATCGCATCAGTTCGCACAGGACCCCTTCCGGGCCTTTCCGGCTTTGGTCGTTTCGGCGATGATGAATGTCAATCCGATGATGATTTATTTCGGACAGGAGCTGGGCGAGGCCAGTGCCGAAGCGGAGGGTTTCAGCGGTTACGACGGCCGTACCACCATATTCGACTATTGGAGTGTATCTTCGGTGCGCAACTGGTATAACGACGGTCTTTGCAATACCGCCCGGTTGACACCGGAGCAGAAAAAATTGAGAGCCCGGTATAAGAAAGTGCTGACATTGTGCAACAAAGAGGCAGCCATATCGTCAGGTGCCTTTTTCGATTTGATGTATGTGAATCAGGATAATCCGATGTTTGATGCCCACCGGCAGTATGCTTTTTTGCGAAAGCAGGGTAAAGAGCTGTTGATTATTGCGGTCAATTTTGCCGATTACGATGTCTCGGCCGGAATCTGGATTCCGCAGCATGCTTTCGAGGTGTTGGAAATTCCGCAGGGAGAGCGGTTGTTTACCGACCTGTTGAGCAAAGACACATCGGTACAGCTTCTGTCGCCCGAATCCCGTTTTGTCACTCCGGTTAAAGCCCGTAATGCCGTCGTGTGGAAAGTCGTTCTGGATGTCTGACCGAAAGAAATGAAATATAACAAATAAAATAGAGATTTAGTTCTTTGTTTTAAAATAGAGAAATTATACCTTTGCAAAAAAATTAGTCATTACCGATTTATTTATTTTGAAAATACAATGAGTCAAAAACTCCCCTTTAAGGTTTTTTCGGGTACCAATTCCCGTTATCTCGCCGAGAAAATTTGCAACAGTTTAGGGTGCGAACTGGGAAACATGAAGATTCAGCATTTTGCCGATGGCGAATTCGGTGTTTCTTTCGAAGAGTCGATTCGCGGCCGTCAGGTATTTCTGGTACAGTCGACATTTCCCAACTCCGATAATTTAATGGAACTTTTGTTGATGATTGATGCCGCCAAAAGAGCTTCGGCTGCTTCGATTATTGCCGTTGTTCCCTATTTCGGCTGGGCTCGTCAGGACAGAAAAGACAAGCCCCGCGTCTCCATTGCTGCCAAACTCATTGCCGACTTGTTAAGTGTGGCCGGTATCAACCGTCTGATTACGATGGACCTGCACGCCGACCAGATTCAGGGATTCTTTAATGTACCGGTAGACCACCTCTATGCTTCGTCGGTGTTCGGCCCCTACATTGCATCGCTGAATCTCGAAAACATGGTGATTGCCACTCCCGACGTGGGCGGTTCGAAACGGGCCAATTCGTATGCCAAATATCTGGGTGTGCCTCTGGTGTTGTGCCACAAGTCGAGAGCCAAAGCCAACGAAGTGGAGAGCATGACCGTTATCGGCGATGTGGAAGGAAAGAATGTCATTCTGCTCGACGATATGGTCGATACCGCCGGCACCATTACCAAAGCCGCCGATTTGATGATTGACAAAGGAGCGTTGTCGGTACGGGCCATTGCCAGCCATGCCGTGATGTCCGACCCGGCTACGGAACGCATCTCCAACTCGAAGATGACTGAAATGGTGTTTACCGACAGCATTCCCTACCGTAAAGAGTGCTCCAAAGTGCACATCATCAGTATCGCCGATATATTTGCCGATGCCATTCGTCGGGTTTACGAAAATGAATCGATAAGCTCGCAGTACATTATGTAAGAAAATCATTTTTCGATATAAAGGGAGTCTCTTCTGCCGGAGAGACTCCTTTTTTTATGGAAAAAAATGACTACCTTTGTGCCCGGATTTTAAGAACAGCATATGATTACAGTAAATAATTTGGCCGTACAGTTCGGTAAAAGAGTTCTTTTTCAGGATGTGAATCTGAAATTTACGCCGGGCAATTGTTACGGCATCATCGGTGCCAACGGGGCGGGAAAGTCGACCTTGCTCAAGGTATTGAGCGGACAGCAGGACCCTACGCACGGAACAATCTCTTTGGGGGCCGGTGAGCGGCTATCTGTCCTGAGTCAGGACCATTTCGCTTTCGATGAATTTACCGTTATCGACACGGTGCTGATGGGGCATACCGTGCTCTGGGATATCATGAAAGAGAAAGATGCCCTCTACAGCAAACCCGACTTCAGCGATGCCGACGGTATCCGGGTGTCGGAACTGGAAGAGAAGTTTGCCGAACTCGAAGGGTGGAACGCCGAGAGCGATGCCGCCAATCTGTTGAGCGGGCTGGGGATAAAAGAAGACCTGCACTATATGTTGATGAAAGACCTTAGCGGTAAACAGAAGGTGCGGGTGCTGCTGGCCAAAGCCCTTTTCGGACATCCCGACAACCTGCTGCTCGACGAGCCTACCAATGATTTGGACCTGGAGACTGTGATGTGGCTGGAAAAATACCTGTCCAATTTTGAAAATACCGTGCTGGTCGTGTCGCACGACCGCCACTTCCTCGATTCGGTATGTACCCATACCGTCGATATCGACTACGGCAAAGTGGAACTGTTTGCCGGTAATTACAGTTTCTGGTACGAGTCGAGCCAGCTGGCATTGCGTCAGCAACAGCAGCAGAACAAGAAAGCAGAGGAGAAGAAGAAAGAGCTGCTTGAATTTATCCAGCGGTTCAGTGCCAATGTTGCCAAATCGAAACAGACGACCAGCCGCAAAAAGATGCTGGAGAAACTCAACATCGAAGAGATTAAACCCTCGTCCCGCCGCTATCCCGGCATTATATTCACACCGGAACGGGAGCCGGGAAACAAGATTCTTGAGGTGAGAGGTCTGGAGAAATCGGTGGAGGGAACACTCCTGTTCAAGGATGTCAACTTTACTGTGGAAAAAGACGACAAGATTGTGTTTATTTCCCGTGACCCCCGTGCCATGACGGCTTTGTTCAGCATTATTAACGGTGAACTCGATGCCGATCAGGGGACATACGACTGGGGGCAGACCATTACGACGGCTTATTTGCCGCTGGACAATTCGGCCTTTTTCAATACCGACATGAATCTGGTCGACTGGCTGGCGCAGTTCTCGGAAGACACGAGCGAGATTTATCTGAAAGGCTTTTTGGGCAAGATGCTCTTCTCCGGTGAAGAGATTCTCAAGAGTGCTTCGGTACTTTCGGGAGGGGAGAAGATGCGTTGCATGATAGCCCGAATGATGATGAGGAATGCCAATACGATGGTACTCGATTCACCGACCAATCATCTCGACCTCGAATCGATACAGGCATTTAACAATACGTTGAAAGCCTTTAAGGGAAATATCCTGCTGGCTTCCCATGACCATGAGTTTATACAGACGGTGTGCAACCGGGTTATCGAACTGACCCCGAACGGCATTATCGACAAAATGATGGATTACGACGATTATATCACCGATGAGCGGGTGGCTGCCTTGCGGGAGAGGCTGTATAAAAACTGATTCCTGTTTTTGATGAATCTAAACATTTAAGAAGAGTGTGCTTATGAAAATGAACGGTGCACCTGATTATCGGAAAACGAAACTGGCCTGTTATTTAGGTTTTGTGACGCAGGCTATTGTGGCAAATTTTACGCCGCTGCTGTTCATGGTTTTTTACCGGGAATATGGTATTCCCGTTTCGAGGCTGGCGCTGATTCCGGCACTTTTTTATGTCGTACAGCTTGTCACTGACTTTCTCTGCGCCAAATTCAAGAATCTGAACTATCGGAAAAGTATCGTCATCTCGGAAATCGTATCGGCACTTGGTCTGGTCGGATTGGCCTTTCTGCCTCAACTCTTTTCCAATCCTCTTGCCGGAATCCTCCTTTGTGTAGCGGTCTATGCCGTAGGGAGCGGTCTCATAGAGGTCTTGTGCAGCCCTATCATTGAGGCTTGTCCTTTTCCCAACAAGGAGGGCATGATGAGTCTTCTCCACTCCTTCTATTGTTGGGGGGCTGTCTGTGTCATTCTGGGTTCTACGCTGTTCTTTACGCTTTTCGGGCTGGAAAATTGGCGTCTGCTGGCCTGTTTCTGGGCATTGGTTCCGCTTTACAACACCTATAATTTTATCGTATGTCCCATCGAACCCATCGTCCCGGATGCAGAAGGTATGAGCATGAAACAGTTGCTTGGAAACCGGATGTTCTGGCTCTTTCTGCTGCTCATGGTGGCCGCCGGAGCTTCGGAGAGTACGATGGCGCAATGGACATCGGCTTTTGCAGAAGCCTCTCTGGGTGTTGACAAGGCTGTCGGAGACTTGGCCGGTCCCTGCGGTTTTGCTTTTTGCATGGGGCTTGGACGCCTGTGGTACGGGAAAAAAGGCGAAAATCTGGATCTTTCGGTCTATATGGTCTGGGCCGGTATGCTGTGCTTTTTCGCTTATCTGGTGGCATCGCTGTCATCCATTCCGCAGTTCGCTTTTGCCGGCTGCCTGATTAGCGGTCTGGCGGTAGGTATCATGTGGCCCGGTTCTATCAGCCTTACGTCGGCCCGGATTCCCGGAGGCGGTACGGCCCTTTTTGCTTTGCTGGCATTGGCCGGCGATGTAGGCGGAACGTTGGGTCCCTCTCTTGTCGGTCTTTTCACAGAATCCAGTGGCAGCGATATTCAAAGCGGTCTTTTCGCCGCATCGGTATTCCCCGTTCTGCTGGTGGTCTGCCTGCTTCTGTTGAGACAGCGGAAATACAGGACGAGCGTCAGTCTCTGAAGAACTTATCGTTCCTTAAGGTATCTTTTAGGCGTGCAGGCATTTAATATACCAGCCCTACATTGTCAATCCAGAAGGTATTGCCCGGCGCACCGATATAGGCCCCGCCATGACTGGAGGTAAACTGCAGGACCATATGGGTGGGGGTGTCATCGGCATCGGCCCAGCCGACCTCCTGAATGGGGACGGGTTTCCCTTTGCTGTTGACCGCATACCGCTCCTCGACCTGTATGCGCATGTAGTTTTTGTATTTGGGATGTTGGGTTATGTCGCCGTACAGAATTTCGTACTGGGCTCCGTTGTTCCAGTCGGTATCTTTGGTATAGTAGGTGACCATAGTACCTACCCGTTTGGCATATATATTCCCGTTGGCATCTTCCCACCGTTTTTGCAGCAGCAGGATAACACCCGGCATATCGATGCCTTCTACGGTTGAAATACGGCCGAATCCGGTGGCTTTAATCCGGTGTTTTTCCGGTGCCATCTTTACTTTGTAATCGAATTTTATCGCTTGCGGCTTTTGGGTAAAAGGAATGCCCGAATTGAGCAGACTTTGCGGGTTCTTGGGGCTTTTGATAGGTTCCAGCACCGAGCCGAGAAATATCGAGCCGGCCGCCAGTACCGTAATGTCGACCACACCCATTACCTTGACAGCCTCCATTCGGGTTTCGAGCCGGGCACAAAAGCCGTTGCCTCTCTTTTCCGGAAATACCGATGTGTTGGTTTTGACCACGCCGGCTACTTTGGCCATTACGTTGGAGGTGGCCCAAGGCGAGCCGCCCTGATTGGTAAACGGGGTATTGCCGTCTATGGTAGCTGTGGGCCCTATTTCGTACAGCAATTTGGTATTGCCCCCGATAATGGCCGACTCATGGATATGACGGGTAATCCACTGATCCATGTTTCCATAGGTAAAAGAGACATTTTTCTGGGCGGCGGCCCCCCAGAGACTGCCTCCCAAAAACAGGCAGACCGTTGCCGTTTTTTTTATCCAGCTCATGTTTCCTTATTTATGTATTTATAAACTGTAACCCCACTGTTCAAGGGCGAAATCCCAGTTTTCTTCTACGATTTTAATCGTGCGTTCGTCGTATTTGTACTGGTTCTTCTTGTACCCTTTCTTTTTGGCGAGGTAGTTTTCTATATCGGTCCTGGACTCTTCGAATCCCGGAAGAGCCAGCTGCCGGTATATCTGTTGTGTCAGGTCGAAAGCATTCGATTCGAAGTCCTCGAATTTAATCTCTATCAGATTCTCGGCAGGTATCAGATGCTTTTCTTCTTCAAATTTATAAAAAAGTTTGCGATATACGGCAACGATATTCTCCTCGATTTGCTGGTCGGTGATGTTTTGCAGCCGCAGCGATTGTATGGTATTGGTAAAGAAGCTGCGGGAGCTTTCGAATACGGTGTAGGGATTCCGTTTCAGATAGATGAACTTGGCGTTCGGGAACATTTCCAGCAGGGTCTTTACCCGGCCCGTATGGGGCGGGTTCTTGCTCAGGAACTGTTGTCCGTGCGTATTGTAAAGAGAGATTTTTATCAGTTTGAGGAAAGTCTCTTTAAAGATGGTCCGCTCCTCTTCCGAAATGGTATCGAACAGCAGGTATTTGTCACAATATTCCATCGTGTATTTGGGCAGGAACCAAAAGTTGTAATAGGTACAAGGCATCATGTTGGCCAATGCGAATTCCTCTTCCTGCGGCAGGTCTACTTTCAGTTCCATATTGTCGGTAGGCCGTTTGTCGGGCATGAGAAATGTCATGTTTTTCTTGAAAAATCCCTGCCCCCAGAGCATCAGGTGGGGGAAAACGGTCTGATAGGTGGTATTGTACCCGAAATGTTTGTCGCAGGAAAATACATTGTGTACGAAAGTGGTGCCGCTTCTCCAGTGGCCCAGAATGAATACGGGGTCCATTTCAACCGTTTTGTCGGCCAACAGTTTGCGGTACCGTTTTTCCTCTATCGGGTTGAGTGAACTGAGTAGCCGGCAGATGATTTTCGACAAAATGAATTTTTTCCGGAACTCTTTGTCGATTTCCCGGCCGCCGGTCACCGCTTTGAATGTGTTCCAGTCGGCTCCGACCAATGTATTGAAAGGCAGTTTATCGAATTGAAGGATTCCCATGACTTACTTTTTTTCGGTGATACATTTTACCGGAATGCCTTGTTTTTCCAGTTCCCGGCAAACCTTTTCAATCGCTTCGAAATGTTCTGCTCCGATACCCAGCGCCGGTAAATCCAGCGTGGCGAAATTTTCTTCGATATTCATCTCTGCGGCATTTACCCGGTCGATAATCATCCCTACCGCACTGGTGTTGTTGGTAATGGGGTCTATCAGGATAAATGCGCCCGTATTTTTGTTCTTTGGGTAGGCATCGAAAAAGAGTTCTTTACCGGTGGTAATGATGACGTTCCCTATTTCATTCAGCGACAGTCCGTCAGCCGGAAGTGTCTCCATCGTGTTCACATTGACTTTGTATTTCACTTTGTCGATGCGGGCACGGGTCGTGTTGGTGGTGTGTTTGATGAAATATTGTTTGCTGATGTCCATTTTCTCCTCGTCCATCCATACCAGCATGGCTTCAAAATTGCGGTCGGTCAGGGGCAGGTTGCCGGGATGCACCAGCATTTCGCCTCGAGAGACGTCTATTTCATCTTCCAGCGTTATGGTAACGCATTGGGGCGGAAATGCATAATCTACCTCTCCGTTGCAGGAAACGATACTTTTGACGTGCGATTTTTTGCCGGAGGGCAGGGCCATGACTTCGTCTCCTTTCCGGACGATACCGGAAGCGACTTTGCCGCTGAATCCCCGAAAATCGAGGTTGGGGCGGAGTACATACTGCACCGGATACCGGAAATCGGTCATGTTGCGGTCCCGGTCGATAGGTACGGTTTCCAGGTAATCGAGCAGCGACGGACCTTCGTACCACGAGGTGCGGTCCGACTTTTCGACGACATTGTCGCCGTCGAGTGCCGAGAGGGGAATGCATGTTACATCCTCGATTCCCAGCGGAGTGATGAAATCGGTATATTCCTTAACGATTTCATTGAAGCGTTCCCGGTCGAACCCGATTAAGTCCATTTTGTTGACCGCCAGTACGATATGTTTGATACCCAACAACGATACCAGATAAGAGTGCCGGCGGGTCTGGGTAATGACACCGGTGCGGGCATCGACCAGAATAATCGCCAGATTGGCGGTGGAACCTCCCGTAATCATATTCCGGGTGTATTGCTCGTGTCCCGGCGTGTCGGCGATGATAAATTTCCGGTTGTTGGTCGAGAAGTATCGGTATGCCACATCGATGGTGATGCCTTGTTCCCGTTCCGCTTTCAGTCCGTCGAGCAGGAGGGCATAGTCGATGTGTTCTCCGGCGTTTCCCATCCGCTTGCTGTCTCTTTCGAGGGCATCGAGCTGGTCTTCATATATCTTTTTACTGTCGAACAGCAACCGGCCGATAAGTGTCGATTTTCCGTCATCGACCGAGCCTGCGGTGAGGAACCGGAGCAAATCTTTCTGTTCGTCTTTGTCGAGGAACTCTTTTATATTCAGTTTTTCTGCCATAATCTTCCAATGCTTAAAAATAACCTTCCCGTTTCTTTTGTTCCATACTGGCCTCTTGGTCGAAGTCGATGACACGGGTTGTCCGTTCCGATTTGGTGGTGGTCATCATCTCTTCCACGATTTTTTCAATTGTATCGGCTTCGCTCTCTACCGCTCCGGTCAGCGGATAGCAGCCTAAGGTGCGGAAACGCACCATGCGGTTGACCGCTTTCTTGCGGTATTCTTCCGGCATCCGTTCGTCGTCGGCCATAATCAGATTGCCGTCGATTTCTACAATGGGTCTCTCTTTGGCGAAATAGAGGGGGACGATGGGGATGTTTTCAAGACGGATATACTGCCATATGTCCAGCTCGGTCCAGTTCGACAGCGGGAATACCCGGATGCTTTCGCCTTTATGGACACGGGCATTGTAAATATCCCACAGTTCGGGCCGCTGGTTTTTAGGGTCCCACTGGTGGAACTTGTCCCGGAACGAGTAGATACGCTCTTTGGCACGGCTCTTTTCCTCGTCCCGGCGGGCGCCTCCGAATGCAGCGTCGAATTTGTATTTGTCCAGAGCCTGCAGCAAGGCTTTGGTTTTCATCAGGTCGGTATGCACTTTACTGCCGTGAGTAAAGGGGCCTACTCCGGCATTGTATGCCTCCATGTTGGATTCGACAATCAGGTTCCAGCCGTATTTTTTGGCATATTCGTCCCGGAACTGAATCATCTCTTTGAATTTCCATTTGCTGTCGATGTGCATCAGCGGGAACGGAACTTTGCCCGGTGCAAATGCTTTCTCGGCCAACCGTACCATTACCGACGAGTCTTTTCCGATGGAGTAGAGCATGACCGGGTTTTCAAATTCGGCTGCGACCTCCCGTATGATGTGAATCGATTCCGCTTCTAATTCCTGCAAGTGGCTCAATTTATAATTTTCTGCCATTCCTGTATGTGTTTTGTTTATTATCGTTGTTTATTCTGTTCGTTGTATTTTGGGCAATATCAAGTCCAGCAGCTGCCGGATGGATTCTTCTACCGAAAGCACCGAAGTGTCGAGCCGCAATGCCGGATTTTCGGGAGCTTCGAACGGTGCCGATATTCCGGTAAACTCTTTGATTTCGCCTTTCCGGGCTTTGGCATACAGTCCTTTGACATCCCGCTGTTCGCAAACTTCGAGAGGGGTGTCGACGAATATTTCGAGAAAATTCTCCGGGCCGATAATGCCCGATGCCAGTTTTCTCATTTCGTTGCTGGGGCTGATAAATGCTGCTATGGTAATGATGCCGGTATCGACAAACAGTTTGCTCACCTCTGCGATGCGCCGGATGTTTTCGATGCGGTCATCGGGGGAAAATCCCAGATTGTTGTTTATTCCCGACCGGATATTGTCTCCGTCGAGGATGCGGCATAAAAAGCCTCTTTGGTGCAGTTCCCGTTCCAGAGCTATGGCAATGGTGCTTTTCCCCGAACCGGACAATCCGGTAAACCAGACCATTACACTCCGCTGTTTGAGCAGAGCTTCTTTGTCGGAGCGTTGCTGCATCCTGTCGAAAATCGGATATATGTTGTTTGCTGTTTTCATATCGGTAGTTTAAAATGCCCAGAACAGCGGGACTAAGAATACGGACAATATAAAGGTGATAAAATTAAGGGGCAGTCCGAACCGGACGAAATCGGTAAATTTATAGTTCCCGATACCCTGTACAATCAGGTTGGTCTGGTAGCCTATCGGCGAAGAGAAACTGGCCGATGCGGCCATACATATCACCACGAAAAACGGGGTGGGGTCGACTCCGAGCTGGGTGGCTACCGACAGGGCGATGGGAAACGACAGGGCCGCTGCCGCATTGTTGGTAATCAGTTCGGTAAACAGATTCGTGATAATGAAGATAATGGCCAGCAGCGCATGCGCCCCGAACCTGTCGGACAGCGAGATGATGTAGGAGGCCAGCAAATCGGCAAATCCCGAATTTTCCATCGCTTTGCTGATGGCGAATGCGCAGGCTATGGTAATAAGGATATCCCAAGAGATGTATTTGGTATACTTTTTCGGCGGGAACAGTTTTGTCCACGCCATGATGATGGTCGTTACCGATACGAAAAAGAACATGTCGAACTGGATGCCGGGACATGCCTGTTTCACGGCCGGCAGCTCTCCGATGGTGGCTCCGGTAATCATGATAATCAGCAGGGTCAGGGCGATCCACCGTTTTTTGCGCTGTTTTTCGTCGGTTTCCTGATCTTTGCCGTTGGTCACCATCAGGAACACGGACGATTCGCCCCATGTCGGGATGAAATTCGGCCCGGCCGACAGGACGAGAGTGTCGCCGTCCCTGAAAATCTCGTTGTCCAGATTCCGGGTAATGCTTTGCCCGTTGCGTTTGATTTCTTTTACCGTAGCTCCGTAATGCCGTTCAAACCCGAAATCCTTTACGCTTTTCTTGATTCCGGGAAAACGGGGGCCGATGATGGCTTCCACCCGGTGCATTTCATCGTCGGTCGCCGGTTCCTCTTCCTCAACGGCATTGTCGGTTCGTTTGGCCGGCAGTTTATGGGAGAAACATACGATGTATATGATGCCGGCAATCGCAATGAATATGCCTACTTTTCCCAGTTCAAACATCGAGAAACCTTCCCGGCCTGTTTCCAGTATCATCCCGTGAACCACCAGATTGGTCGAGGTTCCGATAAGCGTGCATACGCCGCCCAGTATGGTGGCATACGACAGCGGGATGAGGAAGCGGGTCGCCGGCAGGTGCACTCTTTCGGCCCAGCGTTTGATGATGGGTGCGAATATGACGACGACCGGCGTATTGTTGAGAAATGCCGAGATACCGGCAACAGCCGGCAACATGCGCAGCTGACTTTTAGCTACCGTCGTTTTGCCCTCCGGCAGCAGTTTCTTGATGAGTTGGCTGATGGCACCTGTTTGCCGCACCCCTTCACTGATGAGGAACAGCATGGCGACGGTAATCATGCCTTTGTTGCTGAATCCTTCGAGCATCTCTTTGGGGGTGAGTATTCCGGCACAGAGAAACAGTACGACGACAGACAGCAATACCATGCCGGGCCGCATCAAATCGTAAATTAATGCGATGACCATAGCGGCGATGAGCAATAATGTGATGGCTATTTCCACTGTCATACGTTTAATGTTCCTGTTTTCTTTCCGGTTCGACGATAAACCAGGCGTTCAGCAAATCGGCCTTGTTGTACCGGAGCGGCTCTTGCGTGGAAGCGTGGTAAATCTCTTTTCCGGCACCTTTGGCTATGGCGTGTCCTGCCGCCGTGTCCCACTCCATCGTGGGAGCAAAGCGGGGGTATATGTCGGCCGTTCCTTCGGCGACCAGACATATTTTGATGGAGCTGCCGCTCGATATCAGTTCTACATTTCCTTTCCGGGCTTTTATCTCTTCGATGAATGCCTCCGTTTCGGGACTTAAATGCGACCGGGAAGCCACGATTACGGTTCCGTCGTGTGTTTCCGGCAAGGGCAGTTTCCGGCTCCGGGCGACAATTTCGTCCCACTGGAGTGCGTCACTGTATTCGATGTCCGATATTTTGAATGCTCCGGTCGGTTCAGATGCAAAATAGAGCGTTTTCCGTACCGGGATATAGATAACGCCCAATACCGGGACTCCCTCATGAATCCGGGCAATGTTGACGGTAAATTCTCCGTTCCGTTTGATAAACTCTTTGGTTCCGTCCAGCGGGTCGACAATCCACAGATCGGCCCACTTTTTCCGCTTCTCATAAGGGATGTTTTTCCCCTCTTCGCTCAAGACGGGGAAAGGAGTCTGCTCTAAATAAGATACGATGGTTTTGTGCGCAGCCTTGTCGGCAATCGTCAGCGGAGAATTGTCGGCCTTTTTTTCGATTTGAAAATCCGACTGCGGGTCGTTATATATTTTTAATATATCGTTTCCTGCGTGTAATGCTGCTGTAACGGCTATCTTTAAATAGGCTTCTTCCATTCACTCGGTTTTCGAAAGTACAAACTTAATTATAAATGTCTTTATTTCATAATATATCCCATTTTTAATTGCTTTATTTTAGCAAAAAGAATCGAAAAGCGTTTTTTTGTAAATCCTTTCGGTATATTATGAGGACAGACGGGGCATTTTCTTCGAAGAAATGCCCCGCCTGCGACTTATTTATTTACGGTTTTTGCGTTGCTGCCGGAGGGCGGCTTCCTGTCGCCGCTGTGCCTCTTCAAGCCGGGCCATAAATCCCGATTTCTTGCGGGGTTTCTTCTGGTTTTCTTTCAGTTTGGCCAATACTTTTTCTTCATTGATACATTTGCGGAACGCATAGGTCTGTATGATGGTAATCAATAAAGAGACAAAATAGTAATAGCTCAGCCCCGATGCGTAGTTGTTGAAAATAAACAGGAACATTAACGGCATGAGATACATCATGGTTTTCATACCCGGCATCTGTTGCTGTCCGGCGTTGTTGTCCATGTTTATTTTGGTATACAGGATATTGGTGATGGTCATTAGCAGGCAGAACAGACTGATGTGATTGCCGAAGTACGGCGTAATCAGGGGAATATAGGCGCTCCATGTGAAAATGGCGTCGTATGAGGACAGGTCGTCGGCCCATAGGAACGGCTGCTGCCGCAGTTCGATAGAGGAGGGGAAGAAGGCGAACATGGCCAGCAGAATCGGCATCTGCAACAGCATCGGCAGACATCCGCTCATCGGATTGATTCCGGCCTTGCTGTATAAATCCATCGTGGCCCGCTGGCGTTCCATCGCTTTTTCCTGTCCCGGATATTTGGCGTTGATTTCTTCCAGTTGAGGCTTCAGTACCCGCATACGGGCCGTCGACATATACGACTTGAACGTGAGAGGTGCCAGTATGATTTTAATGATAATCGTCATCAGCAGGATGATGATACCGTAGTTCCCGATAAATTTGCCGAGAAAAGTAAACAGCGGAATAATGAATCCGGTGTTTATCCAGCGGAAAAATTTGTAGCCCAGCGGTACCAGTCTGTCCAAATCGAGCTTTTCGTTCGAGGCCGCTTTCTTGTCATAACTGTGCAGCAGGGGATACAGGTTTGGGCCTAAAAACAGTTTGAATCCCGAAACGGTGTCGGCGGCGGGACTGTAATCGACCGATGTCTCGGTGCGGAACTGTTTCAGATAGGTGTCGTTGTGTTTTACGACCGATTTGACCGAACCGCCGTTGAACTTATTGTCGGCGATAAGAGCGGTGGAGAAGAATTGGTTTTTGTATCCGAACCATTTGATTCCTACGCTGATGTTTTCCTGTTCGTCTTTGGATTCGCTCAAATGGTCGACATCGGAACCGGCGAATTTATAATACAGTGCGCTGTTGCGCTCTTCGAACATGCGTCCTTTTTCCTGCCGCCTCATGAGCTGTTCCCAATACATGTCGAGGTTTGTCGTGTTGAGGGGCAGTATCTTGTCCATACCTTTTTGCCGGATGTCCATTTTGACCATGTAGCTTTCGGGAGCCAGCGTATAGGCGATTTCAAAGAATTTGCCGTTTTCGAAATCGAGCCGCATGGCCACCGACTGGCCGTCATCCGATTTTATCGGCTGGAAATAGAGGTCCGACGTGTAGACGATGCGGCCGCCGGCTTTGAATATGAAACCGTAGTTGTTTTCCGAACCCTCGAAAAGGACAAGCGGCAGGGAATCGTATGTTTTGTAATCGTTCAGTACGGCTTTCTCTATAACTCCTCCTTTGTTGTCGAGGGTAAGCGTAATATATTCGTTCTGGAGCGTGATTTTCTCGTTTCCCTTTTCGGCAAACCGGGAAAATACGCCGTAGGTTTCTTTCAGTTGCAACTGATGCAGCGAGTCGGGGTCGATGGCCGGCAAGGTGTCGGACGACAAATCTGACAGTTCCGCTTCCAATCCGGTTTCCTGTGCGGTCTGCAACCGGGTGTTTTCGGCCTGCCAGACAGAGTCGTTATAGTGTTGCAGGGCTTTCTGCTGTTCAATCTGTTCCTGAGTAGGACGTGTCATCCATGAGTATCCGAACAGCAAGAGCCCAATCAGAATAAAACCAATAATTGTGTTTTTATCCATATTGTTGTCTAAATCTAAATTGTTTATTTCTTTTTATTCTCGATAGCCGCTTTTACGAAATTGAGGAACAGGGGGTTGGGTCTCAGTACCGTACTGTTGTATTCGGGGTGGTACTGTACGCCTACAAACCATTTCAGCTGCGGGATTTCGACTACTTCGACCAAGTGCGAATCCGGATTTTCACCGACACACTGCATACCGGCTTTTTCAAATTCTTCCCGGTATTCGCTGTTAAATTCGAAGCGGTGGCGGTGACGCTCCTTGATGTGGGTGCTGTTGTAGGCTTCGGCTGTTTTCGAACCTTCTTTCAAAACGCAGTCATATTCTCCCAGCCGCATGGTTCCGCCCATATTGGAGATGCTTTTCTGGCTTTCCATCAGGTCGATGACGTTGTGCCGGGTGCTTACCTCCATTTCGGTGGAGTTGGCATCGGCGTATCCCAGTACGTTGCGGGCGAATTCGATGACCATACACTGCATTCCCAGACAGATGCCGAATGTGGGGACATCATGCTCACGGGCATATTTGAGGGCGGTAAATTTGCCTTCGATACCTCTTTGTCCGAATCCCGGAGCGATGATGATACCGTCCATAGAACCGAGCTGTTCAGCGGCGTTCTCTTCGGTCAGTTTTTCCGAATGAATCAGTTTCAGTTCGAGTTTATGGTCATTATAGGTGGCGGCCTGGAACAGCGCTTCGTTTATCGATTTGTAGGCATCGGGAATTTCCACATATTTTCCCACCAGTCCGATACGGACGCTTTCCGTCGCATTTTTTACCCGTGCCAGAAATTCTTTCCACGGTTTCAGTACCGGAGTCACGTTAACCGGCATGCCGGGTTTC